>JBBIIA010000114.1:0-11177 GCA_037446775.1 Deltaproteobacteria bacterium
TCGCCCGGGCGTTCCGGGAGCACTTCCCCCTCCTGCCCGTCGAGGAGGAGGGGCGGCTCCACGACCCGGCGCTCCGCGAGAACTTCATCGAGCGGCTCTTCACCCTGCGGCGCTGGCGCGAGGTGCGGGAGCGGGGGGGGCAGTGGCGCGACCTGGTGGACTTTCACGCCCGCAACAAGCTCCTCCTCATGGCCCACAGCGTGCCCCACCTGCGGGAGATGGGCCGACTGGTGGCCCGGTCGGCCGACCCCGGCGACCTTGGGGCCTTCGACCGCTACGAGGAACTCCTGCTTCGGGCGCTATCCCTTCGGGCTACGGCGAAGAAGAACGCCAACGTCCTGGAGCACGCCCTGGGCTACTTCAAGAAGGTGCTGACTCCCGACGAGAAACAGGAACTCCTGGAGGTGATCGACCGCTACCGGAGAGAGGAACTGCCCCTCGTGGTGCCGGTCACCCTCGTCCAGCACCACGTGCGCAGGCACGGGATCCCCTATCTGGCCCAGCAGACGTACTTGAACCCCCACCCCGCCGAACTCCAGCTTCGGAACCACCCGTGAGCCCGGGGCGACGGCTTTCGGGGCGCGGGGAGCAGGCGGGCACCGTAGGAGGACGGGCATGAGGATCTTCGTCACCGGGGGCACCGGCTTCGTCGGGTCGCGCCTCATCCCCTGCCTGCTCGACGCGGGCCACGAGGTCGTGGTGCTGGTGCGGCCCCCGGAGGCTGGGCGGGCCATCCCCGGCGGAACGCGGGTTCGGGTGGTGGTGGGGGAGTCGACCCAGGCCGGGCCGTGGTGGGACGCGGTGGGGGAGTGCGCGGCGGCGGTCAACCTGGCCGGCTACCCCGTCTTCGGCCGGTGGACCCCCCGGGTCAAGGGCCTCCTGCGGGCGAGCCGCCTGGACACCACCCGGAACCTCGTCCAGGCGATCCCGGCCGGCGGCCCCTTCACCCTGGTGAGTGCCTCGGGCATCGGGGTCTTCGGGGACGCGGGGGAGCGGGAGCTCGACGAGTCCGCGCCGGTCGGCCGCGACTTCTTAGCCCGGCTGGCCACGGACTGGGAAGGGGAGGCGTTTCGCGCCCGGGAGCGGGGCGCGCGGGTGGCGACCACGCGGTTCGGCGTCGTCCTGGGGCACGACGGGGGGGCCCTGCCCCAGTTCGTGCGAAACGCTCGCTGGTTCCTCAACGGCCCCCTGGGCTCCGGTCGCCAGTGGATGCCCTGGATCCACCGGGAGGACGTGGTCCGGGGGATCCTCTTCCTGTTGGCGGGAGAAACCCTGGAGGGACCCTTCAACTTCGTCTCCCCCCAGCTGGTTCGGCAGGTCGAGTTCGCGCAGGCCCTCGGACGAGCCCTGGGCCGGCCCGCCATCCTCCCCACTCCCGCGCTCGCCCTGCGGCTGGTGCTGGGGGAGTTCGGCGCCGTCTCCCTGTTCAGCCAGAAGGCTCGGCCCCACAAGCTCCAGGAGGCGGGCTTTTCGTTTCGCTTTGCGGACCTGGACGGGGCCCTGGGGGAGATCCTGTCCCGCGCCCAGGGGGCCGGTGCCTGAAGCCGAGACTCGGGAGAAGAGCCGGGCCCTGGGGGGGCGCCCCCCAGCGGCGGCGCCAGTCTTGGCCATTGGGAACAAAGGGGGGCGCCTCGCCCCGGACGACACCAACCCTCACCGAAAGGGAGCGCTCGATGGACTGGAAGGACTATTTCGCCCGGGAAGAGGGGCTGGGGTTGCTCGCTACCAGCGACGCCGAGGGGAACGTCAACCTGGCGGTCTACTCCAAGCCCCGCGTCCTGGACGACGGGACCCTGGCCTTTGGCATGGGCGACCGCCTGACCCACGCGAATCTGCAAGCGAACCCAAAGGCCGCCTACGCCTTCGCCCAGGCCGGGTACCGGGGCGTGCGGCTGTACCTGGAGAAGGTGCGGGAAGAGGTCGACGGCCCGGTCCTGGAGGCCATCCGGGGTCGCGCCGACGCGGTGGTGGGCCCGGGAACGGGGGCGGCCGTGGGCAGCCTGGTGTGCTTTCGGGTGACCCGGTCCCTTGCCCTGGTGGGCCCCGAACCCGCGTGACCGGCGGGGCCCTGCCGAGGGGGGGCGGCTAGACGCCCTTGATGGGCAGAGATCTCCGACGATGCGTCACGTTCCGTCGTCAGCGGACGCCTCGGGGAACGGGGGACTTGGGCAGGACTACAGGATGCCAGAGGAAGGCAATCCCGGAGATGCTGTCCAGCCTGTTCATCCTGTCAAAAAGACCTCCCTCTCGAACCTCGACGGTCTGCAAGGGGCGGGGACAACGCGAAGCCCGGAGTGGCTACTCCCCGAGGATGGTCCGCAGCAGGTGCCCGAGCCGGGTGCGGTCGGCTGCGGCCAGGGTGCCGAGTCTGCCGAGCACCAGCCCCTTCTCGATCGTCGTGAGCAGGGGCTTGAACCCGGACGGTTTCAAGAGGCCTGCCGCCCTCATAGCCGGTCATAGGCGGCGTCGTCTTCGTTGTCCCACACCCGCCGGAAGGCGCTCTCCGCGAGGGCGAGGGTGTCCGGGCCAAGCCGCCGGTCCTCATCACGCTGGCGCAGAAAGTCCACGAAGTCCTCCACCTCCGCCACCTTCTCGGGAGGGAGGGCGCGGATCTTTTCCATCAGCGCATCTTCCTGTGCAGCGTGTGCCACGGCGCGGTCTCCTGCCTGGGAGGCGTCCTGGGGATGCCCCAGCGGCCTCGTGTAGGCCAAGTCTGTCAAGCCGGCGACGAGTCGTCAACGCCACAAAAGCCGCCTGGCCCGATTGACCCCCCGGGAGGGGGGTGCTATAGTCCGCGGCCAACGTCGGCCCGGGACTGGGCCAGGAGGTACCGGTGCTGCCGTGGAACCCGCCCCCGAACATCGTCAAGAAGGCCTTCTTTGCTGCGGCGAGAAGGTTTTTTTTTGAGGTGAGCCCATGGCCGAGCTGAACCGACGGGTGATCTTGAACGCGGCGGCGGTGCGCCGGACGCTGGCCCGCATGGCCCACGAGATCGTCGAGCGCAACGGGGGCACCGAGGGCCTCGCCTTCGTCGGGGTGGTGCGCCGGGGCGACCGGCTCGCGGAGCGGCTGCGGGAGCACGTGCGGCTGGCCGAGGCCGCCGACGTGCCGGTGGGGCGGCTCGACATCACCCTGTACCGGGACGACCTCGGCCGGGCCGGGGCCTCGCCCATGCTGCGCCCCACCGAGATCCCCTTCTCCATCGACGACCTGGCGGTGGTGCTGGTGGACGACGTCCTCTACACCGGGCGCACCATCCGGGCCGCCCTGGACGCCCTGATGGACCTGGGCCGGCCCCGCTCGGTGCAGCTCGCGGTGCTGGTGGACCGGGGCCACCGGGAGCTGCCGATCCAGCCCGACTACGTGGGCCACGCGCTCCACACCGGCCGGGACGAGCAGGTGGAGGTGCGGCTCGGGGACGGGTCGGGGGAGGACGCGGTGCTCCTTCTGGAGCCCGCCCACGACTGGGGCAGGGAGGGCTGACCGTGAGCTTCGCCCGCAAGCACCTCCTCGGCATCGAGCCCCTGGCCCCTGAGGAGATCACCGCCATCCTGGACGCGGCCGAGGGGTTTTCGGAGGTGTCCCGGCGGGACGTGAAGAAGGTGCCGACCCTGCGGGGCAAGACCATCGTCAACTGCTTTTTTGAGGCCTCGACCCGCACCCGCATCTCCTTTGAGATCGCGGAGAAGCGGCTGTCGGCCGACGCGGTGAACTTCTCCTCCTCCGGGAGCTCGGTGTCCAAGGGGGAGACCCTCTTGGACACGGTCCGAAACATCGAGGCGATGGCCCCGGACGTCCTGGTGCTCCGCCACCCGTCGGCGGGGGCGGCGGAGTTCGTGGCCCGGCGGGTGAAGTGTTCGGTGGTCAACGCCGGGGACGGCCGCCACGAGCACCCCACCCAGGCCCTTCTGGACCTCTTTACCATGCGGCGGCACAAGGGGCGCATCGAGGGGCTCGAGGTCGCCATCCTCGGCGACATCGCCAACAGCCGGGTGGCCCGCTCCAACATCCACGCGCTGACCAAGCTCGGGGCCCGGGTGCGGGTGTGCGGCCCGGCCACCATGCTGCCGCCCCAGGTGGAGCGGCTCGGGGTGACGGCTACCAGCCGGGTAGAGGAGGCGGTGGCGGGGGCCGACGTGGTGATGGCCCTGCGCATCCAGCAGGAGCGCCTGGGGCGGGCGTCCTTTCCGAGCCTGCGGGAGTACGCGCGGTTTTTTGGCGTCAACCGGCGGGTGCTGGAGGGGGCCCGGCCCGACGCCATCGTGATGCACCCGGGGCCGATCAACCGCGGCGTGGAGATCGCGTCGGAGGTGGCCGACGGGCCCCGGTCGGTGATTTTGGAGCAGGCCGAGCACGGGGTCTCGGTCCGCATGGCGGTGGTGTACCTCGTATGCGGAGGGCAGGGCGCATGGACCTCGTAATCAGGGGCGCCCACCTGGTGGACCCGGCCCAGGGCATCGACGGCCGACGGGACGTGGCCGTGGCAGGGGGGCGGGTGGTGGCGGTGGCGCCGACCCTCGACCCCGGGACGGCCCCGACCCTGGACGCCGGGGGGCTCTACCTCTTCCCGGGGCTGATCGATCTCCACGTGCACCTGCGAGAGCCGGGGCACGAGTACAAGGAGACCGTGGCCACCGGGACCCGGGCGGCGGCGGCGGGGGGCTTTACGGCCGTGGCCGCCATGCCCAACACCAAGCCGGTAAACGACAACGCCGAGGTCACCCGGTTCTTGCTCGAAACCGCCCGCCGGGAAGGGCTGTGCCGGGTGTACCCGGTGGGGGCGATCTCCCGGGGGCTCAAGGGGGAGGAGCTCGCCGACCTCGGGGAGCTTCGGGCCGCGGGGTGCGTGGCGGTGACCGACGACGGCCACCCGGTCGCCTCGTCGCTCCTGATGCGCCGGGCGCTGGAGTACGCCAAGACCTTCGGGCTCACCGTGGTGAGCCACTGCGAGGACCTGGAGCTGGCCGCCGGAGGCTGCATGAACGAGGGCCTCACCTCGGCGTACCTGGGGTTGCCGGCGATCCCCGCCGAGGCCGAGGAGGTCATGGTGGTCCGGGACCTGCTCCTGTTGCGGCGCACCGGGGGGCGGCTCCACCTGGCCCACCTCTCCACCCGGGGGAGCATCGACCTCCTGCGCTGGGGCAAGCGCCTCGGCCTCGCGGTGACCGGGGAGACCGCGCCCCACTACTTCACCCTCACCGACGACCGGGTGCGGAGCTTCGATTCAGTCTTCAAGATGAACCCCCCCCTGCGGGAGATCGCCGACGTGGAGGCGGTGCAGCGGGGCCTCGCCCGGGGCGTGGTGGACGCCATCGCCACCGACCACGCCCCCCACGGGATCGACGAGAAGGAGGTGGAGTTCGAGGCGGCGGCCAACGGGGTGATCGGCCTGGAGACCAGCCTCCCCCTGTCCCTGCGGCTGGTGCGGGAGGGCCTGGCGTCGCTCCCCCGGGTGGTGGCGGCCCTCACCGCGGGTCCGGCCCGGGCCCTGGGCCTGCCGGGGGGGACCCTGGCCCCGGGGGCCCCCGCCGACCTGGTGCTGGTGGACCTGGAGGCGGAGCGGGTGGTGGAGCCCGCGCGCTTTTTTTCCAAGGCCCGCAACTGCCCCTTTGGGGGGATGCGCCTGCGGGGCGCGGTGGTGCGGACCGTGGTGGGGGGCAAGACGGTGTACGCGGACGGCCGCATCGCGGCCGACAACCTAGAGACGGCGGAGATCACGGGATGAAGAAGGCGCTACTGGCCCTCGCCGACGGCACGATCTACCCGGGCTGGTCCTTTGGGGCCGAGGGCGAGACCGCGGGCGAGGTGGTGTTCAATACGAGCATGACCGGCTACCAGGAGGTCCTCTCCGACCCCTCCTACAAGGGGCAGATGGTGGCCATGACCTACCCGGAGATCGGCAACTGCGGGATGAACGAAGAGGACATGGAGTCCTCGCGCCTCCACGTGGAGGGCTTCATCGTCAAGGAGGCGTGGGCCACCCCCTCGAACTGGCGCGCCACCCAGAGCCTCCACGCCTTCCTGGCGGACCAGGGGGTGGTGGGCATCCAGGGCATCGACACCCGGGCCCTGACCCGCAAGCTGCGCACCCAGGGGGCGATGATGGGGGTGATCTCGACGGGGGAGCTCGACGGGGCCGCCCTGGTGGACAAGGCCCGCAGCGCCCCCCCCATCGAGGGGCGGGACCTGGTCCGGGAGGTCACTTGCGCCGCGCCCTACCGGTGGGAGGTGGCGGACTGGACCCGGGGGGAGGGGTACCGCCGGCCCCGGCACCCCGGCCGCTTCCGGGTGGTCGCCTACGACTTCGGGATCAAGTTCAACATCCTGCGGCAGTTGACCGCCGCCGGCTGCGACGTGACCGTGGTGCCGGCTACCACCAGCGCCGCCGACGCCCTGGCGCTTGAGCCCGACGGGGTGTTTTTGTCCAACGGCCCCGGGGACCCCCAGGGGGTGCCCTACGCCGCCGAGGCGGCGCGCCAGCTGTTGGGCCGGGTGCCGATCTTCGGCATCTGCCTCGGCAACCAGATCCTCGGCCTGGCCCTGGGGGCCACCACCACCAAGCTCAAGTTCGGCCACCACGGCGGTAACCAGCCGGTCCAGGACCTGGCCACCGGCCAGGTGGAGATCACCAGCCAGAACCACAACTTCGTGGTGGACCTCCCGAGCCTGAAGCGCTCGGCCCACGGCGACGCGGTGGAGGTGACCCACGTCAACTTGAACGACCGGACGGTGGAGGGGATGCGCCACCGCGAGTACCCCCTGTTTAGCGTCCAGTACCACCCCGAGGCGAGCCCCGGCCCCCACGACTCGGCGTACCTCTTTGGGCGCTTCGTCGAGTTGATGGAGCGCTCGGCATAGCCGAGCGGCGGTTGGCCGTTGGCGCCCGGATGCGCCGACGGCCGGCCACCGATCGCTGTTCGCCGTTAGCCAATCGCCAATCGCCAATCGCCGAGAGCCTACCCATGCCCAAGCGCACCGACATCGAGAAGATCCTGATCATTGGCGCCGGCCCCATCGTCATCGGGCAGGCGTGCGAGTTCGACTACTCCGGCAGCCAGGCGTGCAAGGCCCTGCGGGAGGAGGGGTACACGGTGGTGCTCCTCAACTCGAACCCGGCCACCATCATGACCGACCCGGAGATGGCCCACCGCACCTATGTGGAGCCGGTGACGCCGGAGTCGGTGGAGCGGATCCTGGAGCGGGAGCGGCCCCAGGCCCTGTTGCCCACCCTGGGGGGGCAGACCGCGCTCAACACCGCCGTGGAGGCCGCCAAGCTCGGCATCCTGGACAAGTACGGTGTCGAACTGATCGGCGCCAAGCTGCCGGCCATCCACAAGGCCGAGGACCGGGCCCAGTTCAAGGAGGCGATGCAGCGCATCGGCTTGGACCTGCCCCGGTCGGGCTACGCCCACTCCCTGGCCGAGGCCGTGCGCATCGTGGAGGACGTGGGCTACCCGGCGATCCTGAGACCGTCCTTTACCATGGGGGGCTCGGGGGGCGGCATCGCCTACAACCGCGAAGAGCTCGACCGGATGGTGCCCTGGGGCCTGGAGCAGAGCCCGGTGGGGGAGATCCTCATCGAGGAGTCGGTGATCGGCTGGAAGGAGTACGAGCTCGAGGTGATGCGGGACGTGGCGGACAACGTCGTCATCATCTGCTCCATCGAGAACCTCGACCCCATGGGGGTGCACACCGGGGATTCGATTACCGTGGCCCCCGCCCAGACCCTCACCGACAAGGAGTACCAGGTGATGCGGGACGCGGCCATGGCCGTGATCCGGGAGATCGGGGTGGACACCGGCGGGTCCAACATCCAGTTCGCCGTGGACCCCAAGACCGGCCGCATGGTGGTGATCGAGATGAACCCCCGGGTGAGCCGCTCCTCGGCGCTCGCCTCCAAGGCCACCGGCTTCCCCATCGCCAAGATCGCCGCCAAGCTCGCCGTGGGTTACACCCTGGACGAGATCCCCAACGACATCACCCGGGAGACCCCGGCTTCTTTCGAGCCCACCATCGACTACGTGGTGACCAAGGTCCCGCGCTTCGCCTTCGAGAAGTTCCCCAAGGCCGACCCGACCCTGGGGATCCAGATGAAGAGCGTGGGCGAGGCCATGAGCATGGGCCGCACCCTCAAGGAGAGCCTCCAAAAGGCGGTAGCCAGCATGGAGCAGGGCCGCTACGGCTTCTCCTCGCCGTGGAAGGACGTGGAGGGGGTGTCGGCGGAGGAGCTGAGGGAGCGGGTGCTCCCCCGGGTGCGGGTGCCGAGCCCCGAGCGGCTGTACTACCTGGTGGAGGCCCTGCGCCTGGGGGTGACCGCCGAGGAGCTCCACGCCATCACCGGCATCGACCCCTGGTTCCTCGAGAACCTCCGGCAGCTCGCGGCCTTCGAGGCGGAGCTTACCGCCCTGGCCGGTGCGCCCCTGCCCCCCGCGACCCTGCGCCGGGCCAAGGAGTGGGGCTTTTCCGACATCCGCCTCGGGCAGCTCCTCGGCCTTACCGAGGCCGCAGTGCGCCGGGCCCGGGAGGAGCACGGGGTGCTCCCCGTGTACAAGCGGGTCGACACCTGCGGCGCCGAGTTCGAGGCCAAGACCCCGTACCTGTACTCGTGCTACGACGCCGAGTGCGAAGCCGAGCCCACCGACCGCCGCAAGATCATGATCCTGGGGGGCGGACCCAACCGCATCGGCCAGGGCATCGAGTTCGACTACTGCTGCGTCCACGGGGTGATGGCGCTGCGGGAGGCGGGGTTCGAGACCATCATGGTCAACTGCAACCCCGAGACCGTCTCCACCGACTACGACACCGCCGATCGCCTGTACTTCGAGCCCCTCACCTTGGAACACGTACTGGAGATCGTGCGGATCGAGCGGCCCGAGGGGGTGATCGTCCAGTTCGGCGGCCAGACGCCCCTGAAGCTCGCCCGGGCCCTGGAGGCCGCGGGGGTCCCGATCATCGGCACCAGCCCCGACTCCATCGACGTCGCCGAGGACCGGGAGCGCTTCCAGCAGCTCCTGCGTCGGCTCGGCCTCAAGCAGCCGGTCAACGGCATCGCTAGGAGCACCGAGGAGGCGGTGGCGGCCGCGGCGGCCATCGGCTACCCGGTGGTCGTCCGGCCCTCCTACGTGCTCGGCGGGCGGGCCATGGAGATCGTGTACGAGGAGAAGGCGCTGCGCACCTACATGCGGGAAGCGGTGGACGCGAGCCCCGAGCACCCGGTGCTGGTGGACCAGTTCCTCCGGGACGCCATCGAGGTGGACGTGGACGCGGTGTCCGACGGCCGCAGGGTGGTGATCGGCGGGGTGATGGAGCACATCGAGGAGGCCGGGGTCCACTCGGGGGACTCGGCGTGCTCCCTGCCTCCCTACAGCCTGGGACCCGACCTGATCGAGGAGATCAAGCGCCAGACCGTGGCCATGGCCCTGGGCCTACAGGTCGTCGGCCTGATGAACGTCCAGTTCGCGGTGCAGAACGGGACCATTTACGTCCTCGAGGTGAACCCCCGGGCCAGCCGCACGGTGCCCTTCGTCTCCAAGGCCACCGGAGTGCCCCTGGCCAAGCTCGCTGCCCGGGTGATGGCCGGGGAGACCCTGGAGGCCCTCGGCTTCACCCGGGAGGTCGTACCCCGCCACGTGTCGGTGAAGGAGGCGGTCTTCCCCTTCGTCAAGTTCCGCGGGGTCGACACCCTGCTCACCCCCGAGATGAAGAGCACCGGCGAAGTGATGGGCATCGACGACGACTTCGGCAAGGCCTTCGCCAAGGCCCAGGTGGCCGCCGGCAACCGGCTACCCCGGTCGGGCACGGTGTTCGTGTCGGTGCGCGACGAGGACAAGGCGGCGGCGGCCCAGGTGGCGCGCCGCCTAGTGGAGGAGGGCTTCCGGGTCATCGCCACCCGGGGCACCGCGGCCTTCCTCGCCGCCGAGAGCATTCCCGTGACCATCGTCAACAAGGTCCAGGAGGGGCGCCCAAACGTCGTGGATGTGATCAAGAACGGCCAGGTCCAGCTCTTGTTCAACACCACCCACGGCGCCAAGGCCATCGCCGACTCCTACCACATCCGCCGCACCGCCCTGGAGTACCGGGTGCCCTACTTTACCACCGTGGCCGGCGCTCGGGCCGCGGTCAGCGCCATCCGGCGCCTGCGGCGCTCGGACCTGGGGGTGAAGAGCTTGCAGGAGTACTACGGATAGCCTACGGGGGTTCTCCTGACAGGATGACTGGATAGGACTAGGAGTGGCGATCGGTTGGTAGCCCCGCCGAAACCGACATCAGACCGTATCCTGTTATCTTGTCAAGAACCCCCGGGTTCTTGAATTCAAGGGAGGCGCGAGTGGACGACAGGGCGTGGGTGGTGTCTCGGGAGGCCCTGGGGGGCGAGTACTACCGGCTGCGGCTGCGGCCGGCGCGGCCCCTGGTCGCCTCGCCGGGGCAGTTTGCCATGGTCAAGGTGACCGACGGCATCGACCCGCTGCTGCGGCGACCCTTCAGCATCCACCGCCTGGTGCCCGGCGGGAGCGGGGAGTTCGAGGTGCTCTTCCGGGTGGTGGGGGAGGGGACCCGTCGCCTCGCCGCGGTCCACGTGGGGGAGCGGCTGGACGTCCTGGCGCCCCTGGGCCGGGGCTTTCGGGTGGAGGGGGCTCGGCCGCTCCTGGTGGGGGGCGGGGTCGGGGTGGCGCCGCTCCTCTTCCTGGCCGAGGCGTTTCTGGCCCGGGGCGTCGTCCCCAAGCTCCTCCTGGGGGGGCGGGCCGATCGGGACGTGCTGTGCCACGCGGACTTCGGGTGCCTCGCGGTGCCCTACGCCTTGGCCACCGAAGACGGGTCTTTGGGGGAGGCGGGGCTGGTCACCCGGCTTCTGGAGCGCGAGCTCAAGGAGCCGACCCCGGGCACCGCGGTCTTCGCCTGCGGCCCCACCCCCATGCTCGCCGCGGTGGCCTCCCTGGCCGCCCGCCACGGGGTGCCGTGCCAGGTCTCCCTAGAGGCCCACATGGCGTGCGGCATGGGGGCGTGCCTCGGGTGCGTCCTTCCGGGCACCCGGGAGGCCTACGTCCGGGTGTGCAAGGAGGGGCCGGTGTTCGACGCCGACGAGATCGACTGGGGGGGTGTAGGCAATAGGCAATAGGGCCAGGGAACTGGGAACCTGGAACTGGGAACCTGGAACTGGGAACCTGGAACTGGGAACC
>JBBIIA010000114.1:11277-14308 GCA_037446775.1 Deltaproteobacteria bacterium
GGAACTGGGAACCTGGAACTGGGAACCTGGAACTGGGAACCTGGAACTGGGAACCCGAAACCCCGTTCCTCTATCCCCAATCATCCGGTCTTCATCCTGTAATCCTGTTAAGAAACCCCCGTCATCCGGCCGAGAGAACCCGTCGCCCCGCTTCGTGGTCGAGGAGGCGCTGTTTGATGGTGAGGGCTCGGCCGTGCTCCCAGTCGCCGCTGTAGCCTCCCAGGCCGGTCTGGGCCACCACCCGGTGGCAGGGGATGAAGAGGGGTAGGGGGTTGCGGTGGCAGGCGCCGCCCACCGCCCGGGGGCTGGAGCCGAGCGCCCGGGCGAGCTGCCCGTAGGTCCGGGTCTCGCCCCAGGGGATGGAGAGCAGGGCGTCCCAGACGCGGTTTTGAAACGGCGTGGCCCCGGCGGGGCGCCCCAGGGGCACCGTGAAAGCCCGGCGGTCGCCCGCGAAGTACTCCACCAGCTCCCGGGCGGCCCGGGCGAGCACTCCGGCCGTGGGACCCGGTCGTCCCGGGGGGGCGTCGAAGGTCGCGGCGACCAGTCGGTCGCCGCGGGCCGACAGTCCCAGGGGGCCCAGGGGCGTCGCAATCCGCGCTTCTTCTGATTCCATCTCCGCGCCTCCGGTGATCGGCGTAAATCAGCGTTTGACAGCGGCCGCCGTTTGTGACTCAATGCCACAAGCGTTCCCCCCGGCCCTGCAAGGAGGCCCTCCATGGCGAGGCAACCCAAGGTCCCCGAAGCGACCATCAAGCGGCTGTCGATCTATATGCGGGTCCTGAAGGACCTGGAGAAGAAGGGCGTCGAGGTCATCTCCAGCGCCGAGCTCGCGGACATCTGCGGCGTAAACGCCGCCCAGATCCGCAAGGACCTCACCTACTTCGGCGAGTTCGGCATCCGCGGGGTAGGGTACTACGTCAAGGAGCTCCACTTCGATATCCGCAAGGTGCTGGGCTTAAACCAGCGCCGCAACGTGGCCCTGGTGGGGGTGGGCAACCTGGGACGGGCCCTGGCCAGCTACCGGAACTTCGCCGAGCACGGCTACAACTTCGTGGCCGCCTTCGATGTCGATGCCCGGAAGGTGGGCACCGTGCTGCCGGGCAACGTGCCGGTCTTCGCCATGGCCGACCTGCCGCGGGTGGCGGCCGAGAAGGAGATCGAGGTGGCCATCGTGACCACGCCGGCGGAAGCGGCCCAGGGAGCGGTGGACCGGGTGGTGGAAGCGGGGATCAAGGGGGTCTTGAACTTCGCCCCGGTCCCGGTGCAGACGCCCTCCTCGGTGAAGGTGAAGAAGGTCGACTTGACCACCGAGTTCGACAACCTGGTGTATCACTTGTACGCCCGAGCGCGGTGAGGTCGGGACGAGCCCATGGCCGACTGGATCGTAGACAACCCCGAGGGCGTGACCGGCGCCGAGATCGTGGTGGGGATTCCCTCCCGCCACGAGGCGGACGCCATCGCCTTTCCCACCGAGCAGGCGGGGCTGGGCCTCGCCCAGTACTTCCCGGGCCGCCAGGCGGTAGTGGTGAACTGCGACAACGCCAGCGAGGACGGCACCCGGGAGGCGTTCTTCGGGGCCCCCTGCCCGGTGCCGCGGCTGTATGTATCGACGCCCCCCGGCGTCACGGGGAAGGGCAACAACCTCAAGAACCTCTTTCGCCTGGTGCGCGAACTCGGGGCCAAGGCGGCGGTGGTGGTGGACGCCGACCTGCGCAGCATCACCCCCCGGTGGATCAAGTCCCTGGGGGAGCCCCTCTTCGACGACTTCGGCTACGTGGCGCCCCTGTACCTGCGGCACAAGTACGACGGCACGGTCACCAACACCATCGCCTATCCCCTCACCCGGTGCCTGTACGGGCGGCGGGTGCGCCAGCCCATCGGCGGCGACTTCGGGTTCTCGGGAGAGCTCGCCCGCCACTTCCTCGAAAACGTGACCTGGGACGAGGACGTCGCCCACTTCGGCATCGACCTGTGGATGACCACCCTGGCCATGGTCCATCGGCAGCCCATCACCCAAGCGTTTCTGGAGCGGCCCAAGATCCACCGCCCCAAGGACCCGGCGGCGGAGCTGGGGGGGATGTTCCGGCAGGTGGTGGGTACGGCGTTTCGGTTGATGGAGGCGTACGCTCCCTTCTGGCGCGGGGTTCGCTGGAGTCGGCCCACCGCCATCTACGGTTTCGGGCCCGGGGATGCCGAGCCGCCGCCGGTCCAGGTGGACGGGGAGGCCCTGTACCGGAAGCTGCGGGAGGGGGCCGAGAGCCAGGGGGCGGTGTGGCGGGAGGCGTTCTCCTCGGTTACTTACCGCAAGCTTGAGGAGGTGCTCGATCTGGGGTCGGCCCACTTCGAGTTCCCCGCCGGGCTGTGGGCCCAGGTGCTGTTTGACGCGGCCGTGGCCCGGCGCGACCGCATCCTGCCCGGGGACCAGCTCCTCGACGCCCTCGCTCCCCTGTACTACGGCCAGACCCTGTCCTTCGTCCGCGCCACCGAGGGGATGGGCCTCCAGCAGGCCGAGGAGTACGTGGAGGGGCAGTGCCAGTCTTTTGAGGAAGCCAAGCCGTACCTCGTGGAGCGCTGGGGTGCCTGAGGGGGCTCCGGAAAGGAGGCGTCGGTGGCCCGTATCCTAATCGTCGACGACGAAGAGCACATCCGGACCCTGTACGCCCTGGAGCTCGAGGACGAGGGGTACGAGGTGCGGGCGCTCGCCACCGGTCGGGGCATCGCGGAGGAGATCGAGGCCTTCCGTCCCGACGCCGTGGTCCTCGACATCAAGATGGTCGATGTGAGCGGCCTCGATGTCCTTCAGCAGGTGCGCGGCCGGTACTACGACCTGCCAGTCATCCTCTGCTCGGCCTACGGGTCGCACCGGGGGGACCTCAAGAGCGTGGCCGCCGACTACTACGTGGTGAAGTCCTCGGACCTCACGGAGCTCAAGGCCAAGATCCGCCTAGCCCTCGAGGCCACCATCCCTTGAATGATCGGTGATCGGTGATCGGTGATCGGTGATCGGTGATCGGTGATCGGTGATCGGTGA
>JBBIIA010000115.1:0-14240 GCA_037446775.1 Deltaproteobacteria bacterium
CTTTTCCCGCGGCGTTTGTGTGACCCCACAAGCTGTGCGATGATGCGTGGCCACGGCGAGGGGGGGGGCCGCGGGGAAAGGAGCGGGGGATGACGGGACGGCGGGGGTTGGTCACGGCGCTAACCGCCGTGACCGTGGTCCTGGCAGGGTGCCGGGGCCAGGACGGCGACCGCACGGTGGACTTGCGGGATCGGGTGCCCTTGAGCCAGCCGGCCCCGGAAGAGGCGCTGCGGCTCCGCATCACCCTCGGCTCGATGGTCACCCCCCGGCAGGGGTACAGCTACCATCGGGACCTGGCGGACCTGGTGGCGCGGAGCATCGGGCGAACGGCGGTCCTGGTGGACCGGGAGACCTACGGCGAGACCCACCGGCTCCTGGAGTCCGGGAGCGTCGATCTGGCCTTTCTGTGCGCGCGGCCCTACGTCGAAGCCCGCGACCAGGGGCTCGTGGATCTCCTGGTGGTGCCGGAGGTGGACGGCCGGACCACCTACCGCTCCCTGGTCATCGTCCCCGCCGCTAGCCCGGCCCGCACCCTTGACGACCTCCGGGGCGCCACCTTTGCCTTCGCCGACCCCCTCTCCAACACGGGGCGGCTGGCGCCCCTCTTTGCCCTGACCCAACGGGGCGAGGACCCCCGCTCCTTTTTCGGCAAGACCAGCTACACCTACGCCCACGACCGGTCGATCGAAGCGGTGATCAAGGGCCTGGTGGGGGGGGCTGCGGTGGACAGCCTGGTGTGGCAGTGGCTCGTCAGCCGGGACCCGGGCCTCGCCCACCGGGCCCGGATCGTGTGGGAGTCCTCCCCCTACGGGATCCACCCCATCGCCACCCGCCGAGGCCTCGATCCCGGGGTGCGCGAGCGCCTGCGCGAGGCGTTCTTGACCGCCCACGAGACCGCGGAGGGACGCGCCATCCTGGGGGCCATGCGCATCGACCGGTTCGTCCTGGGGGACGACCGGGCGTACGACGAGATCCGGGAGATGCGGACGCGGCTCGAGGAGCAGGGGCATCTCGATCCCGGGGGAGGGGCGCGCCGATGACCTTGCGCACCCGGTTTCTCGTCGTCGCGGTGGTCCTGGTAGCCGCGCTCACCGCGGCCACCGTCGCCCTCGTGCGCGGCGCCGTCACCGCGCTCTTGCGCGGTGAGCTCGAGAAGCGCGCCGCCTCCATCGCCCTCCACGCCGCCGAGCGAGCGGCCGAACCCCTCCTGACGGAAAACCAGCTGGAGCTGCGGCTCGCCCTCCTCGCCCTCACCGAACACGAGGCGGACGTCGCCTACGCCTACTTCGTCGGAGCCCAGGGTCAGGTGATCGCCCACTCCTTCGGCGACGGGTTTCCCCGCAGCCTGGTGGGCCGCCCTCCCCCGGCCGACGGGGTCGAACGGCTCCAGACCGACCGGGGCGGGGTGATCCACGCCGCCGCGCCGATCCTCGGGGGCGATCTCGGCACCGCCCACGTGGGCCTGTCGGAAGCGTCCCTCCAGGCCACCCTAGCGGGGGTGGTCCGCACCCTCCTCGGCATCGCCGCCGCCGTCATCCTCGGGGGCATCGCCCTCGCCGCCGCCGCCGCCGAGGCCCTGACCCGCCCCCTCCTCGCCCTCACCGCGGCCGCCGAGGCCGCCGGCGACGGCGACCTCGGGCGCACCGTCGAGACCCGTTCCGGGGGGGAGGTGGCTCGGCTGGCCCAGGCCTTCAACCGCGCCCTGGCGCGGATCGGCGACGCCCAGGCCCGGCTGATTGGGGCCAACGAGGCCCTGGCTGCCGAGATCGAGGAGCGCAAGCGGGCCGAAGCGGTAAATCTCGACCTCCAGGCCCAGCTCCTCCAGGCCCAGAAGCTCGAGTCCATCGGTCGGCTGGTGGGGGGGGTAGCCCACGACTTCAACAACATCCTGTGCGCGGTGCTCGCCTCGGGGGATCTCGCCCTGCGGCGCCTGCCGGCCAACCACCCGGCGACCGAGAAGGTCGCGGTGATGGTGCGCGAGAGCGAGCGGGCGGCGCGCCTCACCCAGCAGCTCCTGGCCTACGGCCAGCGCCAGGTGCTCCAACGTCGCCCCACGGACCTGGTGACCCTGGTGCGCCGTACGGCCGACCTGCTCCGGGAGGCCCTGGGGAACGACGTGCTCCTGGAGGTGGCGTCTGGGCCTGGGGTGCCCCTGGTGCTGGCCGATCCGGGCCAGATCGAACAAGTGGTGATGAACCTGGCGGTCAACGCCCGCGACGCCATGCCGGGCGGCGGCCTCCTAGAACTGCGCACTGCGGCGCGGGACGTCCCCCCCCCGGGCCTTGCCGGGTCCGAGCCCCTGGCGCCCGGGCGCTACGCGACGATTACCGTCACCGACACCGGCCACGGCATGGCACCGGAGGTGCAGGAGCGCATCTTTGACCCGTTCTTCACGACCAAGGAGATCGGCAAGGGCACGGGGTTGGGGCTACCCACCGCCGTCGGCATCGTGCGGCAGCACGGGGGCCGCATCGAAGTGGAGAGCGAGCCCGGGCGGGGGAGCCGGTTCCGGGTGCTCCTGCCGGCGGCGCCCGAAGGAAGAGCGGGGCTGAGGTAGGGCGGGGGCTGGGACAGGATTACAGGACGTCGGGTGGAGGCAGGACCATACATCTGGTCCACCCTGTTCATCCTCTCAAAAAGCCCCCCGCTCGTGCCGCGACGGCCCGAGGCGCGCCGCGTCAGCTCTTGAACTCGTGCTCCGGCCCGGGGAAGGCCCCGGCCGTGACCTCGTCCCGGTACGCCTCCACCGCCCGGCGGATCTCCCCCGAGGCGTCGGCGTAGCGCTTGGCGAACTTGGGGACGAAGCGGTCGAAGAGGCCAACCAGGTCGTGGAGGACGAGGACCTGGCCGTCGCACCCGGGGCCGGCGCCGATGCCGATGGTGGGGATGGAGAGGGCGCGGGTGACCTCGGCGGCCAGCCCCGACGGGACGCACTCCAGGACCACCGAAAACGCCCCCGCTGCCTCCAGGGCCCGGGCGTCCTCCACCAGGGCCTGGGCGGCTGCCGGGGTGCGCCCCTGGACCTTGAACCCCCCGAGCTGGGTCGCCGTCTGGGGGGTGAGCCCCACATGCCCCATCACCGGCATCCCCGCCCGCACGATGGCCGCCACCTTGTCGCACTGGCTGCGCCCGCCCTCGAGCTTGACGCAATCGGCGCGGGCTTCCTTGACCAGGCGGCCCGCGTTGCGCACCGCCTCCTCGACGTTCACCTGGTAGGAGAGGAAGGGTAGGTCTGCCACCACCAAAGCCCGCTCGGTGCCCCGGGCCACGGCGGCCGTGTGGTGGACCATCTCGTCCATGGTCACCGACACGGTGTCGGGGTACCCCAGGACCACCATGCCCAGGCTGTCGCCCACCAGGATCACGTCAATGCCGGCTCGGTCCAGGATGCGGGCCGTCGGGTAGTCGTAGGCGGTGAGTACGGTCAGGGGGGGGCCGTCGGCCTTGCGGCCCTGGACCTCGGCGAGGGACAGCTTCGGCATGGAACCTCCCGGCGGGGCGCCCTGAGGACGTCGGCTACTCGTCGTCGCCGCCCTTGGTTTCGGACCAGAAGAAGAAGTCCTCCCCTCCGTCGTCCTCCTCGCTCAGGGAGATCTGCCCGCCGCCCCGCTCCCGGATGGGGCCCTTGGGGACCTTCTCCCCCTTGGCTGCCTGCCCCTCGCGCTTGCGCTTGTCCCGGGGCCGCGCGTCGGGCCCAAAGGTGCGCCGGGGCTGGCCGGGGCGGGTGCCCTCCTCCGCGGTGCCGGGATCCCCGGCCCAGGTCGAGGGCCGGGGCGGGGGGCGGGGGGAGATGATCGGCCGGGGGGCCGCGCCCGGGCTGGCGGGCGTCGGCCGGAAGGCGCCGGGGGCCGCCGCGCCCGGTGCCGGTGCCTCGCCCCGGGCCCGGGCCTCGTTGACGGCCAGGGGCCTCCCCTTGAACAGCTGCTGGTTGAAGCGGCGGATCGCCTCTTCGGCCTGGGCCCGCTCCCCGAACTCCACGAAGGCAAAGCCCCGGGGCTTGCCGGTCTCCCGATCCGTGGGGATCCGCACGAAGGTCGGCGGCCCCGCCGCGGAAAAGTGCGCCCGCAGCTCATCCTCGGTTACGTCAAAGGAGAGGTTCCCCACGAACAGCCGGACCGACATCGCTCCTCCTGTGGGCGCGGCGCGCCAGGAAAGGGAGGACCCCAGGGCCCTCCGGTGCTTGCGCGGCGATGGCACAACGCCAACGAGGACCGTGCCGGCGGCAGGTCCTACGCGAGCGGCGGCGCGGCCGACGAGGTCAGGAACCTAGCAGATTTCCGGGGGCGTGTCCACGACTTGCCGCACGGGACGGCGGGCTGGCTCAAGGCCACGGCGCGTCGGGCCGATCCGTACCGAGGTTGCCTTCGCGTTCGGGGGAAGAAAGGCCTCGTCGGTGTCGCTCCGTCCCCTCGGCCTCAAGGGCCACTTGTTCCTCTTGATCCTCGGCGCCTTGCTGCCGGTGGGCGGCTTGGTGATCTCGGACGCTCTGCACCACCGGAACCTGGCGCGCCGGGCGGCGCAAGCCGACGCCCTCGCCCTGGCTCGAAGCATCGGGTGGGAGCAGGATCGGCGAGCCCAGGGGGCGTGGCGCTTCCTGGAAGAACTGGCCGCCCGGCCCGAGCTCGCCGCGGGGGAACCGTCGGCCTGCCAGGTGCTCACGGACGGGGCTTCCCAAGCCAGGACGCCCCTCCTGGTGCTCCTGGTCTCCGGGGAGGGCGAGGTCCGGTGCGCCTCGGCGCCGGGCCTGGCGGGGCTCTCCCTCAAGGATCGGACGTACTTCCGGGAGGCTCTGGCAACTGGGGCGGCGGTCGACGGGGGATACGTCGCGGCCCGGGACGACGGGCGGGGCGTCCGCGTCCTCGCCCTTCCCCTGGCGGCTCCAAGCGGGGGCCTTGGCCGGGTGCTGGTGGCCGCGATCGAGCTCGATGACTTGGACCGCCTCGTCACCAGCCACTCCCTGCCGGACGGGGCAACCCTCACGGTCCTCGACGGCGCCGGGGCCCTGCTGGCCCGCTACCCGCCCGGCCCCCCGGTCGGGGCGAGCTACGAGGGGACGGCGCTGGCGCGCGCCGTCCGCACAAGGGCCGAAGGGGTGGTGGAGACCGCAGGCGTGGATGGAGTCGTCCGCGTCCACGCTTTCGTTACCCTGCGGCGGGGGGCCGACGGGAATGCCCACCTGGCCCTGGGCCTCCCGTGGTCGGCCGTATTTAGCGATGCGACCCGCACCTTTGCCCAGAACCTCGCCTGGCTCGCCGCGGCGTTGCTCCTCGCCGTGGGGGGCGCCGCTTGGCTCGGCCGCGGGAGCCTGGTGCGCCCGGTGGCGGCGGTGGCGGCCGCGGCGCAGCGGGTAGCGGCCGGCGATCTCTCCGCCCGCGTCGGCCTCCGCCGGGCCCCCCGGGAGGTGGCGGCGCTCGGGGCGGCCTTCGACGCCATGGCCGGAGCCCTGGAGACCCGGGCGGTGGAAGCCGAAGCGGCCACCGGAGCCGTCCGACGCGCCGAGGCAACGGCTCGGGAGCGCCTGGAGATGTACGAGTCCCTCCTGGCGGCGACCCCCGACCCGGTGGTCATCTACGACACCGAGGGCCTGGTGATGTACCTCAACCCGGCCTTCGAGGAGACCTTCGGCTTTCCCCTCGCCGAGGTCCGGGGCCAACGGCTCCCCTTCCTGCCCGAGGCGGAACGGGCGGTCACCGACACGCAATTCCAGCAAGCCCTGGCGGGGACGCCGGTGCGGAGCTTCGCGAGCCAGCGGCTCACGCAAGTAGGTCGCCTCCTGGAGGTGGCCATTAGCGCCGCCTGCTTCCGGGACCATCGGGGCCAAGTGGCCGGCATCATCGCGGTGCTCCGGGACGTCACCGAGCGGCGTCGGACCGAGGAGCGGCTCCGGCAGGCCCAGCGGATGGAAGCGGTCGGGCAGCTCGCGGGCGGGATCGCCCACGACTTCAACAACCTCCTCACCGTCATCAACGGCTCCAGCGAGCTCTTGATCGAGGACCTGGCCCCGGGCTCGGCCATCCGGGGCCGGGCGGCGGAGATCCTGCGGGCCGGGGAGCGGGCGGCGGACCTCACCCGGCAACTCCTCGCCTTCAGCCGCCGGCAGGCGCTCGAACCCCGGGCGGTGGACCTCAACCGCGCCGTGGAGGGCATGGCGAAGATGCTCCGGCGCCTGATCGGCGAGGAGGTAGCCCTGGAGCTCGCCCTCGACCGGGCGGCCGGGCGGGTGCTGGTGGACCCGGGCCAGCTCGAGCAGGTACTCTTGAACCTCGCCGTGAACGCCCGGGACGCCATGCCCCGGGGCGGGACCCTGACCATCCGCACCGGCACGGCCCCGGAGACCGCCGAAGCGGTGCTGGAGGTGGCAGACACCGGGGTGGGCATGGACAGCGCCACCGCGGCCCGGGCCTTCGAGCCCTTCTTCACCACCAAGGAACCCGGGCGGGGGACCGGCCTCGGCCTCGCCACCGTGCACGGGATCGTCTCCCAGAGCGGCGGCCGCATCACCGTGGCGAGCGCCCCGGGCAAGGGGGCGACCTTCCGCGTCTTCCTGCCCTTGACGGCACAGGCCGCGGCCCCCGAAGACCCGGAGAAGGAGCCCCTGGCCGGGGGCACGGCCACCGTGCTGGTGGCCGAGGACGAGGAGAACGTGCGGGCGATCATGACCCAGCTCCTCGCCGCGGCCGGCTACCGGGCGCTCCCCGCGGCCACCCCGGCTGCGGCGCTGGAACTTGGGGAACAGGAGGCCATCGACCTGCTGGTCTCCGACGTGGTGATGCCGGGGCTGTCGGGGCCGGAGCTGGCCCGCCAGTTGCGGGGCTTCCACCCGGGGCTCCCCGCCGTGTTCGTGTCGGGCTACACCGACGACAACCCGACGCTGCGGGAACTGCGCTGCCAGGGTGCGGCCCTGGTACGCAAACCCTTCGCCCGGGCCGACCTGCTGCGGGCCGTGGCGGCGGCCCTGGGGGACCCCGACCCCGCCGAACCGTAGCCGCCAGGCTCGCGGCTCCGCCGGAGTGACCGTGCTCAACCTCGCTCACGCCTGCGTCACCGAAGAGATCAACGGCCCCGGCCGCCGCTTCACCGTCTGGGTCCAGGGGTGCCCGGGGACCTGCTCCGGCTGCTTCAACCCCGGCTTGCGGCCCTTCGAGCCCCGGCGGCACGTGGCTCCCGCCGACCTCGCCGCCGAGGCGGCCGCCGCTGGCCCCCTGGACGGGGTGAGCCTGTCGGGGGGCGAGCCCTTCGCCCAAGCCACCCCCCTCGCCGCCTTCCTGGATGCCCTGCGGGCCCGGCTGGACGGGGCGGCGCTGACCGCCCTCGCCTTCACCGGCTACGACCACCCCGCCCTGACCGCCGGCCCCGCCCCGTGGCAGGAGCTCCTGGCCCGCCTCGACCTCCTGGTGGCGGGCCCCTACCTAGCCGCCGAAGCCGCCGCCCTGCCCCTGAGGAGCTCCGCCAACCAGCGCCTGGTGGCCCTCACCCCCGCCGGGGAAGAGCTGAAGCGCCGGGCCGAGGCCCGGGGCCCCGGCGGGTTCCAGGTGCTGGTGGACGCCCGGGGCGAGGTGCTCCTCACCGGCTTTCCCCCCCCGGGGGTCGCCGAGAAGCTGCGGGGGGCGCTGTTGGGCTAGGCAGAACGCGCCGAGGGCAGCCTGACCAGCCCACCAGGGCTTCTAGGCGCACACGGCCTGTGGGTAGTACGGGGACGGCAGGCTCGGATAGGCGCGGAACACGTGCCGGTACACTGCGGCGGTCCTGAGCGCCACTTCCTCCTCATCGTAGCTCGCGACCGGCAGGCCGGTCTCGTCGCTGTAGAGGAAGTTGAGGATCGCCATCTGCACCGCGTCGCGGGTGTTCTCCCTTTCGCGCCAGCGGGAAACGCGGAGCTTCTCGGCCTTCAAGGTGGCGAGCAGCTCCACCGCCACTTGCTTGATCCGGCGGATATCGGCCGCGCCGAGGTCCGGCTTCTTGAGTAGGTCCAAGATGGCCAATGATTCCTCGTCCAGCCCCTCCCGCACGGCACGGGACTCCTCTTCATCGAGTCCCTTCACCAGCTTCACGAGCGCCTCGAAGGTCGCCTCGATGGTCTTGCGGTCCTTCTCCCTGTTGTAGTCCCTCACGATCTGCTCGTGGTGTTCCTGGAAGTCGGTGCGTAGGGGGTTCTGCTCCAGGAGTCGCCGCAGGCGCTGCTCCACGGCCTCGCGTAGGTTCTGCACGGTAGTGCGCTTGGCGGGGCTGCGCTCGAACTCCTTGCGGAGCCGGTCGAAGTCGATCTTCGAGATGTCCCAGGGCGTCTCGTCCTCGGCGGCCTGGCGGGGCTGGGTCTCGATGGCCGTGTCCACCACCTGGTGGAGTTGGCGGATGATGTCGCTGATGTCCGCCTGCTCCCGGTCCTGTTGCAGGCTCTTGTAGACGATGTTGATGGCGTCGACGTCGTGCCGATGGGTGTTGATCCCCGGGAGGGTGAGGCACGCCTTGAACTTCTGGAATGCCGCGCGGCACATCACCTCGAACCGCTTGCGGGTCTCGTCGTTTTCGTTGGCGGCTTCTTTCGCCGCCACCATGGCCGCGTTGCGGGCAAAGCCGGTGGACTGGCGGATCGCGTCCAGAGACGCCCCGCGGTCGGTGAGGAAGGCCCGCACCAGGGCGATGGCCTCCGCCAGGCCCTCCAGGAGCTCCTCCTCCGGCCGGGTGGGGTCTGGCCCCGTGCCCCCTCCAGGGCTACCGGTGAAGGTCGCCAGGGCCTTGCGCAGGCTCTTGAGCACCCCGCAGTAGTCCACGATCAGGCCGTTGTTCTTCCCCCCGTTCACGCGGTTGGCCCGGGCGATCGCCTGCATCAAGGTGTGGGCTTTGAGGGGCTTGTCCAGGTACAGGGTGGCGAGGCTCGGTGTGTCTTCCGTGTAGGCGCTGGCTGCGGTTATGGGTCCCCCGCAGGTCCGTGCAACCTCTCCAAAGCCCTGTACTTCGCGGGCCGCAGTCTTGGCTCGACCGGTTGGCCCAACGTTGGCTCATTCGACTCCAACAACGACAAAGCAGAAAACCTGCAACAACGCCATGCTGCAATCCCAGGCGGTGCGATTCTCACTCGTCCGCTGGCTCGTCAGTGGTTCATTGGCCGCCCCGTGGGCCAACCGGAGGCCCCGCTGCTCCGATCAACAGCCGAGATCCACCGCTCGGAGTCGGGCCCCCGTTGACACCCCGCCCTGCCGCGCCTACCCTGGCCCCGGGATTGGGACCACCCGATCGGCGTCGAGCCGCTGGGACTACCCGGCGGCTCTTCGTTTGCCATCACCCCCTGCCTGCCTTGCCCGCTTTGCTACGGTCCTTTGCTAAGCCCGCGCCGATGGCCCGGCAGCTAGCAAACAAAAACATCCGAGATTCCTGGTGCTTGCGGTCGCCAGCCCCGCCAGCTCCTTTGCTAGTCTACTTGCTTCTTTGCTAGCTCGGTCAGGATCCAGCGGGGCTCACCCCGAGTACCGGCATTGCGGATGGTCCCGGCTCGGCGCATGGCCTGGAGCAGATTGCGCACCTTGTTCCGCCGCTGATCCTCGCTCAGGACGTCGGAGAGCTTGTCCAGAAGCAACCGGTCGATCTCCGTTCTCCCGGCCTCCTCATACTGCCGCAGGTACCCGACCACGAGGGCCTTGTAGTGGGCGTCGTCGAAGGCGCGGTGCCGGATGTACGTCGCCTTTTCCTCGGTGGCTGCCGCGATGTGGGCGGCGACGGTCAGGCGCGGAAGCCGCCCCTCGATCAGGCCTTGCCGTCGCAGACGGCGTGCATCAGCCGACGAGACTGCCAATCCCTTCTGGACCCGGTCGAGCAGGATCACCGTGCCCAGGGGCAGCTCGGCGCTCTCCAACAGGAGCCGCGTGTAGTTCTCGTCGAGCAACCGGCCGTGGACCGTGAGCCGCACCCGCCCCGGGTCGGAGAGGTCGTAGTCCGGCAGGGGAAAGCCGCGGCGGCGCTGCTCGTCGAACATGCGGTGGATGCCGTAGCCCATGGTGTCGATCATGTTGAGGTGCACCATGGCCTGGGCCAGAAACGGGTTCCGGTAGCGGCTCGGGGTCCGGTGCCCCAGCGTGTAGTCGGCGACCCGTCCCTCGAAGAAGCCGCCCGCGTTCTCGAAGGTCAGCCGGTCGGGGTACTCGGTCACGATCACCCGGGCGCGCTGGGTGTAGTCCTGGTGCACCAGACAGTTGTGCAGGGCCTCGAGGATCACCCACTTGTCGTAGGCGTCGAGCTCGACGGGGATCAGACGGTTTCGCGGCATGACCTTCTGCTTCAGGTTGCGGATGCGCCCGAAGAGATCATTCACCGTGAGCACGAAGGGCGGCTCGAAGTGCTCGTAGGCCCGCTGTTCTCCCTCCAGCTTCCAGACGATCTGGGGCAGGGCCGGCGCCAGGTGGTGCGCCGCCTCGCGTCGTCCGACCAGGAGCAGAGCGCACCGCGTCACCCGCCCTTCCCGGGTAAGCTTGGCGCGGTCGCAGAAGGTGGCGTCATCCCAGCGGTCGCAGTCGGCCGCGAAGCGCTTGCCCCCGTGCTTGGCGCCGAAGCTGCGACGCGCATCGGCCAGCGCGTCGGGGTCCAGCGCGTCCAGCCCTACCCCCGCGACCACTCCGGCGGACCAGTCGTGCTCCAACCCCATGGCCCGGAGGCGGTCCTGCTTCTCGATGCTCAGGGCGGTCAGCGACTCCCCGTCGCGCCCGTAGTAGTGACCCTTGTAGGCGATGGGGATGCCCGCCGGCGCCGGCGGGACCTCGAACAGGAGGACCCGGCCCCCGGGGTGCCGACACTCGTGGATGGCCCGGACGGTCGTCCCTCCGGTCAGGTGCTGGGCCAGTTCGTGCTTCAGCGACTGCAGCCTGGCCGGGTCCTCCCGGTAGGCCGTGCCCACCACCGCGTGGTCCCGGTCCCGCACGCCGAACACCATCCACCCGGAGTCCCGCCCTGCCAGGCAGGCTTCGTTCGCGAGGGCCGAGCAGTACTTGCCCAGTTCACGGCTGTCGAAGTCGTGCTTGGCCTCCTTGAACTCCACCCACTCCGTCTCGGAGGGCAGCGCCTGAAGCTCGGCCAACAGGGCCAGGAGGTCGCCGTGGTCGCGGGTGCTCATACGGCGATCTCCCCGTTCATGAGGCGGGGGAGGAGGAGGTCGCGGGCTTGGCGGAGCTTGGCGGCTTGTTCCGAGAGAGTGCGGATCTGGCGGTAGATTGGCGAGGCAAGATCCTCGAACTGATCACGCAGAAGCCTCGGGGGACTCAACACGTCGATCCGGTGCACGTCGTTTCGGTTCAAGGGCGGAACAGCGGCACCGCCATTGTACTGCGCCAGACAGAGCCCCTGGAGCAGGTGAAGCGCGTAGAGCGGCCCCACCCGCCGGAACTCCTTCACCCACAACGTCGTGTTCAGGGGCCAGAAATCAGTCGGGACGTAAAGTACGGTCCCCAGGGAGCCACTTCGACCGGTCACGACCCCGGGCCCCTTCACCTTTGCCTCTCCGTGCCATCCGTTGACACCGGTCGAAGCGTAGATGGCGATGAGCGAGACCAGCGACACGGGCGTGAAGAACTCGCCCCCGTCGTGGGCCTTCTGGTCGGCGAACTGGGTCAGGAAGTACTCGTAGATCCGCCCGAAGATGTCGCCGGACGCCTTCTTGAGCTCCTCGGGGTTCAAGGTGCGCAGCAGTTGCCCGAGCACCTCGTCGTCGAGCTGCTGATACTCCTCCTTGGGGAGCTGACCCTTGAGGTTCTGGTAGTCGGCCTCGATCGACTCCATGGCCCCGACGATGGCGTTGGCGCGATTGGCTCCGCTCGGCAGGGCCACCAAGTGGTCGAACCGGGCCTCGGGGCGCAGGAAGATCGCGCTCTTCTGGAAGAAGTCGTCCTTGGTGAGCTCACGGGTCTTGCCGCCCCGGGTGGGCAGCGCAGCCACGACCTCGTCGCGCACCTTGAGGTAGCGGCTGTAGGCGTGCCGCAGGAAGATCAGCCCTATCACGGGCAAAAAGTACTCGTTGCTGGCGTAGTTGGAGTTGGCCCGCAGCGTGTCCGCGGCCCGCCACAGCTCCTTCTCGATCGCCTCGATGTTCTCTAGCCGTGCCATCGGTCGCCCTCGTCATCGGGTCTTCGCGCGACGCCGGGCCGAGCCGTTCGGCCGGACTGGGGCTTGCTCCCCGCCACAGCCCCTGCCCCCGTGTCCTCCCGACCCCAGCGGCCGACGGTAGCGGTTCGAAGGCCGTGCGTCCACGAAGAACGCGCCGAGGGCTACGCCTCGCCGACGCGGCGGATCAGGAGGTCGACGCAGCCCCGGATGTTGCCGGGGCTGTAGGTGGCGAGTTCGTCCACGTAGAACTCCCGGAAGAGGGCGGCCGCCAGGTCGGCGGGGTCCCCCGGCCACGCCCGCACCCGGTCGGCGAGGGCGAGGGTCGCGTGGCGGGCCGCGGCGAAGGTTTCGGGGACCGTGGCTCCCGTGACCGGCCCCTGGTGGCCGAGGCCGAGCACCCGGGGGGCCAGGGCCTCCAGGCGGGCCAGGGTGGCGAGGTACGGGGCGAGGCCGGTGAAGAACAGGGGCAGGAAGCCCCGGCCGGGGTAGCAAAACCCCAGGGAGTCCGACGCCAGCAGCACCGCCCGCTCGGGGACGTGGACCGCGAGGCCCCCCGGGGAGTGGCCGGCGACGGCGAGGAGGCGCAGGGTCACCCCGCCGAGGTCCAGGGTGTCCCCGTCTTGCACCTCGGCGCACCCGGCAAGGGTGGGGGGCTCCGCCAGGGGGGGCCGGCCGGGGCGGACCCCGAGGGCGGCCAGGGACCCGGCGAGGTGGCGGTCCTCGGCCACCGCGCTCGCCCCCGCCCGTGGGTGGGCGACGAAGGCCGCGGCCCCGGGCCCCACCACCACCCGGGCCCGGGGGTAGCGCTGGCGCAGGGCCGGGAGGCCCCCCAGGTGGTCGGCGTGGGGGTGGGTGACCACCAGGTGGTCCGGCTCCACCCCCAGGGCGTCGAGCTGGCCAAGCACCTGATCGATCACCGCCGACACCCCGGCCTCCACCAGGGCCGAACCCGCGGTGCCCCGGACCAGGTACAGGTCGTAGTGGTGGGTGCCCAGGAGCCACACCCCGGGGGCGAGGGGGGACGGGCGGGGGCCGGTCACGGCGCCACGCTCTGGAGGGGCTCGCCCCGGCGCAGGCGCTCGATGTTCTCCGCCAGGGCCCGGGCGATGAGGCGGTAGGAGTGGTCGGTGACGCCGGCCACGTGGGGCGAGGCGACCACCTTCTCCCGGAGGATGGGGTCGCCGGGGTCGATGGGCTCGGTCCAGAAGACGTCGAGCCCGGCGCCAGCGATGGTGCCCGCCCTGAGGGCGGCCAAGAGGGCGTCGTACGCCACCACCGGCCCCCGGCCGACGTTGACGAGAAACGCCGTGGGCTTCATCCGGGCGAGTTCGGCCGCCCCCACCAGGCCCCGGGTCTCGGGGGTCAAGGGCGTCGCCACCACCACGAAGTCCGCGGCCGCCAGGAGCTCGGGCAGCGCCCCGGGCCCGCCCACCCAAGCGAAGCCAAAGGCTTCGGCGTCGGACGGAGACGGGGCCCGGCGCACCCCCCACACCTCCATGCCAAAGGCCCGGCACCGCGCCCCGATGGCGCGGCCGAGGTTGCCGAGGCCGAGGATCCCGACCCGCTTGCCAAAAAGGGTCGCCCCCAGGGGCGAGCCGAGCCGCCCTGCGGCCACCGACGCCCGGCAGCCCGCGAAGTCCCGGGCCAGGGCGAGCATCAAAAAGATCGCCCACTCGGCCACCGCCACGGCGTTGCCGGTGTGGCCGCTCGGCACGTTGGCCACGGGGACGCCGAGCCGCCGGGCCGCCTCCCGGTCCACCCCCTCCAAGCCGACCCCGAACTGGTGGATCAACCGGAGCCGCTGCCCCCGGGCCAACAGCTCCGGGGTCAGGCGCGCCATCAGGGGGACGGCGACCTCGGCTTCGGGGAGGTGGGCGGCGAGATCGGCCTCGGGGCACCAGGCGATCTCGTCGCCGGGCAGCTCCTCCTGGAGGAGTTGGCGGGCGCGCTCGAAGGCGGCGTCACAAAACAAGATGCGCAAGGGAACCTCCACGGGGCAGACGGGGCGCTCACCCCCCCTATCCTGGCAGAAAGCCCCCCTCTCCCGCTAGAAACCCTTGAGGGGCAGAGATCTTCGACGATGCGTCACGTTCCGTCCGCGGGCGCCTCGGGGAACGGGGGTTTTGGACAGGATTACAGGATGTTCAGGATGC
>JBBIIA010000116.1:0-14203 GCA_037446775.1 Deltaproteobacteria bacterium
GGCCCGAGGGGGCGGAGGTCCTCGAGCGGGTCGCCGCGCTGCTGGCCCGCTACACCTTCGACCTGTACATCCTCGGCCACACCGATTCCGTGCCGATCCAGACCGTGCGCTTCCCCAGCAACTGGGAGTTGAGCGGGGCGCGGGCGGCGGCCGGGCTCCGCTACGTGGCGTCCCGGGGCGCCGATCCCCGGCGGCTGGTGGCCGTCGGGTTTGCCGACAGCCGCCCCATCGTCGCCAACGACCACGCGGAGGGCCGCGCCCGCAACCGCCGGGTGGAGTTCCTGTTCAAGAACCCCGAGAGCCTACCGACCGGCGATTTCAAGCCGGCGAGGCCGTGAAATCCATCCTTTTGGAGGATGCGGGGGAGCCGCCGGACCGCCTATCCTGAGCGAGCTCGAAGGCGAGTGGCGCGCATCTCCGGGGATTGCAGGAGCCCTGCGGGGCAGGTTCCGAACCAGGCCCCTCCCACCTTTGGGAGGGGCCAACTTTTTTTCGGCCACCGGCCGTCCCCGGCCGACGCGGGCGACGTGGATCAGATTCGAGGCGCTGTACGCGCCGACCCCAAACAAGAGGGGCACGTAGACGTGGGCGACCAGGACGTCGCTGCACCATCGGGGCTGGTGGGGGGCTCGACACCCCAGCGGGAGCACGCAGAAGGGTGGCGAGGGGCAGGATGGTGCCGGTGAACCGGCAGCGCGCCCGCGGTGGTGCGGGATGCCTTGGTCGGCGCTCCTTTCCATCGACTTCCACGCGTCGCCTTGGTAGGTTGGGAGCAGTTTGCCAGGCCTCCGCTCTCGTGGGAGGAAACCATGCAGCCCGTCCGAGACTACCTACAGGTGGTACAGGTGGGGGAAGCGGCCTCGTTCCTGGGGGTCTCCCCCAATACGGTCCGCAACTGGAGCCGCAAGGGGAAGATCCCGACCCATCGGCATCCGGTCAACGGCTACCGCCTCTACAAGCAGGAGGACCTCGAAGCGCTCCTGCTCGACATCTTGCTCGACCAGCACCCCGAAGGCCAGTACATCCGCGGCAAGTGGGAGGGCCTCGGGGCGGCAAAGCCTGACCTGCCCTCCGACACGCTGATCCTGGAGCTCCTCCAGAAGCCGCCGACGGCGCTCCTCCTCGACGAGTTCCAGACCTGGTTCGACGGCCTCGTGAACACCAAGCAGGAGCCGAAGAGGAACTGAGCCCCGGCGCCGAGAGCCCGTATCGAGCGGCCGGGGAACCGGGTCCGGGGTCGGCGCCGGTGACCCGCTCTGTCTCCTCGTTGTGGCGGAAAGAAATCACCCGGCTGCAGCCCCGGGGGTATGCCATGGCGATCTACTTCGGGTGTGACGTCGGTACGGTGGGGGTCAAGGTGGCGGTGCTCACCGACACCCCCGAAATGTTGCAGGCCGGCGCGGGCCCGGAGCTTCCGAGCCTGCCCCTCCAGGGCCCGGCTCTGCGGGACTGGGCCCTCCTCCTCCTGCCCTACGGGCGGGTCCGGGCTGACCCGGTGGGCTCCCTGATCGAGCTGCTTGCCACGCTTCCGGCCTCGGTTCGAGCCACGGCATCGGGCATCTGGGTCACGGGGGCGGGCGGGCGCCTGGCGAGCACGCAGCTAGGTGTCCCCCACGAGAACGACCTGCTCGCCCTCGCCAGGGGGGTCGCCGAGCTGCACCCCGGGACCCAGCAGATCTTCGAGGTCGGGGGCGAGAAGGCCCGGTACATCGCCTTGGAGGAAGAGGCCGAGGGCGGGTCGGCGGGAATCGTCGACTACGAGCTCAGCGGCGAGTGCGCCGCGGGCACCGGCTCCTTCCTCGATCAACAGGCCACGCGGCTGCGCTTCGGCGTCGACGAGGTGGCCCGGGTCGCCCTGGCCGCTTCGCGGGCGGCGAAGATCGCGGGGCGCTGCTCGGTCTTCGCCAAGACCGACATGATCCACGCCCAGCAGAAGGGCGCCGCCCCCGGCGAGGTCCTCCGCGGGCTCTGCCAGGCCGTGGCGCGCAACTTCGAAACCGCGGCCCTGCGGGGCCGGAGGCCGGGGACGCGGATCGCCTTCGTGGGCGGCGTGGCGCAGAACGGCGCGGTCCTCCAGGCGCTCCGCCAGGTACTCGCCCTCGACGGGCAGCTCTTCACACCCCCCTTCCCTGCACACTACCCCGCCATCGGCGCCGCCCTGCACGCCCGGGAGAAGGGCCCGACACCCGGTCCCCTCCTGGCCGGGAAGCAGCCGAGGCCCGGCCGGGCCGACTCGGCGCTGCCCTCCCGGGAGCCTCTAAACCTCGCCCGGGTCACGCTGTTGCGGGACCGCGCCGAGCCCTATCGCCTGCCGCCCCACCGTCCCCTGGACGCGTACCTGGGCGTCGACGTCGGCTCGGTGAGCACGAACCTCGTCCTGGTCGACGAGGCAGGCGAGCTGATCCACGAGGTCTACCTGCGGACCCAGGGCCGGCCGGTCGAGGTGGTGGGGGCCGGGCTCCGGGAGATCCGCGATCACTTCGGCGACCGGGTCGCGATCCGCGGCGTCGCCACCACCGGCTCGGGGCGCGAGCTCGTGGGCGAGCTCCTGGGCGCCGACGCCGTCCACGACGAGATCACGGCCCACCGGACCGGCGCCTTTCGCATCGCGCGGCGCTACCTCGGCACCGGGGTGGACACGATCTTCGAGATCGGCGGCCAGGACGCCAAGTACATTCACCTCCGGGACGGGGTGGTGGTGGACTTCGCGATGAACGAGGCCTGCGCCGCCGGCACCGGCTCCTTCCTGGAGGAGCAGGCGGAGAAGCTCGGGATCCGGATCGAGGGGGAGTTCGCCGAGCTGGCCCTCGCGTCCCGGGAGCCGCTCCGGCTCGGGGAGCGCTGCACCGTGTTCATGGAGCGCGACCTCGCCCGCTGCCAGCAGGCGGGCGCGGCCCTCCCCGACCTGGTGGCCGGCCTCGCCTACGCCGTGGTGGAGAACTACCTGAACCGGGTGGTCCGGGGCAGACCGGTGGGCGGCGTGGTGTTTTTCCAGGGGGGCACCGCCTACAACGACGCCGTGGCCGCGGCCTTCGCCCGGGTGCTGGGCAAGCAGATCGTGGTGCCCCCCCACAACGGGGTGCTCGGCGCCTACGGCGCTGCCCTGCTCGCCCGGGATCGGATCGCCGCCCTGGGGACGGAGACCGCCTTCCGCGGCTACGACCTCGACGGGGTCCCCCGGCAGGTGCGCGTCTTCACCTGTCAGGGGTGCACCAACCGCTGCGACGTGCAGGAGGTCAGCGTCGACGGCCGGAAGTCCTACTGGGGCGACAAGTGCTCCGAGCGCTTCCGGCGGGAGAGCAAGGTCGATGCGGCACCCGCGGCCGAGGATCTGTTCGCGGTCCGGGAAGAGGCGCTCCTGGCCGACTACCTGCCGCCGGAGCTGGCGGCTGGACGCGGGGCGCGGAGGCCGACGGTCGCCATTCCCAGGGCGTTCTTCGCCCACGAGCAGTTCCCCTTCTGGAGCACCTACCTGCGCGCCCTGGGCTTCGAGGTGAGGCTCTCCGGCCGCACGACCCGGGAGCTCGCGGACCTGGGAACTTCGACCACGGTGGCGGAGCCCTGCTTCCCGGTGCAGGCCGCCCACGGACACGCCGCGGCCCTGCTGCGCGAAGACGCGGACCACGTCTTCGTGCCCAACGTGGTCTCGGCGCCGGCGGCGAAAGACCTCCGGTGCAACGCGTACCTCTGCCCCTGGGGCCAGACCTTCCCCTTCGTCTTCGGGGCGAGCCCCCTGGGTCGCGGCGGGAGGGACCGGCTCCTCACCCCCACGGTCCACTTCCAGGACGGAGCGCGGGCCGTGGAGGCCGGGCTGTGGGCGGCGTTCCGGCGCTTCGGGATCGTCCGCCGAGCCCATCGTCTGGCCGTGCGCTGCGCCTACCGGGCACAGCAAGCCTTCCAGGTCCGGCTGGAGGATGCCGGCCGCCGGGCGCTCGACGCGGTGACCGCCGCCGGCCGGCCCGCGCTGCTCCTGGTGGGGAGACCGTACAACCTCTACGACGGCGGCCTGAACCTCCACATCCCGCGGAAGCTCCGGTCCCTGTACGCGGTCGACGTGATCCCGCTGGACTTCCTCGCCCTCGAGTCGGTGGGAATCGACGACCTGAACCCCAACATGTACTGGGACTACGGGCGGAAGATCCTGCAGGCCTCCCGCCTCTCGAGCCGCTACCCCGGCCTGCACCTGCTCTACCTCACCAACTTCAAGTGCGGCCCCGACTCGTACGTGAAGGCCTTCGCCGAGGACGCGGCCGAGAAGCCGTTCCTCGCCATCCAGCTCGACGGCCACGGCAACGACGCCGGTGCGCTGACCCGGTGCGAGGCGTACCTCGACAGCATAGGAGCCCTGCGATGGTGGACGAGACGCGACCCCTCGACGGACGAACCGTCTTCGTGCCCCGGATGTGCTTCGCCGGAGCGACCGTCTTCGCGGCAGCCCTGCGCGGCGTAGGCCTGGACGCCCGGGCCTGCCCCGAGGCGGGGACGGCTGCCTGGGACCTGGCCCGCCGCTACACCACGGGGGACGAGTGCTACCCCCAGCGGGTCGTGCTGGCCGACTTCGTCGAGTCCCTGGAGCGCCACGGGATCCCGGCGGAGCGGGCGGCGCTCTTCCTCAGCAGCGGCGAGGGGCCCTGCCGCTTCGGCCAGTACGCCCCTTACCTCGCCCGGGCCCTGCGCCGGATGGGACTCGGTGAAGCCCTGGTGCTCGCCCCCAACTCGAACAACGGCTACCGGGAGGTGCAGGCCCACTCGACCGAGCTCCAGCGCACCCTGTGGTGGGCGGTGGTGGCGTCGGATGCCTTGCGCCGCCTCCTGCACCGGACGCGGCCCTACGAGGTGGAGGCCGGTGCGGCCGACGCCGCCCTGGAGGCGAGCCTCGACGACGTCTCCGCCGTCCTCGCCGCGCCGGCCGCCCGCCTGGGGGCACGGCTGAGCCGGATGACCGCCGCCCTCTCCCGGGGTCGGGAGCGCTTCGAGTCGGTGCCCACTCGCGGGCGCGGCAGCCGCCCCCTCATCGGCGTCGTGGGAGAGATCTTCTGCCGCCTCAACACCTACTCCAACGAAGACGTGGTGCGAAAGATCGAGGTCCTCGGGGGCGAGGCGTGGCTCTCCGGCGTCGCGGAGTGGGTGTGGTACTGCAACGCGGCAGAGGTGGCCGTCCTGCGGCGCACCGGCCGGGCCTTCTCGGGGCGCATGCTCGCCACCCGGCTGACCGGACACTTCCAGCGGCGCGACGAGCAGCGGCTCCTCGCCCCGCTGGCCGACGCCTTCGCCGGGCGCGAGGACCCCCACGACGTACACGAACTGCTCGAGCTCTCCCGCCCCTACCTCCCCTGGGAAGGCACCATCGGCGAAATGGTGCTGAGCGTGGGCAAGGCCATCTGGCTGTGGCAGAAAGGCGCGGACGGCATCGTCGACGTGAGCCCCTTCGGCTGCATGAACGGCATCGTCTCCGAGGCCGTGTACCCCCAGGTGAGCCGCGATCACGGCAAGGTGCCGATCCGGAGCTTCTACGTGGACCAGGGCACCTCGCCCGTGGAGGAAGGGCTCGAGCTCTTCTTGCAGCTCGCGCTGAGCTACCGACGACGACGGCACCCCGGCGAGAGCTTCCCCGCTAGGGGCACGGCACATCCGTCTTCCCGAGGAGGGCCCCCATGGCACGAGACCCCGGTTGCCCCCGCTGCCTGACGGCACCGAGGGCCCTGTTCGCCGCCTTCCTCGGAGCGGCCTCGCTGCCGACCGTTCACCCAGTACGGCTACGCCTTCGTCCAGACCGCGGCGGGCCTGGCCGAGGGCCGGGACTACGGGGCCGCGCTCGCCCTGCGGCGGCGCGCCCGGGGGTTCTACCAGCGGGCGCGAGGCTACGGGCGGCGCGCACTGGACGGCGCCCACCCCGGGTTCTCGGAGCGGCTGGCCCGGGACCCCGACGCTGCAGCCCGGGCCGTCGGTGCCGACGACGTCGCCCTGCTCTACTGGACCGCCGCCTCGTGGGGCGCTGCCGTCTCGGTCTCCAAGGACGCCCCGGCCCTCGTGGCCGACCTCCCCCTGGTGGAGGCCCTGGCCCGGCGGGCCCTCGCCCTCGACGAGGGGTTCGAGCGGGGCGCCCTCCACGTCTTTCTCATCGCCTACGAGGCGGCCCGGCCCTGGCCCGACGCCGAGGCCCGCGCCCGGGGGCACTTCGAGCGCGCCGTGGCGCTCTCCGGGGGCCTCCAGGCCGCGCCGTTCCTGGGCCCGGCCGAGGCGGTGTCCCTGCGGGCCCAGGCGCGCCAGGGTGACGAATTGCCACGCTGGGACGACTCCGAGGTCCTCGACGGTTCCTCGGCTGCCCTGGACGGACGGGGGCTCCGCGGCTTCGCGCCGACGCGCAGCTGGTCGCACGACACAGGGCCGTCGCAGCCAAGGCCATCACCGCTGGCAGCGGGGGCAGAAGACCGTGCCCCGCCCAGCGAGCCGGATTTCCCGGAGGGGTTGGCCGCACCGCCGACACGGCTGGCCGCCCCGGCCGTACACCGCGAGCTCCTGGCGGAAGTAGCCCGGGGCGGGCTCCCCGGCGGTGAACTCCCCGAGCACCGTGCCGCCCTGGGCGATGGCCCCGGCGAGGACGGCCTTGACCCGGGCCGCCAGGGCCGCATAGCGCGGCCGGGAGACGCGGCCGGCGGGCCGGCGGGGGTCGATGCCCGCCAAGAAGAGGGCCTCGCTGGCGTAGATGTTGCCGACCCCCACCACCACGGCGTTGTCCATCAGGAAGGGCTTCACCGCGCCCCGGCGGCCCCGGGAGAGGTCGTACAGGCGGTCGCCGCCAAAGCCGTCCCCCAGGGGCTCGGGGCCGAGGTCCGCCAGGAGCGGGTGGGCTGCCGGCTCCCCCGGGAGCCACAGCACCGCCCCGAAGCGGCGGGGATCGGCGAAGCGCAAGGCGCGCCCCGAGTCCAGGACTAGGTCCAGGTGGTCGTGCTTGGCCGGAGCTTCGGCCGCCCCCACCAGCCGCAGGCTCCCGGTCATCCCCAGGTGCACGAGCACGGCGCCGGCCCCGGTGCGCAGCAAGAGGTACCGGGCCCGGCGCTCGACGGACGCGATCCACTGCCCCGCCACCCGCTCCCCCAGGTCCCCCGGCACCGGCCAGCGCAGCCGCGGCTCCCGAACCGCGGCGCCCAGGAACCGGCGCCCCCGCAGGTGGGGCTCGATGCCCCGGCGGGTGGTCTCGACCTCGGGGAGCTCGGGCACGGCTACCCTCGCGAGGGGCGGGGCAGGAGGCGGGCCCCCGGCCGCAGCACCAGGTACACCCCGGCCACCGCCAGCGCCATCCCCAAAACCCCCAGGGGGGCGAGGCGTTCGCCGAAGACGAGCCAGGTCTGAAGGGCCGTGACCGGCGGCACCAGGTAGAAGTAGCTGGCGACCCGGGCGGTGTGGCCGTGGCGGATGAGGAGCATCAGAAGCAGGATCGCCGACAGGGAGAGCCCGAAGACCAGCCACAAAAGTGCCCCCACCAGGTGGGGGTGCCAGGTGATCTCGCGGGTCTCGAAGCCAAAGGCCAGAAGCGCCATCAGGAGGCCGGTGGCGACGTACTGGCAGAAGGTCCCGGTCAGAAGGCTCACCCCGGCGCCGAAGCGCTTCTGGTACACGGTCCCGAGCGAGATCCCCACCAGGGCCAGCCCGGCGAAGGCGAGCGCCGCGGGCTTCACCTGAAAGAGGGCGAGCTGGCGCCCGCTCAAAAGCACCAGGGCCACCCCCACCAGCCCCAGCCCGAGCCCGACCCACTGGCGCGGCCGCAGCCGGTCCCCGAGCCACCACCAGCCGAGCACCGCGGTCAAGACCGGCTGGAGGCCCACCAGGAGCGAGGTCACCCCGGCGGGCAGGGCGAGCTTGATGGCGGCGAAGACCCCCCCCAGGTACGCCCCGTGGACCAGGGTGCCCACCACCAGCTGGTGGCCGGCCTGGGGGAGCGTCGGCCAGGGGGCCCGAAACCACCGGATCAAGGCGAAGAAGACGGCCAGGGTGAGCCCCATGCGTACGGCGAGCAGGGTGAAGGGCTCGGCGTGGGGCAGGCCGAACTTCGCCCCCACGAAGCCGGTGCTCCACAAAAACACGAAGAGCCAGGGGGCCACGGCCACGAGGCCCGGGCGGGGCAGCGGCATCCGGGGGTCCTTTCGACAGGGCGAGGCGGGACTATAGGGGAAGACCCGAAGGGGCGGCAAGCGCCGAGCGAGTGGCCTCCGAAACGCCAACCGGGGCAGCGGCGGGTCCGGAGGGCCCCTCCGCTACGCTCATCCGCGCCCTTCCCGATGGGACCCCGCCGTGGCGGCCAAGGGGTTCGCCACCCCGGCCCCTCGGCGACGGCCTTGACCCAGCTCAAGGCGTGGCGACGCCAATGGGGAGATGCTGGCGGCTCCTGGTCGAACCTTCCACGGAGTTCGCGATGATGACCCTGACCACCGGCGAGGTCTTGACCCTGGCGTGGATCTGGACCTTTACCGCTGTCGGCGGTTTCTTCTTTCTTCGCGCGGCGTGGCGGAAGCGGCGGGGGAGACGGAAGCGGTGAGGTGGCGCCGCCGGGTGAACGGCGGGCTGCCGTGCCACCGGATCGTGGTGTGCTGGGCGGACGGGGTGGACGGGGTTCTGCGGGGCGGCCCGCATCGGGCAGCTTGAACGTCGGGCAATCCTGTCAGGAACCCCCCGGCCCCCGAGGCTACCGCCGAGCCGGTGCCTCTCCCTGGAGGGCGGCGACCCGGGCGAGCCACGCCTCGGTGATTTCGAGCTTGCGGTCGGCCCGGTGGTCGTACAACACCTGGGTGCTGCGGGCCCGCGCCACCGGTCGGCCGTCTTCGGCGCGGGCCTCGTAGGCGAAGTCGAAGCTCGTGCGCCCCACGGCCGTCACCCGGATGCCCACCTCCACCACCCCGCCGTAGCGCGCAGGGCTCAAGAAGTCGCACTGGATCGAGGCGAGGATGAAGTTGATGTCGCCCAGGGTGCGGGCCCCAAACGCCTCCTCCCAGAAGCGGGTGCGGGCGATCTCGAAGTAAGTGAAGTACACCGCGTTGTTCACGTGCCCCAGGGCGTCCACGTCCCGCCACCGGGTCTCGATGCGCGCCGTCACCGGGTAGCCTTCCATCGCGCCTCCTTCGTGGCCCGGGCCCTGCTCGACGACCGGGGATTTTAGGGATGCCCCCGGCGCAGTGTCAACGGGACCGCCGCCCGGGACCGACGCCCGGACCTCTGGGGGTGGACCTCGGGTTGAACCGCTCGGGCGCCGGTGCTACAAGGGCCCCTGCCCCCTGCGCCGGAGGTTCCCGTGCCCCAGCCCCTCGCCCTCTCTACCGCCTACTTCACCCTGCGGGACCCGGCTCCCCCGGGGGAGGCCATGGTCGCCGAGGCCCTGGCCCTCGGTTTTCGGGCCCTGGAGCTCGATTACCGGGTGACCCCCGCCCAGCTGCGGGGGCTCGCCCCCGCCCTGGCCCGGGGGGAGCTCACCCCGGTCTCGATCCACCACCCCTTCCCCCTGACCCCCGGGGTGTCCCCGGAGGAGGCCCACCAGGAGCGGCCCAACCTCGCCAGCTTGGACCGCGACGAGCGCCGGGCGGCGGTCGGGCGGGTGTGCGACACCTTGTCTCGGGCGGCGGACCTGGGGGTGGGGGTGGTGGTGCTGCACGCCGGCCGAGCGGAGCTGGACCCGGAGGCGGACCCCCGCGCCCTGGAGGCGCTCTACCGGGAGGGGCGGCGGGCGACCCCGGGGTACGAGGAGCTGCGCGGCCGGGTCGCCGCCGCGCGCCAGCGGGTGGCTCCCGCCCACCGGGACGCCCTCCTCTCGGCCCTGGACCGGGTGGCCGCCTGGGCGGCGAAGAGCGCGGTGGCGGTGGGGCTGGAGAATCGCTACCACCCCGAGGAGCTGCCCGACCCGGGGGAGCTGGCGGTGGTGTTTCGGGAGCTCGCCGGGGCCCCCCTGGGGTACTGGCACGACGTGGGGCACGCCGAAGCCCTGGCGGCCCTGGGGTTCCTCGCCTCCCCCACCGAGGTCCTAGCCGCCTGCCCGGGCCGACTCCTGGGGTTTCACCTCCACGACGCCCGGGGGCTGGAGGACCACCGCGCCCCCGGCGAGGGGGCGGTGGACTTCGCCGCCCTCGCCCCCTTTGCCACCGAGCACCCCCGCCTGGTACTGGAGATCCACCCGCGCTCGCCCGCCGACGCCGTGGTCGGGGCCCGGGCGGTGCTGCGGGCGGCCGGCTTTCCCGTGGCCTAGGGGGGCTCGGCCGGGTGGTCCGTGGGCCCGCCCGCCCCTACTTCCAGGCGGCGTACTCCCGGATCTCCGAGAAGGACACGACCCGGTTTCGTCCCCCCTGCTTGGCGGCGTAGAGGGCCTGGTCGGCGCGGGTCACCAGGGCTTCGGCGGTGTCTCCCTCGCCCTCGGAGGTGGTCACCCCAAAGCTGGCCCGCACCGGGATGGTCCGGGTCTCCCAGGTCACGGCCAGGGCCTCGATCCCTGCCCGAATGCGCTCGGCCAAAACCCGGGCGCCTCCCTCGTCGGTGTTCGGGAGCAGGGCCGCGAACTCCTCCCCGCCGTAGCGGCAGATCAGGTCGGTCTCCCGGGCGAAGCCCTTGAGGGAGCGGGCGACCTCCCGCAGCACCTCGTCGCCCCCGGGGTGGCCGTGGGTGTCGTTGATCTTCTTGAAGTGGTCCACGTCCAGGAGCAGGAGGGAGAGGGGCCCCGCGTAGCGCCGGGCCCGGGACATCTCCGCCCCCAGTCGGTCTAGGAAGACCCGGCGGTTGGCGAGCCCGGTGAGGCCGTCGGTCGCGGCCAGGGCGCGGAGCTGCTCCAGGGTTCGGATCTGGAGCAGCCCCTGGGCCGCGAGCTGGGCGAGGACCTCGCAAAAGGCCACCTCCGGGGGGTCGAAGGCCCGGGGCAGGCGGCTCGACAGGCACAAGGCGCCGAGGCTCTCGCCGTGGGCCTCTAGGGGATGCAGCACGAGGCTCGGGAACTCGGGGGCCTTCACCTCTCGCCCGAAGAGCGGGCGGCGGGACTTCTCCCGGTCGGCGTAGTGGAGATACTGGCGGCTCGCGAGGACCCAGCCCGTGAGCCCCTCCTCGGGGCGGAAGGTCTTGCCCCGCAGCTCGCCCCAGGCGGGCTCTCCCACCGCGGCGATCCGGAGGGTCCCGTCCTCTTCCCCCAGGACCAGGGCGGAGAAGTCCGGCTGGATCCGCGCCCGCAGGGTCGCCAGCACCAGGTCCAGGAGATCCGGCGTGGACCCGCAGGTGCCCAGGCGCTTGGAGAACTCGTAGAGGTGCTTGAAGTCGGCCGCTTCCCGCCGCACCACGTCTAGGGCCCGGCGCTGCTCGAGGATCGTCGCCACCTGGTGGGAGGCCACCTTGAGCAGGTTCTGGTCGGCCTCGGAGAAGGCGTCCTCCCGCAAGCTATCTACCGCCAAGACTCCTTCCGCGGGGTCTCCCAGGGGCACCCCGACGAAGCTCTTCACCGCCACGGCCCCGTGGTAGTAGCCGAGGCGGGTGCCGGGGTCCCGCAGCCGCCCGATCCGCAGGGGCTTCTGGTTGCTCAGGATCCACTGGAAGGTCGTCCCCTGGAGGTCGAGCACCCCCTTCTCGCGGATGTTCAAGCTGTCCGACACGAGCTCCCGCACCCACAACTCGCCCTTGGCGTTGCGCAAGGCGAGCACGGCGCCGTGGGCCTTGGCGTTCTCCTTTACCTGTTGCAGAAAGCTGTACAGCACCTCGTCCAGGCGGGTCAGGTCCCCCTTGGGGATCGGGTTGGCGCCGGGCTCCGGTGCGGCCGCCAGGTGTTCGGCGTCGAGGCGGAGCTTCTCCAGGGCGACTTCCACCCGGCGGCGGCGGCGGCGCTCGGCGACCGCCACGATGCCGGCCGCCGTGGCCAAGAGGACGAGGTGCCCGAGCTGAAGGAGCCAGTCGGGGCGGCCCCACAGGGCGACGGCCCCCAGGGGCAGGGCCAGGAGGCCGGGCAGGGGAATGGCCGCGGCCAGGCCCACCAGGAGCACCCCGTACAGCGCTTCGGGCCACGGGGCCAGAAGGCCGGTCACCTTGATCCCGGTGGAGAGGGCGAGGACCGCGAGGAGCCCCAGCTCCACCCGCTCCACCTCGCTGGCAGCGGAGCCCCCAAACAGGGCGAAGAGGCGCCAGAGGCAGTAGGCGATGAAGGCGCCGAGCATGCTCAGGGCGCCGGGCCCCAGGGTCCGGTCGGCGTCAAAAAGGCCGACCAGAAGCGCCGCCCCGAAGGCGGCCGGGACCAGGGAGCGCAGCCCCAGGGCCACCGGGGCGCCGGCTCCGGCGCGGCCCCGGCGGCGGCTAGCGCCCACGGGCTTCGGGCAGCACGAACACCGTCTCCCCCTCGCGAATCATGCCCTGGTCCTTGCGGGCCCGAGCCTCCACCGAACGATCGCTGGCGAGGTCGGCCACCCGGGCCTCCAGGCTGGTCTTCTCGGCCTTGAGGCGTTCGATGTCGGCGGCGAGTTGCCGCCGCTCGGCCAGGAGCCGCCGAACCTCTCCGAGCCCCTGGTCTCCGGCGAACATGGACCCGAGGATGGCCGCCCCCAACGCCACCACGGCGGCGATCCAGCACTTGTCTGCGGCAGTCACGGCGGGCAGCTCCTCACCGGCTCGGGCGGGTGGCGATGGCGAGGCGGTGGAGCCCGGCTCGCTTGGCCCGGTCCATGACCCCCACGACGAACTTGTGGGGGGTATCCTGATCGGCCTCGATGACGGTCAGGGCGTCCCGGTCGCGGCGGACCGCATCCCCCAGGGCCGCCTCCAGCTCCGCGGTGCTCACCGCCCGCCCGCCGAAGTGGAGCCCCCCGGCGGGATCCACCTGGATGCGCAGCTCCCGGCGCTCCTGGCGCACCGCCTCGGCCTCGGCCTGGGGCAGGTTGAGCCGGAGCCCCGAGGACACCACGAAGGTGGTGGAGAGCATGAAGAAGATGAGGAGCAGGAACACCACGTCCACCAGGGGCGTGATGTCCGGGGTGATGACGTCGCGCCGGTGCTTGCGAAAGGTCATGGGCCGGCGCCCCCCTCCCCCCGGCCCCGGGGCACCGGCCGCGTGCGGGTCTCCGGCTCCTTTACCAGATCGACGAAGTGGATCGCGTGCTGCTCCAGCTCCAGCACGATGCGGTCGACCCGACCCAAGAAGTAGCGGTAGGCGACGAAGGTGGGGATCGCCACCGTGAGCCCGGCGGCGGTGGTGATGAGGGCCTCGCTGATCCCCCCCGCCAGGCTCCCGGGGTCGCCCACCCCCTGAACGCTGATGACGGTGAAGGCCTTGATCATCCCGGAGACCGTGCCCAACAGGCCCAGGAGGGGGGCCACGTTGGCGACGGTCCCGAGCACCCCGACGTAGCGTTCCAGGTGGGCCGCCTCTCGCCGCCCCACCTCCTGCACCGCTTCCTTGACGGCGTCGCGCCCGAGCCCGGCGTTTTTGAGCGCGGTCCGGATCACCTCGGCCAGGGGGCTCGGCGAGCGCCGGCACAGGGCCATCGCCTCCTCGATGCCGCCCCGGCGAATCAGGTCCTCGGCCTGCCGGACCAGGTCCCGGGGCAGGTTGCGGGCGCGGCGCAGGGTCCACGCCCGCTCGAAGAAAACGGCGAGGCCGATGATGGAGCAGGCCAGGATGGGGATCATCAGGACCCCCCCCTTGGCGAGAAAAGCGTACATCCCGGTCGTCTCCCGTAGCAGTTCCGCTTACTGGCCGCGGCCCGCGAGCGCTTCGAGGCGGGCGCGGGCCACCTCCGCCGCTGGCGCCCCGGCTTCGGCCGCGACGCGCTCGTACATCCCTCGGGCCCCGGGCCCGTCGCCCCGGCCTTCCAGGAGCGCCCCCGCCTTGAGGGCGGCCTCGGTGGCCCCTGGTTCGGTGAGGGGATACAGATACCCAATCCGCCGGAGGGTTTCCAGCGCTTCCTCCAAGCGGCCACCGGCCTCCTGCGCGCGAGCGAGGGCGGTCAAGGCGCGCAGCCCCTCCGGCCCGGTGGTCAACGACCCGGCTTCCCGCAGGGCGCGCTCCCCTTCGGCGCCCCGCCCGGCCAAAAGCAGGGTCTCGCCCAGGTCCGCCAGGAGGGCCTGGCGCAGCCCCGCCAGGACCGAGAGGCGGAGGGCCTCGGCCAGGCGCCCGTGGGCCCCGGGCCAGTCCCGCGCCTCCCGGGCCGCGGCGGCGGCCGCCCGCAGGGCGTTGGCCCGCTCCGCCCCCTCGGTGCGG
>JBBIIA010000117.1:0-13824 GCA_037446775.1 Deltaproteobacteria bacterium
GGCTAGGGGCTAGGGGCTAGGGGCTAGGGGCTAGAAACCCTTGAAGACCAAAGATCTGCAGAGGCGAGTCAAATTCCACTCTCTCGCAGAGGCGCAGAGGCCTCAGAGAACCCCATCGAGTGGCCCCTTCTCTGCGAGCTCCGCGCCTCTGCGCGATAAGGGTTCGTCGTGGTCACGCCTCGACGGTCTGAGGCGGAGCCTCGTTAGTACTAGGGGCCAGGGGCTCAAGCTCCGGTGGCAAGAGGTCGATGGGTAAGGTGACGGGCCAGGCGAGGAAAGGGCCGGGCAACCGCTCCGGGGGCAGCCCCGGGGAGGAAAGTCCGGGCTCCACAGGGCAGGGTGCTGGATAACGTCCAGTCGGGGTAACCCGAAGGAAAGTGCAACAGAGAGCAGACCACCCCGCGCGCCTCGGCGCGCGGGGCCAGGGTGAAACGGTGAGGTAAGAGCTCACCAGCGGTCCGGGCGACCGGCCGGCTCGGCAAACCCCACCCGGAGCAAGACCAAATAGGGGAGCGCGACGAGGGCGGCCCGCCCCAGGCTCCCGGGTAGGTCGCACGAGGCTCGAGGCGACTCGGGTCCCAGAGGAATGGTTGCCGCCCTCCGCGAGGGGGGTACAGAACCCGGCTTACAGGCTCTTTCCCACTTGGCTCGTCCCGTTTTATCCAGTTGACGCTCGCCGGAGGACGTCCCTACAATCTTGCGTCCTTTGTCACGAGTCCAATACCAGGGAGGTGAAGCGAGATGCAACGTAAGATCCCCGTGCGAATCCTCGTCAGCGTCGTGCTGACGCTCTTGGTCGCTCTGCCGTCGGCGTGGGGTTCCGGGTCTGGGGACTCATGGACGGGGAAGGCGGCCCCGCCCTTTGAGTTGGTGGACACCGAAGGCAGCCCGCTGAAGCTGACGGACTTCGTGGGCAAGAAGGTGGTGTGGCTCAACTTCTGGGGGCTTCGGTGTGGCCCCTGCATCAAGGAGTTGCCGGTGCTCCAGAAGTTCTACCGGGACAATAAGGCGAGTGGACTAGTGGTGATTGGGATCAACGCCGACGGCGTTGATAACGCGTTTATCAAGGCGCAATTCGCCCAGCGGGACGACCTCAAGGCCGCTGGCGTCAGCTTCCCCCTCGCGGCGGACGCGAGCTTCGGGGTGATGGATGCCTACGGGTTGATGGGGGCTCCGCTCAACGTGCTGATCGATAAGAAGGGCGTCGTTCGGTACCGGCACGAGGGGTATGAGGAGGGGGACGAGGCGAAGTACCTCCCGATCGTGCAGAAGCTCTTGGCAGAGTGATGGATCGGATGAGGGCGCGCTGCGCCCTCTTCGCGGCCTGGGGACTGCTGGGTGTTGCCGCCGGAGGTGGAGCCCTCGCGCTGGCCCTAGAGGGGGAGGTGGTGCCGATCGTCAAGCCGAACCTGGCCGGGGGGGATCGGGTAACAGTCGGGAGCCAGTACGCGGACTTCGCCTGCCGGACCCTCGGGGGGGGCGAGGTCCGGTTGTCCGAGGTCGTGGGGTCGAAGGTCGTCCTGCTACAATTCTGGGGAATCCGGTGCGCGCCCTGCCTGGAGGAGATGAAGTTCCTCAGCCTCCTCCAGGACGAGTACGGTTCCCGGGGCCTACAGGTGTTCGGGGTGAACGTGGATCGGGCGGGTCCCGACGTGATCGTAGCGGCCATGGCCGGCCGCAACGCGGCGCCCCGGTACCCGATTCTGCTCGATCCCGAACTGCAGGCGGCCCGGCGTTACACCAAGTGGCTCGTCCCCGTCACCGTCCTGATCGACCGACAGGGGACCGTGGTCGCGATCCACACCGGATACAGGGCCGAACTGGATGCCGTGATCAAGGCCGAAGTCGAGGAAATCCTCGGGAGGACCCCCTATGTTCCGTAGTGCTGTGATCATGGTAGCCTGCTTGGGAGGGGTGCTGGTCGCCGGAGTCCTTCCGGTCGCCGGGAACGGGGGGGCGCGGTACGCCGGTAGCGAGCGGTGCAAGGAGTGCCACGAGGAGAAGTACCGGGGGTGGGCGGAGACCTTCCACGCCACGGTGGTGAGAGACGTACGCAAGAATCCTTCGGCGGTGCTCGGGGACTTCTCGGTTGCCGGCCTGGGTTTCACCCTCGACGAGGTGGAATATGCGATCGGGGGGCACTGGGACCAGCGCTACATGAAGAAGATCGGAGACGATTACTACGTACTGCCGAAGCTTTGGAGCGTTCAGTCCCGGACGTGGCGACCGAACAACGTCTGGTCGTGGAAGAAGATGCCGTACAGCAAGTACTGTAAGGGCTGCCACGTGACCGGGTTCAACCCGGGGGAGGGCACCACCTCCGAGGACAGGGTGGGTTGCGAGGCGTGCCACGGTCCCGCGGCCGCCCACGCCGAGGCGGGGGGGAAGGGGCAGGTGGTGAATCCCGCGAAGTTGGACGACGAACTGCGGGACATGGTGTGCGCCGCCTGTCACGTCCGCGGCCAGGACCTGACCGCGACCTACTACTTCCCGGTGGGCTTCACTCCCGGGCAGGACCTTGGAGAGTTCTACGTGCCGGGCGACAAGGCCGAGGGCGAGACCAACCGCCAAGCGATCGTCCGGAACTTCAATAAGTGGAAGGATGATCGGGCAACTCGAACCAAGACTCGCTGCGAGGTCTGTGGTATCTTCGGGGGAAACGAGACGAGGACCGAGGACGAGAGCGCCAGCGATTTCTGTTTTGGGTGTCACGATTTCAAGAACAAGTACGGAGAACATACGCGGCACCGCGCAGACGTCCAGCTGGTTTGCTTTGACTGCCACGTACAGCAGACCAAAGATATTATGAACCCCCAGAACCTGGATATCCACACGCTGCCCTACTACCTCATCCACGCCGATAGCTGCTATGATCCCGAGATCGAGAAGGCGTGCGCGAAGTGCCACGCGGAGCGGGGCGTCGAGTGGGCGCGCTCGGAACTCGGGGGATGGCGAAAACCGGAACTGCAGGTGAGCCACTAGGCCCCTATGGGCCGTGCCGGGATAGGGGTACATGGCGCGGGGAGACCCGCCAGGGGTAAGGAGTCGGACATGAGAGATGCGAGGGCAATCGGTAAGGTTCTCGTCGGAGCGGCCGCCGTGGTCTTCTGGGCTTGGGGGGCCGCCGCCCAGGATACCGCCATGAAGCTGAGGATCGGTGACACGGCGCCGGATTTCACCCTCGAGGATTTCTCCACGGGGCAGCAGGTCTCTCTCAAGCAGTTCCTGGGCAAGAAGGTGATCATGCTCGAGTTCTGGGCGACCTGGTGCGATATCTGCAAGGTCGAGATGCCCCGACTCCAGAAGGAGTTCGCGACCTACAAGGACAAGGGGTACCAGCTCCTGGGTATCACCTTGAGCCGGGGGGACAAGAAGGACCGAGACAAGATCCAGAAGGAGAAGGACAAGCACAAGCTGACCTATCCCCTGTTGCTGGACACCGAGTTTGAGGTCGCGACCCGCATTTACGGGCTCTCTGGGCCCATCCCCTTGAAGGTCATCATCGACTGCGCCGGGAAGATCCGCTACACCCACGTGGGCGACTACGCGGATGGGGTGAGCGAGGTGCCCTTCGTCCTCGACGAGCTTCTGGCCGAAGCGACCTGCAGACGCTGACATGGGGGGCGGGGTCCGGTCCTGGGAGCGGGCCGCCGTCGGGGTCGTCGGCCTCCTCGCCGTCGCCGCGCCCGCAGCCGGGGGGATGCGCACCCTGGCCCCGGGACAGACCGCGACCGCCGCGGCGGTGCGCGAGGCGATGAAGGCGCCCACCGACCAGGGCCAGATCGAAGCTCTCATTCGCGTGCTGATGGGCGAGGACCTGGTGGCTTCCCTCGAAGCGATGGAGGCCCTGGCCGGCTTCGGGGCACGGGCCGTTCCTCGGCTGGTGTCCCAGATGCGCCGGGCGAAGAACAACTGGCTCATCGGGGCGGCCTTGACCCGCATGGGAACCCAGGCCGTGGAGCCCCTGGTGGAGTTGCTCCAGGGCGCGGACGAGCCGACGGCGGTGGACTGCCTGTACCTGCTGGGCGAGATCCAGGATCGCCGCGCGGTGCCGACCCTCGTCAAGCACCTCGACGATCGGCGGTCCAAGGTCCGCATGTACGCGGTGACCGCCTTGCTGTCGGTGGGGGGGCCCCAGGCGGTGGGGTCGGTCCTCACCCGCCTCACCCGGGAAACCAAGGACCTGCAAGGGTTCATGGCCGAGAGCTTGCTGCGCTACGGGCGCCGCTCGGTCGATCCGGTGATCCAGAATCTCGGGAGCCGGGACCCGAAAGCCCGGGAGCAGGCGGCTTTCCTGCTCGGTGGGTTGGGGGACGCCCGGGCGGTGGACGGCCTGGTGCGGGCCCTGGAGGACTCGGACCCGGCGGTGCGACGCAATGCGGCCTTTGCCCTGGGGGAGTTGAGCGGAGCGTTCTCCGGGGTTGAGTGGGTCACGGCGGCCCTGACCCGGGCTCTGGCCGACCGGGTCGAGTCGGTGGTGGAAGCGGCTCGGGGGGCCCTGGTCCGGTACGGCCCCGCAGCCGTGCCGGCCCTGCTCGCGGTGTGCCGGGGGGGGGAGCCCCGAACCGTGGTGGTCGCCCTCCACGCCTTGCGGGAGATCGGGAGCCCCGAAGCCGAGGAGGTGATGATCGAGTTCCTGCGGCACCCCCAGCGGGCGGTGCGGGTGGGGGCCGCCGCCGGGCTCGTCTCCTCGGGGACCGGGCGGGCGGTGGAGCCGCTCCTCGACGCCCTGCGGGACGATGACCTGCGCTGGTTCGCCATTCTCGCCCTGGAGCGGGTGGGGCCCGAAAACCCCGATCTGTTCTTTGCCACCCGCCCCAATGATCCCACCCTGTCCCTGCGCACCCAGATCCTGGTGCGGCTGGGCCCCCAGGTGGTGCCCCAGCTCACCTCGTACCTGCGAGGGGACCACCTGGCGCGCAAGGCGATCGCCCTGTGGACCCTCGGGGAGATCGGCGACTCCCGTTCGGTCCAGGACGTCGCGGGGCTCCTCGGGGATACCCACCTCGGGTGGCTCGCGGGTCGCGCCCTGGTTCGGATGGGGGAGGAGGGGCTGCTCGCCCTCGGGCGGTACCTGGAGTCGGCCTCCACGGACTCCGGGGCGATACACGCGGCCGAGTCCCTGGCGGTGGCCGAAGACCCCCGGGCGTGGGATCAGCTGGAGCGGGCCGTGGCGGGCTCAGCCCCGCGCCCCGCACGGGTTCGCGCCGCGGTCCTTCTGACCCTCGCCGGCGACCCCCAGCGGGCCGCGCGGCTCCGCACCTACCTCGAAGGCCCGGGCAAGCAGCTCTGGCCGGACGTGGAGGTGGCCCTCAGGGCCGAGGGGCAGATCCGCTGAGGGCAGGGGATAGGCGATAGGGTGCGGTTGGCGCCGGGGCCGGAGGGTTCGCGGGCGGGCCCGTTCCTATCTCGGATGCGTCAGCCTGCCGCCGCCGCTTGACGGCAAGCCGCCTCCTCCCTCGAGTGCTCCGGTTTACCCCCCTCCGCCTGGTGGGTTCTCCTTCCGCCCCGTATGCGCGGCCTTGGCCGCGAACCGTTTCGGTTAGAGCCTCTTTAGTAGTGGCAGCGCCGGCAGAATTGCCGCTGTGCCTTTTCGTCGGCCAAGATGTCTTGTTTGGACACGTCCTGCAGGCCGTGGGGCTCGTGGCAGCTGTGGCACCCGAAGGTGCGGCTGGGCTTCGAGGGGTCGACCTTCGCCGCAACCGGGTGACCGGCGATGGGATGGCCAGACTTCATGTCGGCGACCTCGGGGTGGCAGCGGGCACAGAAAGCGTTCCCGGCTTCGGGGAGCATCATGGGACTCGCACCGCCGTGGGCGTCGTGGCAGCTGGCGCAGGGGACCTTGGCGTGGAGGCCCTTCTCCAGGGGTAGGGGCAGGGTGTCGGCGTGGCACAAGAGGCACAGGTCCGGCAGGGTCTCCCGGATGTTGGCGCCGGTCTTCCCCCCGTGGGGATCGTGGCACGCCAGACAGCTACCGGTCGCCACGGGGCCGTGCACGTGCTTCTTGCCCCCGAGGATCTTGGATAAGAAACCCTCGTGGCAGGTGCCGCAGGAGGCCGCCTGGGAGGTCTTGTTGCCGAACCGGGCGGGGGAGTAGTCGGGGTTGTGGCACATGAAACACGCGTACACCGCCACCGGGCCGTGGAGATGGGGGGCGCTCTCCACCCGGGGATGACAGGCGCCGCACACCTTGCCCGCCGGGGCCAGGGGGCGGTCGGGCACGGTTTCGAACACCTCGGGGATGCTGTGGCACCCGGCGCAGGTCGCCTCCTGCTCCCGGGTGTGGAAGGCGTAGGGGCGGGTGCCCCGTTTCATGGCCGTGCGTTGGCTGTAGGGGGGGACGTAGGTGATGCTCAGGGTGGCGGTGGTCGACTCGTCGGCGGCGGCGAGCAGACGCACCTCGTTGCGCCCCTCGGTCAGGGGGATGCGGACGTGATACAGGTCGGCGTCGTTGCCTGGCACCGCTACCGCCTTGAGGGCGACCCTGGTGCCGTTAATGGAGTACAGGGTCGCCTGCTCGGGGGGCACGGTGTGCACCAGGAGGACGTCGGGGCAGTGGACCACCGCTCCGTCTAGGGGGACCAGGACCCGCGGCGCCGGAGCAGCCGCTGCGGGGAGGGCGACGAGGGTCCAGAGCAGAACCAGGGCGGGGAGCCACCGCGTCATCATGGGGAATCTCCTCGGAGAGATGGGCAAAGCCGGGTTCCTTCTCTCATCGGCCGTGGGGGGCGGCAGCTTGAACCCGGGCCGGGGGCCGCACCTCCGCCGCGATCATGCCGGCCACGATAAGGCAACCTCCGACCCATGCCAAGGGCGCCAGGGACTCGCCGCCGAGGCCGACGGCGAAGAGGGCGGCGAAGACCGGCTCCAGGGTGTAGATGAGGGCGGCCCGGGTGGGGGTGGTGCGGCGCTGGAACTCGGTTTGCACCCAAAAAGCCCAGGCGGTGGCGAAGACTGCGGTCAGGGCCACCGCCCCCAGGAGGCGGGGCGTCCACTGCCGGGGCCAGGAAATGGGGTCGAAGGTTAGGCTCCCGCCCAGGGCGAGTACGGCCATGGTGGCGATCTGGACGAAGGCGAGGGCCCGGCCGTCGTGGCCGCCGGTCCAGGCGTCGAGGCCGAGGATGTGCAGCGCCACGAAGATCGAGCAGATGGCCACCAGGGTGTCGCCCCGGCCGAGGTCCCAGGGGGCCGATCCGGTGAGGAGCCAAAGGCCGAGGACGGCGAAGACGACCCCGAGGCGGGCCGCCCCCGTCGGGGGCTTGCCCACCAGGGGGCCGGCGAGGAGCGGTACCCACACCACGGCGAGGCCGGTGAGAAAGCCCGCGTTGGCGGCGGTGGTGGAGGTCAAGCCGTAGGTCTGGAAGAGGTAGGAGGCGCCCAGGAGCCCCCCGAGGAGCGCGCCGCGGCCGAGCCCCGAGGCGCCGAGGGTGGCGAGGCGGCGGCCGGCGAAGGCCCCGAGCAGGAGCGCGCTGGCGGCAAACCGCACCCACAAGAAGCAGAGCACCGGCACCTCGGCCACCGCTTCCTTCACCACCGGGAAGGTCGCGCCCCAAAAGAGGGCCACGGTGGCCAGGAGGACTTCGGCCACCCGGCGCTGGCGCGCGGTGGCGGCGGGGGAGGGGGTGTCGGCAGGCAAGGCAACTTCCTTGTCGAGGGGGGGAAGACCGTGGTATAAGCGCGGTTCTCTTTGCCAAACATCGGTTTCGTATTGTCACAACCGAGCGGGCGAGGATTGTCCCATGGAACGAGGCAAGAGAGAAGCGATCCAAGTGCTGTGCCCCCGGTGTCGGCACACCGCCATCGTCTACCTCCCCGTGGAGGACCTCCCCCGGTGCCCGGAGTGCGGCGCCCGGATGCTGATCGAGGAACTCCTAGACGAGGGGAAGTCCTACTGATCACCGCCCCCCCCCGGGGGCTCGAACGAGGAGAGAAACCCGATGAAGAGACTCGCCACCCTGTTCGCCCTCCTGCTCGCCCTGGGGGCGGCGCTGCCCGCCGTCGCCTCGGCCAATGCCCTGGATGAGATCACCAAGCGGGGGACCCTGCGGGTCGGCCTCGAGCCTATGTACATCCCCTTCGAGATGAACAACAAGAAGGGCGAGATCATGGGGTTCGACGTGGACATGGCCAAGGAGATGGCCAAGAAGATGGGCGTGAAGCTCGAGCTCGTGAGCACCGCCTGGGACGGCATCATCCCGGCGCTCCTCACCAAGAAGTTCGACATCATCATGAGCGGCATGACCATCACCCAGGAGCGCAACCTCAAGGTCAACTTCGCCAACTCCTACATCACCGTGGGCCAGACGATTTTGATCCGCAAGGAGCTGGCTGGGACCGTGAAGTCCTACAAGGACCTGAACGACCCCAAGTACAAGGTGACCTCGAAGCTCGGCACCACCGGCGAGCAGGCCGTGAAGCGCATGATCCCCAAGGCCACCTACATCTCTTACGAGACCGAGCAGGAGGGGGTGATGGAGGTCGTCAACGGCAAGGCCGACGCCTTCGTCTACGACTCGCCCTACTGCGCCCACGCCAACGCCGAGCGGGGCGAGGGCAAGCTGGTCTTCCTCGACCAGCCCTTTACCTTCGAGCCCCTGGCCTGGGCGGTGCGCCGGGGCGACCACGACTTCTTGAACTGGCTGAACAACTTCCTGTACCAGGTGAAGAACGACGGCACCTACGACCGCATTTACGAGCGGTGGTTCAAGAGCACCGACTGGCTCAAGGACCTGAAGTAAGCGAAGGGCGGGCCCATGGGACCAGCCCGGGTCTGGCCGTGGCGGCTGCTGCTGGGGGTGATCTTCCTGGCCGCAGCCGCTTCGCTGTGGGTCGCCGCCGAGCGGGTCGACTACACCTGGCGGTGGAACCGGGTTCCCCAGTACTTCGCCTTCCGGGCGGAGACCGTCCACCGGGCGGCCTTCGCCGGCACCGTGACCGACGTCTCGGTCCAGGGGCAGACCGCGCGGGTGAGCCTGCGGGGGGACCAAGGGGAGAGCGACACCCTGGAGGTCGCCGCCCAGGCGGTGCGGGTGGGTTCTGGAGACCTGGTGTCCGAGGGCGACCCCATCGGGTCCACCTTCCGCTGGCGGGCGGGCCCCCTGGCCTGGGGCCTGTGGACCACGATTTGGATCTCGTTTGTGTCCGGCGCCCTGGGGCTCGTCCTGGGGCTCGCCACGGGCCTCTGCCGCATCGCCCGAAACCCCACCCTAAGGGGGCTCGCGTCCTTTTACGTCGAGCTCATCCGGGGCACCCCGCTCCTGGTGCAGATCTTCATCTTTTACTTCTTCATCGGCACGCTCTTTGACCTCGACCGGATCGTGGCCGGGGTGGGGGCCCTCGCCATCTTCGCCGGGGCCTACGTGGCGGAGATCATCCGGGCGGGCATCCAGTCCATCCCCCGGGGGCAGATGGAGGCGGCCCGGTCGCTCGGCATGAACGTCCGCCAGGCGATGATCCACATCATCCTGCCCCAGGCCCTCAAGCGCACCCTGCCACCCCTGGCCGGCCAGTTCATCAGCTTGATCAAGGACTCGTCGCTCGTGTCGGTCATCGCCATCACCGACCTCACCAAGAGCGGCCGGGAGGTCATCACTTCCTCCTTTGCCACCTTCGAGATCTGGTTCACGGTGGCCGCCCTGTACCTGGTGGTCACCTCGATGCTCTCCCAGGCCATCGCCTGGATGGAGCGGAGGCTCGCCGTCAGTGATTGAAGTGCGCGACCTGGTGAAGGTGTTTAGGTCCCGGGGCCAGGAGGTCCGGGCCGTGGACGGGGTGTCGACCCGCATCGAGAAAGCCGAGGTGGTGGTCGTCATCGGGCCCTCGGGCTCGGGGAAGTCCACCTTCCTGCGGTGCCTCAACGGCCTGGAGGCCTTCGACTCCGGTCACGTGGTGGTCGACGGCGCCGACCTGGCGAGCAAGAAGACCGACATCAACCGGGTGCGCCGGGACGTCGGCATGGTCTTTCAGCAGTTCAACTTGTTTCCCCACAAGACGGTGCTCGAAAACCTCACCCTCGCCCAGCGGGTGGTGCGCGGCCGGTCCAAGTCCGACGCCGACGCCAAGGCCCGGGCGCTTCTGGCCAAGGTCGGCATCGCCGAGAAGGAGGGCGAGTACCCCTCGCGGCTCTCCGGCGGTCAGCAGCAGCGGGTGGCCATCGCCCGGGCCCTGGCCATGGACCCCAAGGTGATGCTCTTTGACGAGCCGACGAGCGCGCTGGATCCGGAGATGGTGGGCGAGGTCCTCGACGTCATGAAGACCCTGGCCCGGGAGGGGATGACCATGGCGGTCGTCACCCACGAGATGGGGTTTGCCCGGGAGGTCGCCGACCGGGTCCTCTTCATGGACGAGGGCAAGGTCGTCGAGGAGGGCACCCCCGAGCACTTCTTCAAGGCCCCCCGGGAGGAGCGCACCAAGCTCTTCTTGAGCCAGGTGCTGTAGCCCCGCCGCTTTCCCCTACCCCCCGGCCACTGGGGGAAAGAGGGTCACCGCGTCCCCGTCCCCCAGGGGCGTCGCCTCGGTGGCGTGGGCCCCGTTGACCAGGATCACCCGCTCCACCTCCGGCGGCACGGCGAGCGTAACCAACACCCCCGCCACCGTCGCCCCCTCGGGCAGCTCCACGGTCACCGGGCTCTTGCCCCCCGGCGCGCAGCGGCGCAGGGTGGAGTACAGGCGAACCTCAACGGTCACGGGACCGCCCCCCCTACAGCCCCAGTTCGGCCAGCTTCGCCCGGGTGGGCACCCCGTCCGCCGTCCACCCCCGAAGGGCGTAGTACTCGTCCAGCATCTCGTCCAGGTGGCAGACCCGGCCCGCCGAGGGGCCGTCGGGCAGGGGCTCCCGGGTCAGCCGCGCGGGCAGGCTGTCGTCCTTGCGGCGAAAGCCGGCCCGCACCAGGAACTGGCGCTCGGCGGTGGTGATGCGCTCCCCCGCCCGCTGGAGCTCCTCCAGGGTGTAGCCCGCGCCGGTGGCGGCGTTGAGGTAGGCGAGGATGCCGGTCGGCGGGCAGTCGAGCTCGGGCTCGATGAGGTTGCGGACGCTAAAGAAGACGCACAGCCCCACCGAGTCGATGATGGCGAAGAGGTCCTGCCAGTCCGCCACGATCCGGGCCTTGCCGAGGTGGGCGAAGCGGTCGACGTTTTTTGGCACCCCCAGAAGCTCCCAGTAGGCGGGGTCGCCCCGCATGTGGGAGGCGCCGATGGGGGAGGTGGCGTACGCGAGCCCCATGCCCTGGGAGCCCCGGGGCTCGTAGCCCGGGAACTCCTGCCCCTTCACGTGCATGGCGAGCTCCGGGTGGCCGTAGCGGGTGGCGAGCCGCAGGCTCCCCTGGGCCAGGAGGTCGCCAAACCCCTCCCGCAGGCCGGTCTGGCGGGTGAGTTCGACGAGCGCCGTCCCGTCGCCCCAGCGGAGGGCCCGCCCCACGTCGGCTTCGGGCAGGTAGCCCCGGTCGGCGAGTTCCATGGCGCACGCCACCGTGGCCCCCATGGTGATGGTGTCCATCCCGAGCTCGTTGCACAGGTAGTTGGCCTTGGTCACCGCTGCCAGGTCGTCGATCAGGCAGTTGGAGCCCATGGCGTACACGGTCTCGTACTCGGGCCCCTCGCCCTCGCCCTCGAAGCCCGGCACGTCCACCCGGGTGCGCCGACCGCAAGCGATGGGGCAGGAGAAGCAGGCGCTCGCTTTGATCAGGAACCGGTCGGTGAGGGTCTCCCCGTGGATCCCCTCCCAGCCCTCGAAGGTGCCCCGCTGCCAGTTCTTGGTGGGGAGCACCCCGTAGTTCTGGGTCGCCATCACCGTCACCGCGGTGCCGTGGAGCCGCAGGGCCGGCGGGTTCACCTTGGCGGCGGCTTGGAACTTCCCGAGGATGCGGTCGTTCACCGCCCGAAACGCTTCCGGGTCGGCCAGGGGCACCTCCTCCTCTCCCCGGGCGACCACGGCCTTGAGGTTCTTGGCGCCCATCACCGCCCCCACCCCGGAGCGGCCCGCCGCCCGGTGCTTGTCGTTGAGGATCGAGGCGAAGAGCACCCGCCGCTCCCCCGCCGGGCCGATGCACGCCACCCGGGCCCTGGGGTCGGTCTCGGCCAGGAGCGCGTCGGTGGTCTCGTGGGTGGTCTTGCCCCACAGGTGGTCGGCGGGCCGAAGCTCCGCCCGGCCCCCATCGAGCCACAGGTACACCGGCGCCGGCGCCGCTCCCTCGAAGAGCAGGGCGTCGTAGCCCGCCTTCTTGAGGGCCGCGGGGAAGTGGCCCCCCGAGTTGGAGCAGGTGATCGCTCCGGTCAGGGGGGACTTGGTCATCACCATGTACCGGGCCCCGGTGGGGGTCCGGGTGCCGGTGAGGGGGCCGGTGGCCATCACCAGGAGGTTCTCGGGGCCGAAGGGGTCGACCCCTGGGTCCACCTCCTGGGTGAGGTAGTGGATCCCCAGGCCCCGGCCTCCCAGGTAGTCCCGGGCCACCCGCGGGTCCAGGGCTTCGGCCGTCGCTCTGCCCCGGGTCAGGTCTACTCGCAGCACGGTGCCGCGCCATCCGGTCATGCAGCTCTCCTCGTCGTCGAAAGGGACGGGCTTACACCAACTCGCACTCGCACAGCCGTCGGCCTTCCCGGAGCCGGCGGACGTGAAACGCCCCCAGGTCCAGGGCGTGGGGGCGCCCCAGGATCAGCTCGGCGGTGTAGCGGCCCACCGCCGGGCCCTGCTGCAAGCCGTGGCCCGAGAAGCCGTTGGCCAGAAAAAAGCCCGGGAGGTCTGGCCACTCCCCAAGGAGCGCGTTGCCGTCAAAGGTGTTCTCTTCGTACAAGCCCGCCCAGCCCCGCACTAGGCGCAGGGTGTCAAAGGCCGGCACCGCCTCGGCCAGCTCGGGCCACAGCTCCTCCAGGAACCGGTTGCGGTCGTACGCGAAGTCGTACCCCACCGGGTCATCGTCCCGGGACTTGCCCACCAGCAGCTGACCGGCCCCCTCGGTGCGGAAGTACAGGCCCGAGGGGAGGATCGTCAGGGGCAGGGGGCCCCCGGGCTTGACGGCGGGGTCGGCGGCGAACACCTGGCGCTTCACCGGCGTCACCGGCAGCTCTACTCCCGCGGTGCGGGCCACCTCGGCGGCCCACGCCCCGGCGCAGTTGACGGCGCAGCCCGCGGCCACGGTCTCCCCCGAGGCGAGGCGGACGCCGGTCACCCGGCCGCCCCCCACCTCCACGGCCACCGCCTCGGCCTTGACGAACCGCGCCCCCTGGCTGCGGGCCTTGGCTTTGTACCCCATCAGCACCGCGTAGGCGTCGAGGTGCCCGTCCCGGGGGCCGAAGGTGCCCCCGGCGAGCCCGTCCACCCGGTAGAGGGGGTAGCGGGCGGCGATCTCCCCGGGGGTCCACCACTCGACCGCGCAGCCGAGGCTGTGCTGGAGCGCCAGGGCCCGCCGGGCTGCGGCCTCCCCCTCCGGCGCCACCAAAAAGAGGTTCCCCTCCTGGCGAAAGGCGATCCGGGGCTCCTCGCCGTCGACCGCGAAGCGCTCGCCGAAGGACTCGAAGACCTCGATGGCGTACTGGGAGATCTGGATGTTCTCCTGGAGGCTGAACTGGAGCCGGGCGTTGGCCATGGACAGCGCCGAGGAGGCGAAGGCGTAGGTTGGGTCGCGCTCGACCACCAGGACCCGCACCGTGGGGTCGGCGGCGGTGAGGCTGTAGGCGGTGGCGCAGCCCATGATGCCGCCCCCGATGAGGACGGCGTCGTAGGCGCGGGACAGCTCGGGCATGGAAGCGTGCCTCCTGGGGGAGCCGGTTGCCGGGGCACCCAGGGTACCCCACTTCCGGGTCCCGGGGAACTCTCAGCCTTTTCCAACG
>JBBIIA010000118.1:0-13822 GCA_037446775.1 Deltaproteobacteria bacterium
CCGCCCCTCCCCAGCCACCACGAAGGTCCCCTCCAGGACGTTACGGCGCACCACCCGCCCCTCGCCCTTGGGGGTCTCCACCCGCTTGCCGAGCTTGGGAATCTCCTGGCCCATCTCGCGGTACATACCGTGCTCGTAGGCGAGGCAGCACATCAAGCGGCCGCAGATCCCCGAGATCTTGGAAGGGTTCAGGCTGACGTTTTGGTCCTTGGCCATCCGCACGCTGATGGGGGCGAAGTCGGTGAGCCAGGTGGCGCAGCACAGGGGCTGCCCGCAGCCCCCCACCCCGCCCACCAGCTTCGCCTCGTCCCGCACCCCGATCTGGCGCATCTCGATGCGGGTGTGGAACTGGCGCGCCAGGTCGCGCACCAGGTCCCGAAAGTCCACCCGGTCCTCCGCCGTAAAGTAAAAGAGCGCCTTGGAGCCGTCGAAGAGCACCTCCACGTCCACCAGCTTCATGGGGAGCTTGCGCTCCCGGATCAACTCGATGCAGAACTGCTGGGCGTACCCCTCCAGCTCGCAGTTCTGCTCGTAGCGCAGGACGTCGCGCTCTTCGGCCCGGCGCAGCACCCGCTTCACCCCCTGGGCGGAGCGGTCGGGGACCTCCCGGACCTCCCCCACCACCTGCCCGAGCGCCATGCCCCGCTCGGTCTCCACCACCACCCACGCCTCCGGGCCGAGCTCGAGGGCCCCAGCGTCGAAGGAGTAGACGCGGCTCGCCGTCTTGAAGCGAACTCCAACCAGTCTCACAGGGTCTCTTCCCGATCCCGGCCCGCCACCCCGAGAAACAGGGTGTCGAGGGCCAGCTGCGTGTTCACGTTCTGGTCCAGCAGGCGTCGGGCCCGGGCGAGCCGCTCCAGGGCGTCCAAGGTCCCGTCGTCCCAGCCACCGGCCTGCGCCGCCTCCAGCGCCCGGCGCCTAAGCAGCACCTCCAGGGCATCCAGGCGGCCGCCGAGGCGGTCCTTCTCACCCGCCCACCGGGAGGTGAGGGCGAACCCCTCGGCCACCCGTCGCTCGCCCCAGCGGCTCCACACCTCCCGGGCCTCCGCCTCCCGGGCGAGCACCGCCTCCGGCTCTTCCCCCACCACCGTCCCGGGGCACCCCCCCGACACCGCCGCCAGGGCGTCGGCGGCCTCGGCGGCCACCCCCTGGGCCCGCAGCAACCGCCCCACGTCGGCCACCGGCAGGGGGTCGAACCGCAGGGACTGGCACCGGGATACGAGGGTCGGCAGGAGCTGGTTGCGGTGCTGGGCGAGGAGCACGATGTGGACCCCCGCGACCGGCTCCTCCAGGGTCTTTAGTAGCGCGTTGCCGGCCTCCCGGGTCAGCCGAAACGAGTCCCGGAGTATAACAACCTTGCGTCCCCTTTCAAAGGCTTGATACGCAAGGGTTTCTTGCAGGGTGCGCACCTCGGCCACGGGCAGGGACGCCCCCTTGGCCACCACCAGGTGGAGGTCGGCGTGGGTGCCGGCGGCCACCTTGCGGCAGGCGGGGCACGCCCCGCACGCCTCGGCCCGCACGAGGGCGCCGGGGTCGGCGCACAAAAGCACCCGGGCGAGTTCCCGGGCCACGGTCTCCTTGCCCACCCCCTCGGGGCCCCAGAAGAGATAGGCGTGGGGCACCCGGTCCGCGCGGACCGCCCGGCGCAGCACCCGCAGAGGGCGCTCGTGGCCGACGATGGCGGCAAAGCTCACGGGGCCACCGCCGCCCACAGGCGTTCGTGGACCTCCTCGGGGGAACCAGCCCCGTCCACCAGCCGCACCCGCTCGGGGTCCCGGGCCGCGATGGCCCGGTAGCCGTCCCGGACCCGCTCGTGAAACCCCAGGGTCTCGGCCTCGAAGCGACCTTCCGGGGGAGCCGCGGTGGCCGCCTGACGGGCCAGGGAGCGGGCGACCCCGAGGGCCGGGGCCAGGTCCAGGACGGCGGTCCGGTGGGGCCACAGCCCGCCGGTGGCGAGGTCGTTGAGGCTTCGCACCGTGGTCAGGGGCAGGCCTCGCCCGAAGCCCTGGTACGCTTCGGTGGCGTCGGCGTAGCGGTCGCACAGGACCACCGCGCCACCCTCGAGGGCGGGCCCCACCACCGTGGCCACGTGGTGGGCCCGGTCCGCCGCGTACAGCAGGAGTTCGGCCAGGGCCGTGGGGGGGTCTTGGGAGGCCTGCACCAGGAGCTCCCGCACCCGGGCCCCAAGGGCGGTGCCGCCGGGCTCCCGGGTGGTCACCACCCGCCGACCCTCGGCCTCGAACCGGCGGGCGAGCCGGGCGAGCTGGGTGGTCTTGCCAGCCCCCTCCCCGCCCTCCAGGGTGACGAACCATCCGGTCACGGCGACCCGGCCCCCTCGAGCCCCGAGAGCTCCCGCCGGGACGGCCGCCCCATCAGGTCCACCACCGCCTGGCGGGGGTCCTTCTCGGCGTGGAGCACCTTCCACACCTCCTCGGCGATGGGCACCTCGACCCCCACCCGCCGGGCGAGCGCCACCGCGGCGTCGCAGGTCTTCACCCCCTCGGCCACCGCCCGCATGGAGGCGAGGATGTCCGCCAGCCGCTCCCCCCGGCCGAGGCGCACCCCGACGCTGCGGTTTCGCGACAGCTCGCCGGTGCAGGTGAGCACCAGGTCCCCCAGGCCCGAGAGGCCGAGGAAGGTGAGGGGCACCGCCCCGAGGGCCGCCCCCAGGCGGCCGAGCTCGGCGAGCCCCCGGGTGATCAGGGCGGCGCGGCTGTTGTGGCCGAAGCCGAGCCCATCCGAGATGCCCGCCGCCAGGGCGAGGACGTTCTTCAAGGCGCCTCCGACCTCGACCCCCACCACGTCGTCTAGGGTGTAGACCCGGAAGGTCGGCCCGGCGAAGAGCTCTTGGCACCGGGCCGCGGCCGCGGCGTCGCGAAAGGCCACGCTCACCGCCGTCGGCATGCCCCGGGCGACCTCGTCGGCGAAGCTCGGCCCCGACAGGGCCCCCACCGCCACCCCGGCGGGCAGGACCTCGGCGAGCACCTGGTGCATCAGCTTGAGGCTGCCGTTCTCGATGCCCTTGGAGGCGCTCACCACCGCCGCCCCGGGGGCCAGGTGGGGCGCGGCGCGGCCCATCACCTGGCGCACCACCTGGGAGGGGCTCGCGCTCACCACTAGTTCGACCCCGGCGACCGCCGCCCCGAGGTCGGTGGTGCACGCCACCCCGTCGTGTAGCCGGTGACCCGGCAGGTAGGGGGTGTTCTCCCGCCCGGCGGCGATGGCCGCGGCCACCTCCTCCTCGTAGGCCCACAGCCGCACCCGGTGGCCGTTTCGCCCGAGAAGATCCGCCAGGGCCGTGCCCCAGGCCCCCGCGCCGACGACCGCCACCTCCCTCATCCGGGCGCCCCCCCCGGGGGCGGCGGCGCGAGGATCTCGGCCGGGATCTCCACCCGGGGGGCGTCGAACCAAAACCCCTCCAGGTCGTAAAACCGCCGCACCTCCTCGTAAAAGACGTGGACCACGAAGTCCCCGAAGTCCAGGAGCACCCACCGCCCCTCCGCCATCCCCTCGGTGCCCAAGAGCCGAAGGCCCCGGGCGGCCATGGCCGCGTTCACCCCGTCGGCGATGGCCTGCACCCGGCGGTCGGAGGACCCGCTGGCGATCAGGAAGTAGCTGGTGAAGCCCGCCTTCTTGCCCATCTCCAAAAGGAGGAGATCGGTGGCGCGCTTGTCGGCGGCGGCGCGGGCGCACTCCAGCACGAGGTCGAGGATGGGGGTCTCGGTCACGTCGGGGGTCCTCCAAGCCAAGGGGGATGGGCCTTTGCCAGGGCCTCCAGGGGCGCCCGGAGGGCCTCGGGGACGAGGTAGCGGATCGACCGGCCCTGCCCGAGGGCGCGCCGGACCTGGGTGGACGACACGTCCAGGAGGGTCACCGGGACGAACCGGACCTCGCGCCCCGAGCGGTGGCGGTAGCCGACGGCGGTGGAGACGAACTCCCCGGCCAGGGCCGCGGGGGGGGCCAGGGGCTCCCGGTCCGGGGGGCGGCGCATCACCGCCAGGTCGGCGAGCGCAAACACCTCGGGGAAGCGGTGCCAGGTGTGGATCTCCCGGAAGGCGTCGGCGCCCACCAAAAACCACAGGCGATCCCCCGCCCCCAGGCCCCGGCGGAGCTCGGCCAGGGTGTCCACCGAGTAGCTCGGGCCGTCCCGCTTTAGCTCCAGGTCCGACACCTCGAAGCGGGGGTTGTCGGCCGTAGCCCGGCCCAATAGCTCTAGGCGCGCGGCCGCGGGCAGGAGCCCGGCGCCGACCTTGTGGGGAGGCACCCGGGCGGGCAGGAAGAGCAGCCGCCCCAGCCCCAGGGCCTCGGCCACCTCCTCGGCGGCCCGCAGGTGGCCCAGGTGGACGGGGTTGAAGGTGCCGCCGAAGGCGCCGAGCTCCACGGCGGCTATCCGCCCCGCACCTGACCCTGGCCGTAGACGATGAACTTGGTGGTGGTGAGGTCCTCGACCCCCATCGGCCCGAAGCTGTGGAGCTTGGTGGTGGAGATGCCGATCTCGGCGCCGAGGCCGAGCTGTTGCCCGTCGCTGAAGCGGGTCGAGGCGTTGACCGTCACCACCGAGGAGTTCACCTCTTCGAGGAACCGCTGGGCGTTGGCGTAGTCCCGGGTGACGATGGCCTCGGTGTGCAGGCTGCCGTAGGCGTCGATGTGGGCGATGGCCTCCTCCAGGGACCCCACCACCCGCACCGCCAGCACCAGGTCGAGGTACTCCGCCGCCCAGTCCTCCTCGGTGGCCGTCACGGCCTCGGGCACCAGGGCCCGGGTCTCGGGGCAGCCCCGCAGCTCCACCCCCGCCGCCCCCAGGGCCCGGGCGACCCGGGGCAGAAAGGCAGGGGCGACCTCCCGGTGGACCAAGAGGGTCTCCAGGGCGTTGCACACCCCGGGCCGCTGAACCTTGCCGTTGACCACGATCGCCTCGGCCATGGCGAGCTCGGCCGAGGCGTCCACGAAGGCGTGGCACACCCCCTTGTAGTGCTTGATCACCGGGATGCGGGAGTGCTCGGCGACGAAGCGGATCAAACCCTCGCCGCCCCGGGGGATGATCAGGTCGACGTAGTCGTCGAGGCGCAAGAGCTCCAGGACCGCCTCCCGGTCCGGGGTCCCCACCAGCTGCACCGCCCCCCCGGGCACCCCGGCCGCCTCGGCCGCCGCCCCGAGCACTGCCGCCACGGCGCGGTTGGAGCGGGTGGCTTCGCTGCCGCCCCGCAGGATCACCGCGTTGCCCGCCTTGAGGCAGAGCCCCGCCGCGTCGGCGGTGACGTTGGGCCGGGACTCGTAGATGATGCCGATGACCCCCAGCGGGATGCGCTTCTTGCCCACCAACAAGCCGTTGGGGCGCTTCCACATGCGGGTGACCTCCCCCACCGGGTCGGCCTGGGCGGCCACCTCCCGCAGGCCCTGGGCCATGGCGGCAAGGGTCTGGTCGGTGAGGGCGAGGCGATCCAGCATGGCCCCCGCGAGGCCGGCGGCCCGGGCCGCCTCCAGGTCCTCGCGGTTGGCGGCTTGTAGCTCGGCCTTGTGGGCCTCCAGGCCGTCGGCCATGGCCCGCAGGGCCCCATCCTTCACCGAGCTCGGCAGCCGGGCCAGGCGGCGGGAGGCCTCCCGGGCCCGACGCCCCAGGGCCAGCAGTTCGTCGCGGTGGGACATGGAGCCTCCTCGACGGGGGAACGACTCAGGGCGGGAGCACGACGAGGTCGTCCCGGTGGACGACCTCGTCGAAAAACTTGTAGCCGAGTCTAGCAGCGATCTCCCGGGTTGCCAACCCGGCGATCCGGCCCACCTCTTCGGCGCTGTAGTTGGTGAGGCCCCGCCCCACCTCGACCCCGGTGGGCCCCACCAGGGACACCGCATCCCCCCGGTCGAAGTCGCCCTCCACCCCGCGGATGCCCGAGGGCAGGAGGCTCTTGCCCCCCGTGGCGATGGCCTCCACCGCCCCCTGGTCCAACACCAGGCGCCCGGTGGGCTTGACCGTGTAGGCGATCCAGTGCTTGCGGCGCCGCAAGCGGTCGACCTGGGCCGGGAAGTAGGTCCCGAGGGGCTCGCCGCCGAGGATGCGCCCGAGGGCGCCGACGATCTTGCCCGACGCGATTACCGCCGCCGCCCCCCCGTGGGTGGCCTTCTTGGCCGCCAGGAGCTTGGTGCCCATGCCCCCGGTCCCCACCGCGCTTCGGGAGTCCCCCACGAAGGCCTCCACCGCCTCGTCCACGGCGTCGACGCGCTCCAACAACACCGCGTCGGGGTTGGCCTTCGGGTCCCGGTCAAAGAGGCCCGCCACGTCCGAGAGGATCACCAGACAGTCGGCCTCCACCAGGTTGGTCACCATGGCGGACAGGTTGTCGTTGTCGCCGAACTTCAGCTCCTCGACCACCACCGTGTCGTTTTCGTTGATCACCGGCACCACGCCCATGCGCAAGAGGGCGTTGAGGGTGTTCTTGGCGTTCTGGTAACGTCGCCGGTTCTCCAAGTCGTCCCGGGTGAGGAGCACCTGCCCCACGGTGAGGCCGTAGGCGCCAAACACCTCCCGGTAGAACCACACCAGGTTGATCTGGCCGACGGCGGCCACCGCTTGGATCTCGGGCATGGTGGCCGGCTTCCCCTTCAGCCCGAGGCAGCCGAGCCCCGACGCCACCGCCCCGGAGGAGACCACCACCACCTCGATGCCCCGGGCGGTGAGCGCCGCCACGTCCCGGGCGAGCCCCTCGAACACCTCCCGGTCCAGGGCCCCGCCCTCGGTGGTGAGGACCTGGCTGCCCGCCTTCACCACCACCCGCCGCACCACCCCCAGCGAACGCTCACTCCCCATGGTCGTCCCTCCGCAGCGCCTCGACCCGTTGCCCGACCTCCCGGACCAGCTCCTTGAGCCCCTCCCCGGTGGCCGCCGAGATCGCCCGGGTCTCGATCCCCCGGGCGGCAAAGGCCCCCTGGAGGTCGGCCAGGCCTTCCCGGGCCTCGGTGACGTCGAGCTTGGTGAGCACCACGAGCTCCGGCCGCTCGGCGAGCGCCGGGTCGAAGGCCGCGAGCTCGCGGCGGATGACCTCGAACTTCTCCAGGGGGTCCCGGCCGTCCGCCGGGTCCACCAGGTGCACGAGGAGCCGGGTGCGCTCCAGGTGGCGCAAGAACTGGATGCCGAGCCCGATGCCCTGGTGGGCGCCCTCGATCAACCCGGGGACGTCGGCCACCACGTAGCTCTTCTCCTCGGCCCAGGTGACCACCCCGAGGTTGGGCACCAGGGTGGTAAAGGGGTAGTCGGCGATCTTGGGGCGGGCGGCGCTGATCCTCGAAATCAGGGTAGACTTGCCGGCGTTGGGGAAGCCGACGAGCCCCACGTCGGCCATCAGCTTCAGCTCCAGGCGCACCCGCCGCTCGGCCCCCGGGGTGCCCGGCTGGGCGTGGCGCGGGGCGCGGTTGGTGGAGGTGGCGAACCGCGCGTTGCCCCGCCCCCCCATGCCCCCGGGCAGAAGGACCACCTCCCGGTGGGCCTCGGTGAGGTCGGCCAGGCACTCCCCGGTCTCGGCGTCGAGGGCCATGGTCCCCAGGGGCAGCCGGAGGCGGAGATCGGCCCCCCGCTTGCCGGAGCAGTTGGAGCCCTCCCCCCGGTGGCCGCTCTCGGCCTTCATGACCTTGTGGCGGAAGTCCAGAAGGGTGGAGAGCTGGGGATCGGCCACCAGGATCACCGAGCCGCCGTCGCCCCCGTCGCCCCCGTCCGGGCCCCCAAAGGGCATGAACTTCTCCCGGCGGAAGGACACGCACCCCCTCCCACCCGCACCGGCGGCCAGGACGAGCTCCACTTCATCGACGAACTTCATGGCTTTTTGCTCCCGGTACGGGCTACCCAAACGCACGACGGCCCGGGAGGGCTCGCGCCGCTTCCGGGCCGGGCGCCCCGGGCCAGGGCCCGGGGCAGCGCGGGGCAGCGAGACGTTCAGCCCGCCGCCGGCGCCTCCTGGGGCACCACGTTCACGAAGGTCTTGCGCTCGCGGCCCTTGGTCTCGAACTGCACCACGCCGTCGGCCAGGGCGAAGAGGGTGTAGTCGCGGCCGAGCCCGACGTTCGCCCCGGGGTGGAACTTGGTCCCGAGCTGGCGCACCAGGATGTTGCCCGCGATCACCGCCTGACCGCCGAACCGCTTGACGCCCCGGCGCTGGCCGCGGCTGTCGCGGCCGTTGCGGGAACTACCACCTGCCTTTTTATGTGCCATCTCCCAGTCCTCCCCAGCCTCAGGCTTCGATCGCCTCGACCTTGACGCCGGTGTACAGTTGCCGGTGGCCCTGCTTGCGGCGGTAGCCCTTCCGGCGCTTCATCTTGTAGACGATGATCTTCTTCTCTCGGCCCTGCTCCACGATGGCCCCGCTCACCCGCGCGCCGTCGACCAGGGGCTTGCCGAGCCGGAGCTCGCCGTCCCGCGACACCAGCAGGATGTCGCTAAACACCACCTTGTCACCCACGGCGCCGGGCAGCTTCTCCACCTTGAAGAAGGTGCCTTCGGACACCTTGTACTGCTTGCCCCCCGTCTTTACCACTGCGTACATCGTCACCCTCCGCACAGGCCCCGCCCGGGGTCCATAGGGTCCAAAAAGTAAAGGCGGACTATAGAGAAGCCCCCCGGGGCGTGTCAAGGCCGAGTTCGCGGGGTTGCCCGTGGTCCGTGGTCCGTTGGTTCCGGCTTCGGTTCCCTCAAGGGACGGCGAGGAGCGCGGCGCCCTCCGGCCACACGCGCCGGAAGTGGCTGAGGTTCAGCGTAAGGAGTCGCTCGGCTCGGATCTTCTCCGCCACCCGCGCCACCAAGCCGTCGTACACGGCGCCTCCCGCCACGCCCAACTCCGCCCAGCGCCCGAGCAACCGGCGATACTCCGAGGCATCGAGAGCGACGACCGTGGCCCGGGAGGCGACGTTTTCTTCGACCAGGCGCAACGCCACGGCGGGCGAGATGCGCGGCGCCGTGGGAAGACGGGTCAAAACGGCGTAGAGTTCAGCCAGGGTATGGGCGGCGACGAAGAACTCCTCGTCGCCGGTCTTGGCCCTCCGCAGCCAAGGCGCAGCTTGGGGGTGCGAGGGATGACTCGTGACCATGGCCGCCACCAAGACCGAGGTGTCGAAGAGGACTCTCATGGCAGGAGGGATGCGACCACGTCGTCCAGGCGAGCCTCTCGAAGCTTCTCGGCGACCGAAACCAGATCTCCCTCAGCGCGACCGCGAAACACCAAGACGCCGTCCTCTTCGACCAGCGACTCCTCCTCGTGAAGAGCGCTGAGGCGAACCGCCCCGCCCCGTTCCTCGACCCGAAGAACCGTTCCGGGGTGAAGGCCGAGGTCGTCACGAACCCGCTTCGGGATTACCACTCGGCCAAAGCGATCCACGGTCGTCTCCATCGGGCCCTCCTTCCATAGCCAATCCAGACCCCCTTGAGGGGCAGAAGCCTTCGACCGTTGGACAGGATCACCGGATCTTCAGGATACCGGATGAAGGCAGCCCCAAACATCCTGTTCACCCTGTCAAAAGAACCTCCCTATCGTGCCCGGACAGCCTGGGGCAGCGGCACGAGGCGGCGGTCAGCCGCCTTGGGGGGTCTTCAGCTCCACCCCCAGCACCTCCTGTGCGAAGTTCCGCACCCGGCCCGCCCCCACCATCATCGCCAGGGCCAGCACCTGCCGGGTCTCGGCCTCGGTCGCTCCCGCCTGCTTCGCGCCCGCGAAGTGCCGCTCCGTTCAGTGGCGGCAGCCGCCGGACACGGCGGCCGCCAGGGCGCACAGCTCCCGGGTCTTGGGGTCCAATACGTCCTCGAACTCGAACTGGAGAAACGCCCCCTTCGCCATCGACCCACCTCCTCTCACCGCTCCTCGACCCCGTCGGGGAGTTCGTTGACGTCGCCCTCGCGCCACGGGAAGTGCTCCCTAAGCACCGCTCCCACCTCGCGGACCGCGTACACCAGCCCGCCCCCGAAGTCGCCCCGCTGGAACCGCTCGGCCATGCCGTCCCGCAGGCGGTCCCACCCCTCCTGGCCCACGAAGCGGTGGATCCCCTCGTCCCCGAAAATCGCAAAGCGCCGACTGCGCAGGACCAAAAAGACGAGCACGGCGTTGCGGTCCCGGGTCTGGTGCATGCCGAGGCGGGCAAAGGTCTTCTGCGCCTCCTCCAAGGGGTCGCCCAAGACCCGACGGTTCACCACCACCCGGATCTCCCCCGAGGTGGCGGCCTCCGCCTCGGCCACCGCGGCCTCCACGGCCGCCCGTTCCCCCTCGGTCAAGAACCGCTCGGGGCGTGCGCTCCGCTCCACCTGCTCCTCCTTCACCAGCCACCGCTGGCGCCGCCGCCCCCGAAGCCGCCGCCCCCCCCGCCGAAGCCGCCGCCTCCTCCGAACCCGCCACCGAAGCCGCCCCCGCGCCCCATCCCGCCGCCCCACCACGGGCCGCGGGGGTGGTGGCTGACGCTGCGGCGCCCCAGGTGGGCGGCCCGGTTCACCATCGACACCACCCCCAAGAGGGCCACCAGCAACAGGAACGGCAGCACCCCCGAGACGGCGCCCGGCCCCCGGCCCTTGCGGGGCAGGGCCCCAAACTCCCCCCGGCTCGCCGCGTCCAGGGCGTCCACCGCGGCCCGCAAGCCGCCGACGAAGTCCCCCTCCCGGAACCGGGGGGCGAGCACCTCCCGGATCACCCGCCCGGCCACGGCGTCGGGGATCGCCCCCTCCAAGCCGTAGCCGACCTCGATGCGCACCTGGCGGTCCTCGGTGAAGACCAAAAGCAGGACCCCGTTGTCCCGGCCCTTGTGCCCCACCTGCCACGCCTCGGCCAGGCGGATCGCAAAGTCCTCCAAGGGCTCCCCCTCGAGGCTCCGAAAGAGCGCCACGGCAATCTGGTTGGAGTTGGCCGCCTCGATCTCGGCGAGCCGCGCCTCCAGGCCCGCGGCGGCAGCCGGGTCGAGGAGCCCGGCGAAGTCGCTCACCCGGCCCAGGGGGGCCGGCGGCACCACTAGCGCCGCAGCGCCCACCGCGCCCAGCATCGCCAGGGCGGCCAAGGCCACGGCAAGGGCGCGGCAGGGCGAGGAGGGGTTCGTCACGCTGCTCTCCTGACGGCCGCGGGAAAATCCGGGGCCTGGTGGCCCGGAAGAGTACTGCCGCCCCCCTCCCCGTTCAAGGGTAGGAAGGCCCACCGGGCGAGGTCGGTCCACCAGCCGCCGGTGAGGTCATGGAAGCCGTGGGAGAAGACCGCCGCGTCCTCCTCGCCGTCGGCTTCGCTGCAGTCGACCAGCGCCTGCGGGTCAGGCCGGGGTCCCCAGGACCGCCCGGAGCACGTTGGACGTGGCAAGGTCCCGGGTGCCGGCACCGCGGCCTTCGGCGAGCACTCGCAGGGGGGGGCGGGGGCCGAAGGCCGTACAGAAGTGGGTGAGCAACGCGGCGCCCGTGGGCGTGGTGAGCTCCCCGGGGGTACCGTCGGTGTAGGTGGGGACACCCCGCAAAAGCTCCGCGGTGGCGGGGGCGGGCACGGGCAGGACGCCGTGGGCGCAGCGCACGGTCCCGGCGCCCAGGTGCACGGGGGAACACCTCGCCTCATCCACCCCCAGGGCGTAAAACGCCGAGGCGGCCGCCACCACGTCGGCGATGGCATCCAGCGCCCCCACCTCGTGGAAGTGGACCGCCTCGACCGGGGTCCCGTGGACCTTCGCCTCGGCCCGGGCTAGGCGCTCGAACACCCCGAGAGCCGCCGCGGCGACCGCCGGCGGGAGGGGCGCCGCGCCCACCAGCCGCCGGATCTCTCCCAGCCCCCGGTGGCCGTGGTGCCCCGGGGCGCCGGGGGCATCGACGGCGGCCCCCGACTCGGGGTCGAGGACGTCGAATTTGGTCGCCGCTACCCCGGCCCGGGTCACCGCCCGGGCGCGCACCGCGAGGCCGGGGACCCCCAGGCTCGCCACGTGGTCGCGAACCGTCCCGAAGGGGGCCCCCAGGTCCAGAAGCGCCCCCACGAACATGTCGCCGCTCGCCCCCGCCGCCGCTTCGAACCACAGGACTCGTTTCACCCGCCGCCCCGCTTGCGCAAGAGGCCGAGGGCGAGCTTGTTGATCATGTCGGCCTGGTAGGCGGCGCCAAAGCCGTTGTCGATGTTCACCACGCTCACCCCCGAGGCACAGGAGTTGAGCATGGTGAGGAGCGCGGAGAGCCCGCCGAAGTTGGCCCCGTAGCCGACGCTGGTGGGGACCGCGATGACCGGCACGTCCACCAGCCCCCCCACCACCGAGGGCAGGGCCCCCTCCATGCCCGCCACCACCACCACGCAGTGGGCGCGCTGCAACACCGGGGCGTGGGCGAAGAGCCGGTGGATGCCCGCCACGCCCACGTCGTACAGGCGCTCCAGGCGGCTGCCGAACGCCTCCAGGACCACCGCCGCCTCTTCCGCCACCTTGAGGTCGGCGGTACCCGCGGCCGCCAGGGCCACCAGGCCCACGGGCTCGGGATCGTGGCGCCGCAGCTCGATCACCCGGCACAGTTCGTGGTAGCGCGCCCCGGGGACCAGGCGGAGCACCGCCTCGGCGGCCCCGGCGCTCGCCCGGGTGCACAAGACGTTGGGATTGACGGCCGCCAGCCGGGCGAAGATCTCGGCCAGGTGGCTCTCGGCCTTGCCTTCGCCGTAGATCACCTCGGGGTAGCCGCTGCGGAGCCGGCGGTGGTGGTCCACCTTGGCAAAGCCCAGGTCTTCGTACCCGAGGTGCTTGAGGGTCTCCAGGGCCTCCTCGGGGGTCTGGTCCCCCCGCTGGACCCCCTCGAGGAGCTGGCGCAGGCGTTCAGGGGTCACGGCGGTCCTCATTGCTAGGGGTTGGGGCGGGGGGCTGTTGGAGGTCGGTGAGGACCTCGTTCATGGCGCCCGCGCGGTAGCCTTGCAGGTCCAGGGCGACGTAGGCGTAGCCGGCGGCCTTTACCCGGGCGATCGCTTCCGCCCGCAGCTCTCCGGCCACCCGGGCGAACTCTACGGGGCCGAGCTCCAGCCGGGCCACGTCGCCGTGGTGACGCACCCGGAGCACCCGCAGGCCCAGGTCGCGCAGGGCCTCCTCGGCCCGCCCCACCTGGGCCACCTTCGCCCGGGTGATGGGGGTGCCGTAGGGGAAGCGGCTCGACAGGCAGGCGAAGGCGGGTTTGTCCCAGGTGGGGAGCCCGATCTCCTGCGAGAGCCGCCGCACGTCGTCCTTGGTCAAGCCGGCCTCTTCCAGGGGGCTGCGCACCCCGAGCTCCCGGGCCGCCTGGCGGCCGGGCCGGTAGTCCCCCCGGTCGTCGAGGTTGGTGCCGTCGGCCACGTGGGGGAGGCCTTCCGCGTCGGCCACCTCCCGCAGCTTGCCAAACAGCTCCTTCTTGCAGAAGTAGCAGCGATTGGCCGGGTTCTCGGCAAAGCCCGGGATGTCGAGCTCTTCGGAGACGATCAGCCGGTGGCGCCCGCCCCGGGCCGAGGCGAGGGCCTCGGCCTCTCGGCGCTCCCGCTCGGGGTAGGTTTCGGAGCAGGCGGTCACCCCCAGGGCCCGGTCCCCCAGCACCTCCACCGCGGCCGCGTAGAGGTAGCTCGAGTCCACCCCCCCGGAGAAGCCGATCACCACCCCCCCGAGCTCCCGCAACACGGCGTACAGGCGGTCTCTCTTATCGCGCAGGGCGTCGTCCATCGGGGCCTCGGGCCGGAGGGGAAACGGGCGGTCATTATAGCCGAGGTGCCAGGCCCTTGCCAGGGGAGGCTCTTGCGCTGTCGGGAGCAAATAGACTGTCCGGGGTTGCAGCACATGATCTGTCCGGTTCAGCAATTCCCGGCCCCTTGCTGGTAGCCGAGAAACTGGGGACCGTTTCGTAAAC
>JBBIIA010000119.1:0-13771 GCA_037446775.1 Deltaproteobacteria bacterium
CAATTGCCTTGGTTGAACCCGCCATGATACCGTACGCCGGGTCACTAGTGTGACGAAGGTGGGGTGTTCCCCTCAAGCGTCCTGGAGGGCGACGATGGCGATCCGGGTGCTCATCGCCGAGGACCAGAGGCTCCTGCGCCAGTGCTTTCAAGAAGCCCTGGATCTCGACGCGGAGATCGAGGTGGTGGCCGCCGCCGCCGACGGGCAGGAGGCCGTCCTGTTGGCCGAACGGCACCGGCCCGACGTCGTCCTGATGGACCTGACCATGCCCCACCTGGACGGCTTTTCGGCGACTGCGCTGGTTCACGAGCGGGTGCCCGGAGCCAAGGTACTCATCCTCTCCCTGCACGATGCTCCGAGCCACGTGGGCAAGGCGATGAAGGCCGGCATCGCCGGGTACATCCTGAAGGACGTGGACCTGGGGGAGCTCGTGCGGATCATCAAGGCGGTGCACCGGGGTGAGGCCATCCACTCGCCCTTCCTCGCCGACCAGCGGCTGGCCGAGCACCAGGACCTGACCCGCCTCGACTTGACGCCCCGGGAACGGGAAACCCTCCGGTTCCTCATGCGGGGCGACAACAACGCCGAGATCGCGGATCGCCTCTGCGTGTCGGAGCAGACGGTAAAGAAGGAGCTGGTGGGGCTCTTTGAGAAGCTTGGGGTGAAGAACCGGACCCAGGCGGCGGTAAAGGGCGTCCAGCTCGGGCTGGAGGCCGGGGAGTCGGAGGGTTGAGGGGGGGAGTCCTGGGGGTCCTCGGCAGCGGGCGGCGGGAGGGGACGACGGCGGCCCTGGTGGCCGAGGCGCTGGCCGGGGCGGCTGCGGGCCCGGCCGCCGTGCAGCGCCTGGGCGAGCTCTCCTTCCGGGGGTGCCTGGGGTGCGGGGCGTGCCGGAGCGGCGCGCCGACCTGCGTCCTGGAGGACGACCTGCGCCCGGTGTTGGCGGCTACGGCCGCAGCCTCGGCGCTGGTGCTCGGGACCCCGATCTACTACGGCTACGCCTCGGGGCTCTGCAAGTCCTACCTCGATCGCTGGTACGCCTTTCGGGACGGCGCCCGGGCGTTGCGCGTGCCGGCGTGCCGTCCCGCCCTCCTCCTGGTCACCCAGGGGCATCCCGATCCCCACTGCTACGCCGGGGCCGTGGAGAGCCTGGGCAAGATCTTGGGGGCCTACGGCTTTGTCCCCCGCACGCTGGTGGCGCCGGGGCTGGACGGTCCGGACGCCGTGGCGCGCCGCCCGGACCTGCGGGCCGAGGCGCGCCGCCTGGGGGCGACCCTGGCCGCAGGGGGCTGAGGATCAGCCCAGCCCCAGCCTCTGGGGTCGAAAGAGCCGTTCGTCCATGGGCCGCAGCTCGGGGCTCACCCGGGGCCGGAAGGCCATCTGCCCGAGCACGTCCCGCTCCAGGTCGATCCCCGGGGCCACCTCGACCACCTCCAGGCCTGCCTCCCCGAGGGCGAACACCGCCCGCTCCGTGATGTACATGACCCGTTGCCCGAGGCTGCGGGCGTAGGCGCCGTTAAAGGTGATCTGCTCCACCGCCCCCAAAAACTTCGGGCTGGTGCCCTCCTGGAGCAGGTCCAGGCGCCCGTCCCCCACCCGGGTCGTGAGCCCCCCCGCCGTGAAGGTGCCGAGGAAGAAGAGCTCCTTAGCGGTCTGGGTGATGTTGATGAAGCCGCCGCAGCCGGCGAACTTGGGGCCGAAGCGGGAGACGTTCACGTTGCCTTGGGCGTCCGCCTGGGCCATGCCTAGAAACGCCTGGTCGAGGCCGCCGCCGTCGTAGAAGTCGAACTGGGTCGGCTGCTCGTAGATGCACTCGGGGTTGGTGCTCACCCCAAAGTTCAAGCCGCCGGCCGGGATGCCCCCGGTCATGCCGGACTCTACCGACAGGGTGAAGCGCTCGAAGATCCCCTCTTCGGCGGCGCACAGGGCGACCCCCTCCGGCATGCCGATCCCGAGGTTGACCACCGTGCGGGGCCGGATCTCCATGAGAGCCCGGCGAGCGATCACCTTGCGCTCGTCCAGCTCCATCGCCGGCAGGTGCTCCACCGGGGACTTGATCTGCCCGGCGAAGCTCGGGTCGTAGGCCACCCCAAAGGTCTGGGCGTGGAGCTCCGGGGGCGCCTGCACCACCAGGTCGACGAAGATTCCCGGCACCCGCACGTCCTTGGGCCGCAGGGTGTCGTTTCGGACCACCCGCTCCACCTGGGCGATGACCAGCCCCCCGGAGTTCCGGACCGCCTGGGCGATGGCGAGGTTCTCCAGGAGGGCGGCTTCCTTCTCGTAGGAGAGGTTGCCCCGCAGGTCGGCCGAGGTAGCGCGGATGAAGCCGACCTGGATGGGAAACGCCTTGTACCACAGCCACTCCCGGCCCCCCAGGGAGACCACGTCCACCAGGTCCTCGGTGGTGCGCCGGTTGACCTTGCCCCCCTCCACCCGGGGGTCGGCAAAGGTGTGCAGGCCCACGTGGGTGATGGTGCCAGGCTTGCCGGCGGCGATGTCCCGAAAGAGGTGGGAGATCACCCCCTGGGGGAAGTTGTACGCCTCGATCCGCCCCTCCAGCGCCATCTTCCCGAGTTTGGGCGCCAGTCCCCAGTGGCCCCCGATGACCCGCTTGACCAGCCCTTCCTGGGCGACGTGGTTCATCCCCCGGTGCTTGCCGTCCCCCTGCCCGGCGGCGTAAACGAAGGTGAGGTTGCGCGGCTCTCCGGTCTGCTGGAAGCGCTCCTCCAGGGCGACCGCGAGGGCCTCGGCGAACCCGGTCCCCACGAAGCCCGCGGTGGCCACGGTGGCCCCCGAGGGGATCCGGGCCACGGCCTCGGCGGCGGTTGCGAGCTTGGACGCCACGGCGAACCCTCCCTAGCGCCCGAATACGGCGGTTGGCAGCCACAGGACGATCTGGGGGAAGGCGATCAGGAGCCCGAGGCCTAGGAGCTGCAGGGCCACGAAGGGCAGGATGCCTCGGTAGATGTCCCCCATGGTCACTTCGGCCGGCGCCACCCCCTTGAAGTAAAAGAGGGCGTAGCCAAAGGGCGGGGTCAGGAAGGACGTCTGCAAGTTCACGCAGACGAGCATCGCGAACCACAAGGGGTTGAAGTCGAGGTCCATGGCGATGGGGGTGAAGATCGGCACCACGACCAGCAGGATGGCCGCCCAGTCGATGAACATGCCGAGCACGAAGACCACGGACATCATGATGAAGAGGACGACGTAGGGGCTCACCTCCATGCCGAGGAGGGCGTCGGACACCACGTCGCCCCCTCCCATGAAGAGGAACACCACGCTAAAGAGCTTTCCCCCCACGAACAGCAGCATGATCATCGCGGAGGTGCGCACCGTCGAGATGCTCGCTTGGACCACCACGTCCCAATTCAGCTTCCGGTTGATCATGGCCAGCACCAGGGCGCCGACGCAGCCGAGGGCGGCCGCTTCCGTGGGGGTGGCGACCCCCGCGAGGATGGTCCCCATCACCACCAGGATCAAGCTGAAGGGCGGCACGAAGTTCTTGAGCGTCATGCCCCACTTGCGGGCCGCGGTGTGGGTGCGTTCGGTGGTCGGCAGGGGCGGTCCGTTCTTGGGGGACAGGGTGCACAGCCCCCAGGTGTACAGCATGTACAGCCCGGACAGGAGCAAGCCGGGGAAGAGCGCGGCCGCGAAGAGGGCCCCGACGGAGGTTTCCTTGAGACCCGTCAGCCCCCCGTACACCACCAGCATGATGCTGGGGGGGATCAAGATCCCGAGGGTCCCGGAGGCGCAAATGATGCCCGAGGCGAGCCCCTTCTCGTAGCCCCGGCGGATCAGCGCCGGGCCGGCCATCAGCCCCATGGCGACCACCGAGGCGCCGATGATCCCGGTGGTGGCGGCAAAGACCGTGCTGACCACGATGACCGCCAGGCCCAACCCCCCCTTGAGCCCCCCCATGACCACGTACAGCGCCTCGAAGAGCCCCTCGGACACCTTGGAGCGGTCGAGCACCTGGGCCATGAAGATGAACAGAGGGATCGCCACCAGAACGTAGTTCTGCATGATCCCCCAGATGTTGTTGACGAACAGATCCAACAGGGCCGGGACGTTGCCCCCGTTGTCGATCAGCCCGAACACCGTGGCGACCGCTGCCAGGGTGACCGCCAGCGGGTGCCCCAGGGCAATCGCCCCCACCAGGGTGGCGAACATCAGGATGGTGAGGACTTCCGCACTCATGCAGGCTCCATTGGGTCGGGGACCGGGAGTCAGGGGTCAGGGAATAGGGAATAGGGAATAGGGAATAGGGCCCAGGAGTCAGAAGTTAGGGGCGAAAAGGCCACCGATCACCAATCACCAATCACTGGTCACTGGCCACCGATCACCAGTCACCGGTCACCGGTCACCGCCCCCGCAACGCCCGCAGATCCTTCAGCAGCTTCGACACCCCCTCGAGCCACAGGAAGATCAAGCCAAGGGCCATCAGGGTCTTGTACGGGAAGACCTTGGGGGCCCAGGAGGTGGACGCGAGCTCCCAGTTCTGCCAGGAGGTCCAGGCGTACAGGACGGACCAGGCCGCCAAGAGCCCCACCGTCGGCAGGAAGATCACCAGGTTGGTGGCGACCCGCAGCCGTGTCCGGGCCCGGTTGCCGAGCCTCGCCTCGAAGATGTCGATCGAGACGTGGCCGTTCTGCTTGTGGGTGTACCCGAAGGCTAGGACGAAGTGCACCCCGTACAGGAAGGTGGTCACCTCGAACCCCCAGTTGGTGGGGGCGTTGAACAGGTAGCGCAGGAAGACCTCGTACACTACCACGGCTACCATCGGCAGGATCAAGTACGCGGTCCACCGCCCCACCCGTTCGTTGAGGCCGTCGATTGCCCCTTCAAAGCTCGCCATGCTCGGTCCTGTCCGTCGTTTGGGTGGTCGCGAGGCTCGGGCCCCCCGCGGGGGGCCCGAGCGCGGTCGCGGGCTTCTAGTGGAGGTGCTTGCCCTTTACGTACTGCTCGATCGGCCACGGCGCCACGCCGCTGCGCATCTCGCGCCACTCGGCGAAGTCGGCCTTCAGCTTGTCCTGGCTATCCAGGACCTTCTTCACGTCCGGGTGCTTGGCCTTGAGCTCGGTCAGGTACTCGTTCGTCTTCTGGGCGAAGGCGTTGATGGTTTCCGTGTCCATCTTCACGAACTCGACCTTTTGCTTGAACAGCTTGAGCGCCTCGACGTTCAGGTTCTCGATCCAGTACTGGCTCCAGAGCTGAAGCTCCTTGGCGGCGGTGTCCACGATCCACTGGAGGTCCGGCGGCAGCTTCTTCCAGGCGTCCATGTTGATGGCGAGCGCGCACTGCGTGCCCGGCTGGTGCACACCTGGCTCGATGACGAACTTGGTGATCTCATCAAAGCCCATGGGGTAGTTGATCGCCGGGGAGCTGAACTCGGCGGCGTCGAGCACGCCTCGCTCCAGGGCCAGGTACACCTCCCCGCCCGGCAGCGGGGTGACGCTCGCCCCCAGGGAGTTCATGATGTCCATGTACCAGCCGGGGGTGCGGACGCGCAGGCCCTTGAAGTCGGCCATCTTCGTAGCCCGCTTGTTGGAGTGGAGGCCGAGCTCCTGGCCCACCTGCCCTCCCGGCAGCGCGTACATGTTGTAGCGCCCGTAGAGCTCCTTCATCATGTCGATGCCGCCCCGCTCGTACAGCCAGACGTTGTACAGCTCGGCGTCCAGCCCGAAGGGCACCGACGCCAGGGCTACGAACGCCTCGTTCTTGCCCTTCCAGTACCCCGGCCAGTCGTGCATCAGGTCCGCCGACCCCTTGCTCACCGCGTCGAAGCTCTCCATCGCGCCCACCAGCTCCCCGGCGCTAAAGAGCTTGATCTCCAGCCGCCCCCCGGAAGCGAGGCGCACGGTGTCGGCGAAGTGCTGACACATGTCGTAGAACAACAGCCCCTTCGACCACGGCATCACCATCTTCCAGCGGATCTTCTCCTGGCTGGTCTCCACCTTGAGCTTGTTCACCTGCTCGTGCCGCTTGTCTGTGCCGAACTTCTCTCGCTTCGACTGGGCCCACGCCGGCCCCGTCGCGAGGGCGACTGCCGCCACCGCTGCCATTGCCGCTACCGCTCGCTTCCTCATGGGGGTCCTCCTTGGTTGGGGGTGAAACGAACCGCATGCGGTCCCGTAAACCGCAGGCGGGAACCCTAGCACCGGGCGTGAAAGAGGCAAGACGGACGCGTCGAGGCGTTTGGATCATTGATCTGACCAGCGCTTGTAAACCAGTGTATCGTCGCGCGTCAAGGGGAGAGTAGGGGCAGGCCCCCGGTTGCCGACTGCCAGGGGCGAGGCGTTCTCCGGGATGAGCCGTCGCCCTCCTCCGAGTGGGGACGGAATGCAGGTTTTGTGCCGCTGTGAAGGAGGGGCAGGAATCGGCAGATCGACGGCAGGGGATTCCGAAAAGCTGGACAGCCACCAGCCGGAGAGGGGGGGAATTCCCGGACGGTGACCGGTCTTGCTTGTTTCCGGACTGGCGGACTACGTCCGAGAATCCGGACTTCCCGGCGACCGCGGCTGCCGCTCCAGGAGGCCGTAGCGGGATGCCTTCTCGTAAAAGGTCGACTTGCCGATCCCGACGGACCGGGCGGCGCCCATGGCGTTGCCGTCGGCGACGCGCAAGGCGCGGCGCAGGTGCTCGGCCTCGGCTTCCTCGACTACCTGGCGCAAGAGCGGCAGGGGCTCGGCGCGCCCCCCGGCCCGACGCACGTACAGGGGCAGGTGTGTCGGCAGGATCCGCGCCCCCTCCGCCAGGTTGAGCGCCCGCTCCAGGACGTTTTCGAGCTCCCGAACGTTTCCCGGCCAGTCGTAGGCGACGAGGAAGCCCAGGGCGTGGGGATCGACTTCCCGATTGCCGATCCCGAGGCCGCGGGAGAGCTTGGCCACCAGGCTCGCGACCAGGGGCGGGATGTCCTCGCGGCGCGCCCGCAGGGGCGGCACATCGAGGGTGATGACGTTGAGGCGGTACAAGAGATCAGGGCGAAACAGCCCCTGCTCGACCAGCCCCTCGAGGCGGCGGTTGGTCGCGGCGATCACCCGGACGTCCACCGCGGTGGGCCCGGTGCCTCCCAGCCGCTCGATCTCTCGCTCCTGGAGTACGCGCAGGAGTTTTGCCTGCATCGCCAGGGGGATCTCGCCGACCTCGTCGAGGAAGATCGTGCCGCCGTCGGCGAGTTCGAACTTCCCCTCCCGGCCTCCCCGACGGGCGCCGGTAAAAGCGCCTTCCCGGTACCCGAACAGCTCGGATTCGAGGAGGGTTTCGGGAAGTGCGGCGCAGTTCACCTTGATGAAGGGCCCGTCGGCCCGGGGGCTCAAGTTGTGGATGGCGTGGGCGAAGAGCTCCTTCCCGGTGCCGCTTTCCCCCTCGATGAGAACCGTGGAGTGGCTGCGAGCCACCTGACGGGCCAATCCCTTGAGGCTCCGTAGGGCCGCCCCCTCGCCGACGATGGCGTCCAGGGAGTAGCGGGTGCCGTTTTGGCGGCGCAGTTGGCCTTTGTAGTACGCCAGCTCGCTGCGCAGCCGACGCGCTTCCTGGGCGAGGGCGTCGAGCTCCGACACGTCGCGGAAGAGCACCTTGCCCACGGCGCCCACCACCCGGTCCCCCTCCCGGATGGGGATGCGGTCGCACACCATGTCGTGGCCGTTGATCCGCTGCACCTGGCGCATCTCGGCGTGCCCGGTGGCGACCACCACGTGCATGCGGGTATTCTCGATGACCTCCTGGACCGGTCTCCCCACCATGGCGGCCGCGTCGACCCCCAGGAAGTCGCTGTAGGCACGGTTGAACATGGTGATGACCGCGTCTTCGTCCACCACCAGGATCCCCTCGTAGGCGCTGTCGATGACCGTCTCGAGGACGTGGCGCAGGCGGTTCGCTTCGTCTCGCTCGGCCCGGGCGGTTTCGAGCTCGGTGATATCCTGAAGGACCGCCACGGCCCCCACGACCCGGCCCTCCTCCAGGATGGGGGTCCGGTTGCTCACGTAGGTCTTGTCCCCGATGGCGATCCGGGTGCCGATGTGGGGTTCGCCCGAGCGGATCACCTCGGGGAGCCCCGTGGTGGGCACCAGGCGCTGGATGTCCTCGCCCAGGACCTCTGGGACCGGGTGGCCAAGGATGCGCCCCAGGGCGCGGTTCGCCGCCACCAGCCGCCCGTTTCCGTCGACCACCGCCACGGCGTTGTAAGCGGCGTCTAAGGCTGCCTGGAGCCAGTCCATGCGCCCTGCCGACCCGGCCCCACCCCAAGGGGGGAGGCCTTCTCGTGTTTCTTCGTCCACGCCTGCAGCTCCTCTCCGTTGGCTGCCCCCGTCCCGGTTCCGACCCGGCCTGGGCCGTCTTGGGGGCTGCGGCCAGGACCAGTTGCAAGGCTCCTCCCGGTGTGGGGCAGGGTGCCCGGGCACCATAATCTGGCCCCGGGGGACGGCGCAAGGGCGCACCTGGCGTACGGCCGGGGCCGCCGCCGCGCTTGCGCGGCGCGCGCGCGTAGCCTACGCTCCCAGGGCGAGCGTCCTAAGCCGGGGGAAGGAGGAAGGGATGGTGCCGGTGACCGCGGGGGTGTTGTTGGCGGCGGGCCGGGGAGAGCGCATGGGGGGCGTGCAGAAGGGCTTGCTGGTGTGGGAGGGCAAGGCCCTGGTGCGGTGGGCAGCCGAGGCACTCCTGAGCGCCGGGCTGTCCCCGGTCGTGGTCGTGGTGGGGGAGGGGGCGGAGGAGCCGGTGCGCCGCGAGCTGCGGGGCCTCGCCGCCGCCGTGGTGACCAACCCGCGGGCTGCGGAGGGGATGGGAACGTCTCTCGCGGCCGGGGTGGCTGCCCTCGGGGCCCAGGTGGGGACGGTGGCGGTGGCCCTAGCGGACATGCCTCGGCTCCGGGGCGAGACCGTGGCTCGGTTGTGGCGGGCCTTCCTCGGCACGGAGAGGGGCATCGTGGTGCCGCGGTTTCGGGGGCAGCGAGGCCATCCGGTGCTTTTCGACCTCGGAAGGTACCGGGGCGAGCTGCTGGCTCTGGGCGGGGACCGAGGGGCGCGCGAGCTGTTGCGAGTTCGCGAGACGGACGTGCTGTCGGTGGAAGTGGATGATCCGGGGGTCATCCTGGACGTGGATACCGCGGTTCAGTGGCAGGCCCTGACCGGAACAGGGGGCAGGGGGCGGGAGCTCCTGGGTAGGCAAGAGCAGGGCGGGGGGGGGCACCTTCCGGGGGCGAAGCGGCCGGGCGAAAACCCGGCCGGAGAGGAGTAGGCGATGCGATTGGTGCCCGTGCGGGGAGTGGCCGAGGCGGTGGGGGTGGGGCCGCGGGACCTGGCAACCCTGGTCGGGGCCGGGGGCAAGACGACGCTCCTCTTTCGACTGCTGAACGAACTCGCCGCGCGAGGCGTGCGGGTGGCGGGAACGACGACCACCAAACTCGCCGTCCCCGGGGTGGGAGAACCGCCGCTGCGGTGTGCCGACAGCTGGGAGGAGCTGGTGGCTCGGTGTGGGGGGCCCCTTTCCCCGGCGCCGATCCTGGGACGCAGGGTCCTCGGCGGGGCCAAGGTCGAGGGGGTCGACCCCGACTGGTGCGACCGGCTGGTCGCGGAGGGCGTGGTTGAGGCCCTGGTGGTGGAAGCCGATGGCTCGAATCGCCTTCCCTTGAAAGCCCCCGAGGCGTGGGAACCGGTGGTGCCCCTGGGGACCACCCGCTTCCTGGTGGTGGCTGGGCTCTCCGGGCTCGGGCGCCCCTTGGAGGAGGTCGCGTTTCGTCCGGACCGAATGGCGGCGGTCACTGGCCTGGCCAGGGGAGAGGCGGTGACCCCCGCCGCCCTGGTGCGTCTCCTGCTCTCCCCCGACGGGCTCGCCAAGGGGCTTCCTCCCGGGGCCGACGCGGTGGCGGTCCTGAACCAGGCGGATCTCCCGGGTCGGCTCGAGGCGGGCTGGGAGGTCGCCCGCGGGCTGCTCGCCGCGCCTGCCGGGTATCGCCGGGTGGTGGTCGCGTCCCTGGGCCGACAGGCTCCCATCCTGGAGGCGTGGGATCGGTGACGGCATCCGCGACGACCTCGCCTCCCCCGAGGGATCCGGCCGCCGTGCTCGAGGCCGTGCGCCGCGAACCCTTCGCGCGTCGGATGGGGCTGCGGTGCCTGGAGATCGGGCCAGGCTTCTGCCGGGTCGCCCTGACGGTGACCGACGACATGGCCAACCTGTACGGCTGCGCCCACGGGGGCGCGATCTTCTCCCTCGTGGACGAGGCGTTTCAAATCGCTGCTAACGAAGGGGGGGTGGTGGCGTTGGCCTTAAACGTCGCCATTACCTACGTGAGCCCGGCCAAGCCCGGCGAAGAGCTGGTGGCCGAGGCGCGGGAGACGACGACCACGCGGCGCACGGCGACCTACCAGATTACCGTGACCAGGGGGGGCGGGGAGCCGGTGGCGCTCGCCCAAGCCCTCGCCTACCGCACCGGTGGGACCCACTTCTTAACGCCGGAGTGAGCCTTGGGGGTTCGGTTCATGTTTCGGGCGAGCGCCCCCTCGCACCGATTTCGCGCAGGTGCGGGCCGAGAGTTTTCCTCGCGCAGTGTTCCGAAGATACCTTGAAGGGGGATGTCCCTAAGAAATCTTCACGAAACCCTTGCTTTGCAGAAACTCCTTGGTTATACAGGGTCCGGCAACCGCGAAGCACAACAATTGGAGGGCCCTATGGACAAGAGACTTCTTCTTCAGCTCACCGCAGACATCGTTGCCTCCCATGCCTCCATGAACGAGATGGGGCAAGAGGACCTCTTGGGTGAGATCGATCTCGTCTACAACAAGCTCGCGAACTTGGTCGGGGACGGGAGCGTCGAGGTCGTCGAGGCGGCTCCAGCGGCTCCGGCGGCCGAGGCGGCGGACCTCGCGCCGGCCGTGCCCCTGGAGGCGGCGTTTACCGACGAGAGGGTCTTCTGCCTGGTGTGCGGCAAGGGCATGAAGACCCTCAAGCGCCACCTCTCGACGTCCCACCAGATGACGCCGCGGGAGTACCGCAAGGCCTTTGGCATCCCGACCAAGACCTCGCTGGTGGCCAAGAACTACTCGGAGACCCGCAAGCAGATGGCCAAGGACCTGAAGTTGGCCGATCGCCTGGTGGGCGCCCGGGCCGCCCGGGGAAAGAAGAAGGGCTAGCGAGGCTGGAGCCTTCTTGGGCGGCTACGCATCGATCCGGGCGGGCCTGGGCGGGAATCAGGCCTCCTCGAGGGTCTCCGGCGGGACGAGGCGAGCCAGGTCTGGGGCCAGGGGTGCCTCAAAGGCGACGGGTTTGCCGGTCGCGGGATGGGTGAAGGCGAGCTTCCATGCGTGGAGGGCCTGCCGGGCGAGGCGGTCTTCCCGGGCTTCGTCCGTCGAGTAGTGGCGGTCCCCCACCAGCGGGTGCCCGGCGGCCCGGAACTGGACCCGGATCTGGTTCTTTAGCCCGCTCTCCAGTCGCACCTCGAGAAGGGTGGTCGTCCCCGACAACCGCCGCAGGACCCGGAAATGGGTCACCGCCGCCGTTCCCCCGGTCGGGACGACCCGCTGGCGGAACCCGTCCTTGGTCAGCTCGAGCTGGTGGCGCAGGGTTCCCGAGTCGGGGACGACGTGACCCCGCACCAGGGCCAGGTACACCCGTTCCGGGGTGCGGGCCCGAAACTGCTCCACCAGGTGTTGCCAGGCGGGGCGGGTCTTGGCGAAGACCACCAGGCCCGAGGTGTACCGGTCGATGCGGTGGACGGGAAAGGCCTCGCGCTTCTGGCTCAGGAGATAGCGGTCCAGCAGGTCCTTGAGGTTGCGCGAGTGCTTGCCGGGGATCGGGACGGTCAGGACGCCCGGCATCTTGTCGGCCACCAGGAGCTGGGCGTCCTCGTGCACGATGCGAAAGGCGATCTTGGCGTTCGGGCCGGGACGGGACACGGGGAGCCTCCTCGGGTGGGGGGACCGATGGTGTACGGCATCCCGCGGGCGGTGTCAACGACGGAGGTTTCGGGTGGCCCCGGTTCACGCTCCACTGGGGCGGTAGTACAGCAGTTCGCGCCGGTAGGGGTACGCGAGCTGCTCCAGCCCTTCTCGCTCTGCCTCGCTCAGGGGGCGGCACCCTGCTAGGGCGCGGGCGTTCTCCTCCACCTGGGTTTCGCTGTCGCACCCGACGCTGGTGACGCACACACCGGGCGTCTGGGCCGCGTACGCGAGCAAGGGCGCGGTGCCGGGGAAACCCGGGAGCCGGGTCACGAGGCCGCGACACAGCGCCTTCATGGCGATGATCCCCAGACCCTGGCGGCGAGCCTCGGGGAGGACGACGGCAGGAAACGATTGGGGACCGGTCTCCGCCGGGTTGATGGGGAGGAGCACGCAGTCGAACTCCATCAGGGAGAGGGCCTGGCGGAGAACCGAAGGGTCCTGGTGCCCCGACACTCCCACGAACCGGACCTGGCCCCGTTCCTTGGCCTTCCGAAAGGCCCCCAGGGCACCCCCGGGGCCGACGAGCGCGGCGAGGTCCTCCGCGGTGCGCACGTCGTGGACGAGCCACAGGTCGATCCAGTCCGTGCCCAGGAGCGATAGGCTCTCCTCGAGGTGTCCCTGGGCGCCCCGAGCCCGGCGGGCATGGGACTTGGTAGCGAGGAAGACCGACCCTCGGTCGGGCCCCAGCGCTTCGCCGAGGTACGCCTCGCTTCCGGCGTACGCCCGCGCGGTCTCGAAGTAGGTCACACCGAGCTCCAGGGCGCGGCGGATCACCGTCCGGGCCGATCGGTCCTGGCCGTAGGTGCGCAGCACGCCTTCGCCGCCGAGGCCAATGGCCGTGACCGTTGCTCCCGTCTTGCCGAGGCGATGGGCTGGCAGCATGGGCGCTCCTGGATGACGGTACGGGCGGAGGCTACCTCCCTTCCTCGGGACGGCAAGGGGCCAGCGGCTCCTCCGGTGATCGTTTGCCGCCTGCCCGCCGGGGGAAGGAGGCGGAGGGAGGCGAAGGTATTTCGGAGCCTCCTCGGTTTTGCGGAGGGCGTATGTCCATTGATAGGCCTGGACTTCTTTTTTCGGTTCCACTTGACGGGAGCCCTCTAGTATGGATAGTTTCTCCAATCCAAACGAGGTAGGTTGCGTCGACTGCTCTTGACCAGAGCGTGCGAACGGCGTGGTGGCTGCGTCTAGCGGCAAGAATAAAGGAGGGATTCATGAAGAGGTTGCACGAGTTGGGTTGGATCGTGGGGGTGGCGGCGGTGCTGGCGGCACCGATGGTTGCGGGGGCTGCCGATCTGGCCGGCCGGCTGGAGGTCTCTCCGTTCTTGGGGGGGTACATCTTCGACAAGAAGTCTGACCTGGAAAACGACCCGGTGCTCGGCGGCCGGGTGGGGCTATGGCTCAGCGAGAACCTTTCGGCCGAACTGGTTGGCTCTGGCGTGTCGACCGACGATGAGCGAAACGGTCAGGACGCGCGGATGGCCCAACTGCACCTGGACGCCCTCTATCACTTCGCCAAGGGGGACCGGTTTCGACCGTTTCTGGCGGCAGGGCTCGGCGCCGCGGACTTCAGCCGCCAGGGGGGGGGCGGTAGCGATACCGACTTCCTGGTTAATTATGGCCTCGGGGCCAAGTACTTCGTGACCGATTGGCTCGCGGTGCGCTTCGACCTGCGCCAGCCGGTCACGTTTGAGGCGACCCGTTTTGACTGGATGTACTCTTTTGGCCTCTCCCTCATCCCCGCGCCCCCGGTGGTGCCGGCCGCGGCGCCCGTAGCCCCGGCCCCGGCGCCGGCGCCCGCCCCGGCAGTGGCGCCCCCGCCCCCGCCCCCGGCGGCTGCTCCGGCC
>JBBIIA010000120.1:0-13425 GCA_037446775.1 Deltaproteobacteria bacterium
GTCGAGGCGACTATCGAATTTCTCCTGATATTCCTGCTGGTTACGTGAAATCTGGTCTGGAACATCCGTTATATGTGTAGAGTGGTCAGTGAGTATGAACAGCGCGTCCTTCCCCGGGACGTCCCCGGGCAAGCCCGCTCGTTTCCGCCGCACCCGTAGGAGCGGCCGGCGGCTGCGAACGGTGCTGGATCGCCCCCGGCGCGGTTGCCGCGTCGACCGCTCACCCCTCGTCCCCATCCTTTGCCCCGCGAGGGGCTTTTCGGGAGGCAAGCGCCGTGGAGTTTTCCGCACAGACCGTGGGCCAGGTGCTCGACGAAGCCGCCGAGCGGTTTCCTGATCGCGATGCCGTGGTGTACGTGGACCGCGGGCTGCGGTGGTCCTACCGGGAGTTCCGGCGCCGGGTGGACCTGGTGGCCCGGGGGCTTCTGGCCCTGGGGGTAGAGGCCGGGGAGCACGTGGCGATCTGGGCCACCAACGTGCCCGAGTGGCCGCTTCTGCAGTTCGCCACGGCCAAGGTGGGGGCGGTGCTGGTGACCGTGAACATCAACTATCAGCGCCACGAGCTGAAGTACGTGCTCGGCCAGTCCGACGCCACGACCCTGTTCCTCATCGACGGCTATCGGGACGTGGACTACGTCGCCGCCCTGACCGACGTGGTGCCCCGGCTCGCGGACCCGGAGTGGCCCGAGGTGCGCTGCCCGGAGCTCCCTCGGTTTCGCCGGGCGGTGTCCCTGGGCGCCGGCCACCGGGACGGGATGATCCCCTTCGCCGACCTCTTCGAACTCGGCCAGGGCGTGGCGCCGGCGGCGCTGGCAGCCCGGGAGGCGTCGCTCTCGGCCCGCGATCCCATCAACATGCAGTACACCAGCGGGACCACGGGGTTCCCCAAGGGGGTGCTCCTCTCCCACTACAACCTCGTCAACAACGCCCGGGCCCAGGGCCAGGTGCTGGGGTTCACCGAGGCCGATCGGTTGTGCATCCCGGTGCCCCTGTTCCACTGCTTCGGCTGCGTCATGAGCTCGCTCCTGTGCGCCTGCTTCGGCGCCGCCATGGTGCCCGTGGTGAGCTTTGACCCCGAACAGGTCCTGGCGGCGGTCCACCGCGAGCGGTGCACCGCGCTGCACGGCGTGCCCACCATGTTCATCGCCGCCCTCAACCACCCGAACTTCGGGGGCACCGACGTGTCGAGCCTGCGCACCGGGATCATGGCGGGGGCCCCGTGCCCGGTGGAGTTGATGCGCCGGGTGCGGGTGGACTTCCACCTGCCCGAGATCTGCATCACCTTCGGCCAGACCGAGGCGAGCCCCGGTATCACGATGACCCGGCGCGATGACCCGGTGGAGCGCCGGGTGGCCACCGTGGGCCGGGCCCTCCCCGGGGTGGAGGTGAAGATCGTCGACCCCGAGACCGGGGTGGAGGTGGCCCCAGGGCCGCCGGGCGAGCTGTGCTCCCGGGGCTACAACACCATGCTCGGCTACTACCGCATGCCCGACGCCACGGCGGAGACCGTGGACGCCGAGGGCTGGCTCCACACCGGCGACCTGGCCACCATGGACGGGGACGGGTACTGCAAGATCACCGGGCGGCTCAAGAACATGATCATCCGCGGCGGCGAGAACATCTTCCCCCGGGAGATCGAGGAGTTCCTGTACACCCACCCGGACGTGTTGGCGGTGGAGGTGGTGGGGGTGCCCAACGCCCGGTACGGCGAGCAGGTGCTCGCGGTGATCATCCCCAAGACCGGCGCCACCCTGGGGGAGGAAGCCGTGCGGGAGTTCTGCCGGGGCCAGATCGCCCGCCACAAGATCCCCCACTACGTGATGTTCGTGGACCAGATGCCCATGACCGCCTCAGGCAAGGTGCAGAAGTTCGTCCTCCGGGAGTGGGCGATCGACCGCTACGGCCTCGCGGCTGCGGCGGCGGTGGAGACGGCCTAGCGGGGGGACTCCCCTTGCGGTGGGGCGCCGGGTGTGTGATTCTGCCGCCCCTTGACCCCCGGGGCCTGCCCCGGACCGCGAGGAGGAGCGACTGCGATGAAGGGTGCTTTTGGATCGTACGCGGCCCTGCCCACCCGGGCCGGTTCCGTCGGCTGCTACCGCCTGGACGCCCTGGCCGCCCGGGGCCTCGGGCCGGTGGACCGGTTGCCGTTTTCGGTGAAGGTCCTCCTCGAGGCCCTGCTGCGAAACTGCGACGGCTACGTCATCCGGGAGGAGGACGTGGCGGCCCTGGCGGCCTGGGGCACGCCGGGGGCGGCCGGGGACCAGGAGCTCGCCTTCCTGCCGGCCCGGGTCCTGCTGCAAGACTTCACGGGTGTCCCGGCGGTGGTCGATCTGGCGGCGCTTCGCTCCGCCATGGGGCGGCTTGGGGGCGACCCCAAGAAGATCAACCCCCTCATCCCCGTCGACCTGGTCATCGACCACTCGGTGCAGGTCGACCGCTTCGGGGTGGCGGCGGCCCTCGGGTTCAACGAGGAGCGGGAGTTCGAGCGCAACCGCGAACGCTACCAGCTGCTCAAGTGGGGCCAGGGGGCCTTCGCCAACTTCCGGGTCGTCCCCCCCGCCACCGGGATCTGTCACCAGGTGAACCTCGAGTATCTGGCTCGGGTGGTGCAACTGCGGGACGGGGTGGCGTTTCCCGACTCCTTGGTGGGCACCGACTCCCACACCACCATGATCAACGGCCTCGGGGTCCTGGGCTGGGGCGTCGGGGGCATCGAGGCCGAGGCGGTGATGCTCGGCCAGCCGGTGTACATGCTTGCCCCCGAGGTGGTGGGGGTGCGGCTGTCCGGGGGGCTCGAGCCCGGGGTGACCGCCACCGACCTGGTGCTTCGGGTGACCCAGCGGCTGCGCCAGCACGGGGTGGTGGGGAAGTTCGTCGAGTTCTTCGGGCCAGGGGTGGGGGCGCTCTCCCTGCCGGATCGGGCGGTGTTGGCCAACATGGCCCCGGAGTACGGCGCTACCATGGGCTTCTTTCCGGTGGACGGCGTCACCCTGGAGTACCTGCGCTTCACCGGCCGGGGCGACGAGCTCGCCGACCTTGTGGAGCGCTACACCAAGGAGCAGGGGCTCTTCCGCATCGACGGCGGCGCCGATCCCGCCTACACCGAGACCGTGGAGCTTGACCTCGGGACGGTGGAGCCGAGCCTCGCCGGCCCCAAGCGGCCCCAGGACCGGGTGCCGTTGCGCGGGATGAAGGCCGGCTTCCTCAAGGATCTCCAGACCACCTTCAGCACCGGGGTCGAGGCCGACCGGCCCACGGACCAGGCCGGGTGCCGCTGGCTGGGGGAGGGCGGACAGCCCCTGGGCGGCGAGGTGGTTCACCGACCCCGGCGGATCGACCTGTACCGGCCCGAGCGGGTGGCCCTGGAGCTGGGGGACGAGGAGGTGTTCCTCACCCACGGCTCGGTGGTGATCGCCGCCATCACCTCCTGCACCAACACCTCCAGCCCGGCCCTGATGCTCGGCGCCGGGCTGGTGGCCCGAAAGGCGGTGGAGCGGGGCCTTGCCGTGCGACCCTGGGTGAAGACGAGCCTGGCGCCCGGGTCCCGGGTGGTGACCCGGTACCTGGCGGCGGCCGGACTCACCCCGTACCTCCAGGCCTTGCGCTTCCACGAGGTGGGGTACGGCTGTACCACCTGCATCGGCAACAGCGGCCCCCTGCCCCCGGCGGTCGCCGACGCCGTCGAGGCGCAAGACCTGGTGGTGGCGGCGGTCCTGTCCGGCAACCGTAACTTCGAGGGCCGCATCAACGCCCACGTGAAGGCCAACTACCTGGCGAGCCCCCCCCTGGTGGTCGCCTACGCCCTGGCGGGCACCGTGGACATCGACCTCACCCGGGAGCCCCTGGGGCACGATCCCAACGGCCAGCCGGTGTACCTGCGGGACCTGTGGCCCACCGACGCCGAGGTGGCGGCCGCGGTCCACGCCGCCGTGGGGGCCGAGCTGTTCGACGCCGAGTACGCCTCGGTCTTCGAGGGGAGCGCCCTGTGGCGGGGGGTGGCGGCCGGGGAGGGGGAGCTCTACGCCTGGGACGGGGAGTCCACCTACATCCAGGAGCCGCCCTTCTTTCGGGACCTCACCCCCGAGCCCCCGGGGATTCGCCCCCTCGCGGGGGCCCGGGTGCTCGCCCTCTTAGCGGATTCGGTGACCACCGACCACATCTCCCCGGCCGGGGAGATCGGCCCCGAGAGCGCCGCCGGCATCTACCTTCAGGGCCGGGGGGTGGTCCCGGAGGAGTTCAACTCCCTGGGGGCCCGGCGGGGCAACCACGAGGTGATGATGCGGGGCACCTTCGCCAACCCGCGCCTCAAGAACCGCCTGGCGCCGGGCACCGAGGGGGGAGTCACCGTGCACCAGCCCTCCGGGGAGGTCGCGTCGATCTACGACGCCGCCCAGCGCTACCACGCCGAGGGGACGCCGCTGGTGGTGCTGGCGGGCAAGGACTACGGCATGGGCTCCAGCCGCGACTGGGCGGCCAAGGGGACGGCGCTATTGGGGGTGCAGGCGGTGATCGCCGAGAGCTACGAGCGCATCCACCGGTCGAACCTGGTGGGGATGGGGGTGCTGCCCCTGGAGTTCCCGGCGGGCCAGAACGCCGCGTCCCTGGGGCTCAGCGGGGCCGAGCTGTTCGAGGTGGCGGGGCTCGGCGAAGACCTGAAGCCGGGGCAGACCGTCCAGGTCAAGGCCCGGGCCGGGGGGGGCGCCGTTACTACCTTCGAGGCCCGGGTGCGCATCGACACTCCGGTGGAGATGGACTACTACCGCCACGGGGGCATCCTGCCCTACGTCCTGCGGCGGCTCCTGGCGGCCTGAGCCCCCAGACAGCGAAGCCCCCCTGGGCGCTCCCAGGGGGGCTTCGGAGTCCTCGCGGCGCCGGGCTCAGCCGTGGCGGCGCTCGAAGTCGGCCATGAAGGACACCAGGGCGTCCACCCCCTCCTCGGGCATGGCGTTGTAGATGCTCGCCCGCATTCCCCCCACCGACCGGTGCCCCTCCAGGGTGACCAGGCCCGCCTTCTTCGCCTCGTCGGCGAAGGCCTTCTCCAGGTCGGGCTTGGTCAGGGTGAAGGGGACGTTCATCCAGGAGCGCTGGGCCACGGCGACCGGGTTGCGGTACAGCTTCGACCCGTCGATGGCCGCGTACAGCTTCTTGGCCTTGCGCTCGTTCACCGCCGCCATGGCCGCTAGGCCGCCCCGCTCCTTGAGCCACCCAAACACCAGCCCTGCCAGGTACCAGGCGTAGGTGGGGGGGGTGTTGTACATCGATCCCTCGTCGGCGGCGGTCTTGTAGCTGAGCATGGTGGGGGTGCCCTCGAGGCACGGCCCCACCAGGTCCTCTCGGACGATCACCAGGGTGAGGCCCGCCGGTCCCACGTTTTTTTGCGCCCCGGCGTAGATCAAGCCGAAGCGGCTGACGTCTAGGGGGCGCGACAGCAGGGTGGAGCTCATGTCGGCCACCAGCGGCACCGAGCCGGTGTCGGGCACGTAGTCGAACTCCACCCCGTGGATGGTCTCGTTGGGGGTGTAGTGGACGTAAGCCGCCTCCGGATCGAGCTTCAGGTCGGCCTGGCCGGGGGCGCAGGTGAAGGCCCGATCCTCGGTGGAGCCGGCGATGCCCACCTTGCAGTACCGCTTGCCCTCGGCCACCGCCTTTTTTGACCACATGCCGGTGACCACGTAGTCGGCCTTGGTCTTGCCCCCCAGCAGGTTCATGGGGATGGCCGAGAACTGGGTCGAGGCGCCCCCCTGGAGGAAGAGGACCTTGTAGTGGGCGGGCACCCCCAGGAGCTCCCGCAGGTCCGCCTCGGCCTGGGCCGCGATGGCCGTGAACTGCTTGCCCCGGTGGCTCATCTCCATCACCGACATGCCCGAGCCCTGCCAGTCGAGCAGTTCCCCCTGGGCCTTTTGAAGCACCGCCTCGGGCAGCACGGCGGGACCAGCACTGAAGTTGTAAACGCGCGCCACGGCCTTCCTCCTCATAACGTGACAGGTTGCACTTTCTACCGGGGATTTCTAGCAGGCGGGGGTGCCCGCCGTCAAAGGGGATTTCGTGGGGGGGAATGGGGCATGGCGCGCGGGAGGAGCCGGGCATTGAGTTGCGAGCTTGCAAGCGCCTTGACAACCCCGAAGAGCCGCTGGTATACAGGCTCGGCGCTGGAGCCGGGGGTTCCGGGCGCCATCGTCCCGCGAAGGCACGTAGCTCAGTGGGAGAGCACCTGCCCGACACGCAGGGGGTCGGCGGTTCAATCCCGCCCGTGCCTACCATCTTACCGCCAGCCCATTGGAGACCGAGAGGCACTGCGTGGGCAACCGCCGGTGCCTTTCGCCCTGTTTGGCTTTCGGTGGGCCGGGCGCGCCCTTGTGCAGGAGTGGTTCATGTCGATCCGAGTCACCCTGCCCGACGGGAGCGTTCGGGAGGTTCCGGCGGGGACCGGGGCGGCCCAGGTGGCCGAAGCCATCGGCAAGCGCCTGGCCCGGGAGGCCGTGGCCGCCGAGGTCGATGGCGTCCTCGTCGATCTGGCGACCCCCCTGGCGCAGGACTGCCAGCTGCGTATCGTCACCGGCGACGCGCCCGGCGGGCTGGAGGTGCTCCGCCACTCCGCCGCCCACCTGATGGCCCAGGCGGTGAAGCGCCTCTTCGGGCCGGTCAAGGTCGCCATCGGCCCCGCCACCGAGGACGGCTTCTACTACGACTTCGACGTCGAGCGCCCCTTCCGCCCCGAGGACCTGGAAGCCATCGAAGCCGAGATGGCGCGCCTGGCCGCGGCCGACCTCCCCGTGCGCCGCCGCGAGCTGAGCCGGGAGGAGGCCCTGGCGCTCTTTGCCGCCCAGGGCGAGACCTACAAGGTCGAGCTGGTGCGAGATCTGCCGGAGGGGGCGACGATCTCCCTATACGAGCAGGGCGACTTCGCCGACCTGTGTCGGGGGCCCCACGTGCCGAGCACCGGGCGGATCAAGGTGTTCAAGCTCCTCTCGGTGGCCGGGGCGTACTGGCGCGGCGACGAGCACGGGCCCATGCTCCAGCGGATCTACGGGACGAGTTTCGCCACCCGGGAGGCCCTGGAGCACCGGCTGCGCATGCTCGAGGAGGCCCGCAAGCGGGACCACCGCAAGCTCGGTCGGGAGCTCGAGCTCTTCTCGTTTGAAGAGGACGCGGGGGCGGGGCTGGTGATCTGGCATCCCAAGGGGGCCCTGGTTCGGACGCTGCTCGAGGACTTCGAACGGCGCGAGCACCTGCGGCGCGGCTACCAGATCGTCATGGGACCCCAGATGCTCCGGCGGGAGCTGTGGGAGCGCTCGGGGCACTACGACAACTACCGCGAGAACATGTACTTCACCGAGGTGGAAGGGCAGGCCTACGGCATCAAGCCGATGAACTGCCTCTCCCACATGCTGATCTACAAGTCCAAGCTCCGCTCCTACCGCGACCTGCCGCTGCGCTTTTTTGAACTCGGCACGGTGCACCGCCACGAGAAGTCGGGGGTACTGCACGGCTTGACCCGGGTGCGGGGATTCACCCAAGACGATGCCCACATCCTGTGTACCCCCGAGCAGCTCCAGGACGAGATCGTCGGGATCCTCGGTTTCGTCACCGACGTGATGGGGCTCTTCGGGTTCCCGTACTCCGTGGAGCTGTCGACCCGACCCGAGAAGTCCATCGGTTCGGACGAAGCGTGGGACCTTGCGACCCAGGGCCTCGTTCGGGCCCTGGAGTCCCAGGGGATCGCCTACACGGTAAACGACGGAGACGGCGCGTTCTACGGGCCCAAGATCGACGTGAAGCTCCGGGACGCGCTTGACAGAAAGTGGCAATGTGCTACAATCCAGGCCGATTTTACCCTGCCGGAGCGCTTTGACCTGACGTATGTGGCGCCGGATGGTGAGCGGCGTCGGCCGGTGATGCTCCACCGGGTGATCCTGGGGTCGATCGAGCGGTTCATCGGCGTGTTGATCGAGCATTACGCCGGTGCCTTCCCCCTGTGGCTGGCCCCTGTGCAGGTCGTGTTGCTTCCCATTACGGATCGCCACGTCCCCTACGCCCAGGAGGTGCAGGGGATTTTGCGTTCCCAGGGGGTCCGGGTAGAGCTCGACGACCGCAACGAGAAGTTGGGCTTTAAGATCCGGGAGGCCCAGCTCCAGAAGGTCCCGTACATGGTCGTGGTGGGCGACAAGGAGGTTGCGGATCGCGCCGTGTCTCCCCGACCCCGCGCCGGAGAAGCTGTTTCCCTGCAGCCGCTGGAGGAGTTCGTCCGCCAGGTGGTGCAGGAGTCTACGGCCCACCTCGTTCGCTGAGGTGAGCCCACCTAGTTTGAACTCAGGAGGTGCCTCATCGCCGAAGAACCGCGACTCAATCGACTGATTCGAGCCCGTGAAGTCCGTACCATCGGCCCCGAGGGGGACCAGTTGGGGGTGTTGTCCCTCGAGCGGGCTCTGGCCATCGCCGAGGAACAGAGCCTCGACTTGGTGGAAGTCGCGCCGCTCGCCCGTCCGCCGGTCTGCAAGATTATGGACTACGGGCGCTTCAAGTATCACCAGGCCAAGAAGAACCAGGAAGCCAAGAAGCGCCAGACCGTAGTCCTCATTAAAGAGGTGAAGGTTCGGCCCAAGACCGATGAGCACGATTTTCAAGTCAAGCTCAAGAAGGTCCGCGAGTTCTTGGGAGAAGGCAACAAGGTAAAGGTCACCGTGATGTTCCGCGGCCGCGAGGTGACCCTTCCCGAGAAGGGCTTGCAGCAGTTGCGGCGCATGACCGACGACTTGGGCGCCGACGCCAAGGTGGAGTCCCCCGCCCGCATGGAAGGGCGGACGATGTTCATGATGCTGGCCCCGGGGACCAAGGCGCGCCAGGCGGCCGCGCGGGGTCCCGAGCCGGAAGAGGAGTGACCCGTGCCGAAGATGAAGACCAACCGCGCCGCGGCCAAGCGGTTCAAGTTCACGGCCAACGGCAAGGTGAAGCACCGCAAGGCGTTTCGCAGCCACATCTTGGGAAGCAAGGCGCGCAAGCGCAAGCGCCACCTGCGTGGCCCGGGGATGGTGGATGACACCAACGTGGCCGCCGTCCGGCGGCTGCTGCCCTACCAGTAACGGCGGCTCCCCGAGCCGCCTCCCCACCGGAGCTTCGGTCCTCGTCCCTGGGCCCGCCATGTGCCCGAGGGACAGGTGGCCGTTAGGCGGCCCGACTCCGGGGGCAACCGAAGAAAGCGAGGAAAGCCATGGCACGCATCAAGCCGTCCGTCGCCTCCCGGCGTCGGCGCAACAAGATCATGAAGCAGGCGAAGGGGTACGTGGGGGGGCGCCGCAAGCTCCTGCGCACGGCCACCGAAGCCGTCCACCGCGCGTGGAGCTACGCCTACCAGCACCGCAAGCTGCGCAAGCGCGAGTTCCGCCGCTTGTGGATTGCGCGGGTCGGCGCGGCAGCTCGCCTCAACCAGTTCTCCTACAGTCGGCTGATCGACGCCCTCAACAAGGCTGGCGCCGGTCTGAACCGGAAGATGCTGGCGGAGATCGCGGTGTACCACCCCGAGGATTTCGCCCGGTTGGTAGCGCAGGTACGTCCAGGGGCCTAGGCCCCTCCTCCCCTCTCTCAAGGACGTTCCGGCCATGATAGATCGACTCGAGGCTCTCGAGTCCGAGGCCTTGGTGCGGGTGGCGGAAGCCGTGGACCTGTCCGGCCTCGAGGCGGTGCGGGTGCACTTTCTCGGCCGTAAGGGCGAGTTGACCTTGTGCCTGCGGGACATGGGTCGCCTCTCCCCCGAGGAGCGACCGGCCGTCGGCCAGGCGGCGAACCGGGTGAAGGCGGCCGTGGAGGCCGCCTTGGGGGCGCGGGAGGCCGCCTTTCGGGTCGCCTGCGACCAAGCGCGCCTAACCGCCGAGGCGGTGGACGTGACCCGACCGGGTCGGCGCGCCCACCGGGGGGGGCTTCACCCCCTCACCCTCGTGGTGCGTGAGATCCTCGACATCTTCGTGCGGCTCGGCTACTCGGTGGTCGAGGGGCCCGAAGTGGAGGGTGAGTACTACAACTTCGAAGCCCTCAACATCCCCGCCGACCACCCCGCCCGGGACATGCAAGACACCTTTTACGTGGCACCGGGCGTGGTGCTTCGGACCCACACCTCGCCGGTGCAGGTGCGGGTGATGGAGGCTCAACGGCCGCCGGTGAAGATCGTGGCGCCGGGCAAGGTGTACCGCTGCGACTCCGACATTACCCACTCCCCCATGTTCCACCAGGTGGAGGGGCTCCTGGTGGACCAGGGCGCCACCTTCGCCGACCTCAAGGGCACCCTGGTCGAGTTCCTGCGCTTGTATTACGGCCCGGACACGGGCGTGCGGTTTCGGCCGAGCTACTTCCCCTTCACCGAGCCGAGCGCCGAGGTCGACATCCGGTGCGTCATGTGCGGTGGGGCCGGGTGTCGCACCTGCGGCGGCACCGGGTGGCTCGAGATCCTCGGGTGCGGGATGGTGGACCCGGCGGTGTACGGCTTCGTCGGCTACGACCCCGAGGCGGTGCAGGGCTTCGCCTTCGGCCTCGGGGTCGAGCGGATCGCCATGCTCAAGTACGGCATCGACGATATCCGCTTGTTCTACGAGAACGACGTCCGGTTCCTCTCCCACTTCGCTTGAGGCCGCCATGCTGGTCAGCCTGAACTGGCTCAAAGACTACGTGGACGTGGCCCTGGGGGCGGAAGAACTCGCCCATGGGCTGACCATGGCCGGGCTCGAGGTGTCCCGGGTCGAGCGGGTGGGGGAGGGGCTCGGGGACGTGGTGGTCGCCCAGCTCCTGGAGCGGGGGCAGCACCCCAACGCCGACCGGCTGAGCCTGTGCCGGGTCACCGACGGGTCCGAGACCTACGACATCGTCTGCGGCGCCACCAACATGGCGGCCGGGGACCGGGTGGCCCTGGCGCGGGTGGGCGCCGTCCTGCCGGGGGGCTTCAAGATCCAGAAGGCCAAGATCCGGGGCCAGGCGAGCTTCGGCATGATGTGCTCCGAGCGGGAACTCGGCTTGTCCCAGGAGCACGAGGGCATCCTCATCCTCCCCCCGGACCTGCCCCTGGGTCAGCCGGTTGCCGAAGCCCTCGGCTACCCCGACGCCCTGCTGGAGGTGGAGATCACCCCCAACCGCGCCGACTGCCTCTCGGTGGTGGGGGTGGCGCGGGAGGTGGCCGCCCTCACCGGCGCGAAGCTCCGCGTCCCCCGGCCCCGGGTGCCCGACGCCGGCCCGGCGGTGGCGGCCGAGACCTCGGTGGAGATCCTCGCCCCGGACCTGTGCCACCGCTACGCCGCGCGGGTGATCCGCGGGGTGACCATCGGCCCGTCGCCGGCGTGGCTGCGCCGACGGCTCCTGGCGGCCGGGGTCCGTTCGATCAACAACGTGGTGGACGTCACCAACTACGTCCTCCTCGAGCTCGGCCATCCCCTCCACGCCTTCGACCTCAACCGCCTGGCGGGGGGGCGCATCGTCGTTCAGCGGGCCACCGAAGGCGAGGTCTTCACCACCCTGGACGGCCAGGAGCGCAGGCTCGGCCGGGACACCCTGGTGATTTGCGACGCCGAGCGGCCGGTGGCGGTGGCCGGGGTGATGGGGGGGCTGAACTCGGAGGTCGGCGCCGACACCGTGGATCTACTGCTCGAGAGCGCCTACTTCCTCCCCGAGGGGATTCGGCGCACCAGCCGGGCGCTCGGCTTGCGCACCGAGGCCTCCTACCGCTTCGAGCGGGGCACCGACGTGGAGGGCCTGATCCGGGCCCTGGACCGCGCGGCGGAGCTCATCGCCAGCCTGGCCGGGGGCACCGTGGCGGCGGGAATCTGGGACGCCTACCCGACGCCCCACCCCAAGCGCCGCGTGGGACTGCGGACCGCCGCCATCCATCGGGTGCTCGGGGTCGAGGTCGGCGCCGACGAGGCGGGGGCTCGCCTGACCGCCCTCGGCATGACCGTCCGGGCCCGGGACGGCGAAGCCCTCGAGGTGGAGATCCCCACCCATCGGGTGGATGTGGAGCGGGAGATCGACCTGATCGAGGAGGTCGCGCGCCTCGGCGGGTACGACGCCATCCCGGCGACCCTCCCGGGGGCGGCGGTGGGCTCCAGCCCCCTGCCGGCCGCCGTGGTGCGTGGGGACGCGGCCCGGGACGCCCTGGTTTCCAGCGGCCTGTACGAGGCGGTGACCTTGAGCTTCGGCGACCCCCGGGACGATCAGCGTCTCGGGGGGGGGGCGGCTGACGCCCCCAAGGTCGTGGTGGAAAACCCTCTGAGCCGCGAACTCGGGATCCTCCGGACGAGCCTCTTGCCGGGGCTGTTGCGGGTGGCGGGGCTCAACGTTCGGCGTCAGGCCGGCGACGTCCGGCTCTTCGAGGTCGGCCGCACCTTCCACCCGGTGGCGGGGCAGGCGCTTCCCCGGGAGGTGCAGCGCGCGGCGGCGGTCCTGGTTGGAAGCCGGGCGCCCCTGGGTCCCTGGGCGAAGGCCGAGCCCGTGGACTTCTTCGACGCCAAGGGCGTTCTGGTCGACGCGCTCGCGCGCCTCGGGGTGCGAGACGTCGCCTTTGAGCCGACCGCCGACCTCACCTGGCTCCACCCCGGCCGCGGGGCCCGGGTACGTGCCGGAAACCGAGACCTGGGGTGGCTCGGCCAGGTGCGAGGGGAGCGGGCCGAGGCCTTCGAGCTGGAGCTGCCGGCGGTGGCCTTCGAGCTCGACCTGGAGGCGGTGGGCGCCTGTGCTACCGGCCCCGCGCCCTGGCGCGCGCTGCCGCGCTACCCCGCGGTGGAACGAGACCTGGCCCTGGTGGTCGAGCGGGCCGTGCCGGTGCAGGCCGTCCTCGACGCCGTGGCAGCGGTGGGTTCACCCCTGGTCCGCTCGGTGGTGTTGTTCGACGCCTTCGAGGGCGGGCGCATCCCGGCGGGCCAGGTGAGTCTCGCCTTTCGCGTCACCCTGCGCTCCGACGAGCGCACGCTGACCGAGGGGGATATCGCCCAGGTCGAGTCCGACCTCCTCGCTTGCATCGGCGAGCGCACGGGTGCGAGACTGCGAGACTCGTGATGTTGTAGCGGTCCGCGGATCGCTGTCGGTTTTGTCCAGGGGAAAGGAAAGGGAGAGATGACCAAGTCGGATCTCGTGGAGGCGGTGCACCAGCGCGTTGGTTTCACCAAGAAGCGTTCGGCCGAAGTCGTGTCGATGGTGCTCGACCTCATCAAGGAGGCCCTCGAAGAGGGTGACAAGGTGAAGATCAGCGGGTTTGGCAACTTCGAGATCCGGCGCAAAGATCCGCGGAAGGGCCGAAACCCCCAGACGGGCGAAGAGATCGTCATCTCCGAGCGCCAGGTGCTCACCTTCAAGCCGAGCCAGGTGCTCAAGGAGCGGCTCAACGATCGGGTCTAGGGGGGCGTTGCTTTTTTGCCCGGAGGTTGCTACCATCCGCCCCCTCGTCTCGGGCGA
>JBBIIA010000121.1:0-13330 GCA_037446775.1 Deltaproteobacteria bacterium
CCCGCTCATCCCAAGAAATCCACGGACCACGGACAACGGACCACGGACCAAAGCCCCTTACTTCCCCCTCGCCTCCAGGGCCGCCAACACCTTCTCCGGGGTCACCGGCAGCTCGGTGAAGCGCACCCCGATGGCGTCGTGGATGGCGTTTAGGATGGCGGGGATGACCGCTTGGATCGGGCCTTCGCCGGCTTCCTTGGCGCCGTAGGGGCTGTCGGGGTCGTAGCTGTCCACCGCGTGGCTCTTGATCTCGGGCACGTCGGCCATGGTGGGGACCTTGTAGTCGTGGAAGTTGGGGTTCATCAGCCGGCCGCCGGGGGTGAGGCGCACCTCCTCGAAGAGGGCCTGCCCCAGGGCCATGACGATGGAGCCCTCCACCTGGCCCTCGACGCTCTGGGGGTTGATGGGCTGGCCGCAGTCCCCGGCCTCCCAGTAGCGGGGGATGCGGATCTCCCCGGTCTCCACGTCCACCTCCACCTCGGCCACGTGGGCGGTGAAGCCGTAGGTGGGGCTGTGGCCGATGTTGGCGCCCTTGAAGGACCCGGTGCGCCGCGGCGGGGTGTAGTCCCCGGTGGCGGTGAGGGGGCCGTGGGCGTCGATGTAGCGGTCCACCGCGTCCCAGAAGGGGAGGCGCTTCTCGGGCTCGAAGACCGAGTAGAGCTCCCCGGGGCCGACGGCGAGCTGCTCGGGCCGGCAGCCCAGGTGCACGGCCGCCACGGGCTTGAGCTTTGCGAGCACCCGGTCCGCGGCCTGGCACACCGCCGAGCCCGCCGCCACGGTGACCCGGCTGGCGAAACTCCCCAGGTCAAAGGGGGTGAGCTTGGTGTCCCCGCTCGAGACGTGGACCTGGTCGAAGGGCAGGCCGAACTTCTCGGCGGCCATCATGCCGAGCACCATGTCCGAGCCCTGGCCGATGTCGGTGGCGCCGCAGTACACGGTGACGCCGCTCTCGGTGTCCACCCGAATCAGGGCGGTGGAGTGGGGCTTGTAGGACATGTACAGGGTGTAGGCGGTGCCCGAGATGTAGTAGCCGCCGGCGAGGCCCACCCCGCGGCCGAAGCCGAGCCGGCCGCGCTTCTCCTCGAAGCCCGAGCGCTTGACCACCTCATCCAGGCACTGGCGGTACTCGCTGTGGCGCACCACCACGCCGCTGGCGGTGGTGTGGGTCTTGCCGATGGCGTTTCGCTTCTTGAGCTCGTAGGGGCTCATCCCGAGCTGGTCGGCGAGCTCGTCTAGGAGCGACTCCATGGCGAACCGGGGCTGCACCCCCCCGAGGCCGCGCATGGCGCCGCAGGTGGGCTTGTTGGTGTAGATGCGCCGGCCCACAAAGCGCACGTTTTCCACCGCGTAGGGGAGGTGGAGCATGGCGGCGGTGTAGAAGAGGATGACGATCCCCCAGCCGCCGTAGGCGCCGCCGTCCATGGTGCCGTCGTACTCGATGGCCTCGATGCGCCCGTCCTTGGCCACCCCGATCTTCATCCGCATCTCGATGGGGTGCCGGCCGCGGTGCTGGAGGAAGACCTCCTTGCGGGAGTACGTCAGCTTGACCGGCCGCCCCGCCTTGCGGCTCAGAAGCGCCGCGATCAGCTCGTTGTTGGAGACCTCGCCCTTGCCGCCGAAGCCGCCCCCCACCGTGGCCACCTGGACGTGGATCTTGGCCATGGGGAGCTCTAAGACCTTGGACAGGGTTCGGTGGAGGTAGTGGGGCACCTGGGTGGTGGACCACAGGGTGAGCTCGCCGTTGGTGTCGAACCGGGCCAGGGCCGACTGGGGCTCCATGAAGGCGTGGTTGACGTAGCTGGTGCGAAAGACCCGCTCGAGCACCCGGTGGGAGCGGGCGAAGGCTGCGTCCACGTCGCCGAACTCCTGGTCGGCCTGGTACGCCACGTTGCCGGCCTTGTTCTTCTCGTGGAGGGGCACCGCCCCGGGGGCCGTGGCCTCGGCGGGGGTGAGGTACACGGGCAGGGGCTCGTACTCCACCTCGATGAGATCCAGCGCCCGCTCGGCGGTGGCCGCGTCCACCGCCGCTACCGCCGCCACCGGCTCCCCGGCGAAGCGCACCTTGCCGACCGCCAGGGCGGTCTCGGTGGGCACCTGGGGGACGATGCCGTAAGGGATGGGGGCCTCGGCGCCGACCACCACGGCCTTCACCCCGGGCAGGGCCTCGGCCCGGCTGGTGTCGATCTTGACGATGCGGGCGTGGGCGAGCTCCGAGCGCTTGATCCGGGCGTGGAGCATCAGGGGCAGCTGGAGGTCGTCGGTGTAGCGGGCCTCGCCCTTCACCTTGCCGGGCCCGTCCTTGCGGACGACGCTGGTGCCGACGACGCCGAAGGTGCGCTCAGCCATGGGGGCTCTCCTGGGTGCTGGACCGGGCCGCCAGGGCCACGGCGTCGACGATCTTGACGTAGCCCGTGCACCGGCAGAGGTTTCCGGCGAGCCCGTGCTTGATCTCCTCCTCGGTGGGGTTGGGGATGCGGCCCAGGAGCGCCACCGTGGAGAGGATCATGCCGGGGGTGCAAAAGCCGCACTGGACCGCGCCGGCGTCTAAAAAGGCCCGCTGCACCGGGTGGAGCTCGCCGCCCCGGGCCAGGCCCTCGATGGTGGTGACCGCCTTGCCGTGGCAGGAGAGGGCCAGGGTGAGGCAGGAGAGCACGGGCACGCCGTCGATGAGCACGGTGCAGGCGCCGCAGTCCCCGATGCCGCAGCCCCGCTTGGTGCCGGTGAGGCCGAGCTGGTCGCGGAGCAGGTCGAGGAGGAAGTCGGTGGGGGCGGCGACCAGGTCGCGGGGGTCCCCGTTGACGGTGACGGTGATCAGGGTCTTCATGCGGGGACCTCCAGGGCTTCGGCGCAGGCGGTGAGCGCCCGGCGCACCAGCACCGCGACCATCTTGGCCCGGTAGCCTGCCGAGGCGCGCACGTCGTCGATGGGCTTGGCCTCGGCGGCGGCGAGCCGGCCCGCTTCGGCGAAAAAGGCCGCGTCCACCGGCCGGCCGGTCAGGGCCGCCTCGGCGCCCGTGGCCCGGTAGGGCACCGGCCCCACCGCCCCGAGGGCGATGCGCACCGCCCGGGCCACCGGCTCGCCGGGGGCGAGCTCCAGGTAGCAGGCGACGTTGACCATGTCGATCTCCATGGCGCGCCGTAAGCCCCGGTGGCGGTAGGCCACGGCAGCCCGGGGGCGCAGAGGAGGCAGGCGGAAGCGCTTGAGGTACTCCCCGGGGGCAAGGGCGGTCTTGCGGTAGGCGAGGAAGAAGTCATGCATGGCCACGGTGCGTTCGCCGCCGGCCCGGGCCAGGGTGAGCTCGGCGCCGTGGGCCAGGAGCACCGGGGGGGTCTCGGCGGAGGGGGAGGCGTGGCAGACGTTGCCCGCCATGGTCGCCATCTCCCGCACCTGGGCCGAGCCGAGCTGGGCCGCGGCCCACGCCAGCGCCGGGGCGTGGGCCCGCACCAGGGGGTCCCGCTCCAGGGCGGCCACCTTGGTGCCGGCGAGGATGGTCAGGCCCCCGGCCGGGTCCCAGGCGATCCCCTGGAGCTCGGGCAGGTCGCCGATGTCCACCAGAAGGCGAGGGGAGAGGAGCTTCTCCTTCACCAGGACCAGGAGGTCGGTGCCCCCGGCCAACAGCCGCGCGTCGGCGGCGCGGCTCGCCAGGAGTCCCTCGAGCTCGCGCAGGCTCGCGGGTCGTTGGTACTCGAAGGGTTCGAGGTGCATGGGCCCTCCAGGGGTGAGCGGCGGCGCGGGCGGGCCCGCGCCGGGATTCCCGGGGAGGTGTGCAAGTTCCAGGCCTAGGGAGGCGCTGCCTCAGACCGTCGAGGTACGAAAGAGAGGGCTCTTTTGACCGGATAACAGGATGAACAGGATGTCGAGCGAGGCATGGCTTCAGGCCGTGGAGGCGCGGGGGTGCTGGATGCCAAGGCGCCACCTCCGCCCCTGGAGAACCCCCGGATAGCGGCCGTTGGCCGCGAACGGGTCGGCGCCACCGCTGCGGAGGGTTCGCGGGCAAGCCCGCTACCCCTGCCCGGGGTTCGGCGCTTGGCGCGCGGTCGGCTCGGCCCAGGCTTCGGGCCGGTGGGAAGTTACGCCGGGGCCCGGGGGCGCGGTGAAATCCCGCCGGGCCGGGGGGCCCGGCGTCTCCCTTGGGTCACCTCCGGTTCCTGACCACGGCTGTGGCTCTCGGTTCCTCCGCGGGGGCGCGAGCCCCCTCGGGCGTCCGGTGGACCTCCTGGCGATGGGCTCGGGGGATCGCGGTCCCCGGACTCCTTAGCGGCATGGGCCTCCCGGGAGCGGCTGAGGTTGCCGCCTCGGGCCGGGCGGGTAAGCTGACGGGGCCAACGCCGGGGGGAAGGAGGACGGACGTGGAGCTAGCAGAGGCTGTTGGGGCGGAGATCGAGCGGTGGGTGGCCGAGGACCCGGGGAACCGGCGGCCGGACGGCGGCCCCTACTTCGACCCGCCCCTGGCGGGGTTCGCCTCGGCGGACGACCCGCTCTTCGACGAGTTCCAGCGGGTGATCGGTTCGTTTCACTGGACGCCGCAGGACGCCTTCGAGGGGGTCCACGGGAGAGGGACCTTCCCCGGAGGAACGGTGATCTCCTGGGTGCTGCCCGTGGCGGCCGACACCCGGGAGGAGAACCGCGCCGAGGGGAAGCTGCCGTCCCGGCTGTGGGCCCACACCCGCGCCTGGGGGGAGGCGTTCAACGACCGCCTGCGCCGCGGGGTGGTGGCTTTTTTGGCGGCCCGGGGAGCCCGCGCCGTGGCCCCGGTCCTGGCGCCGGGGTGGGCCCGGGTGGACGACCCCCGGGTAGGCATCGCCTCCACCTGGTCCGAGCGCCACGCGGCGTACGTAGCCGGGCTCGGCACCTTTAGCTTAAACGACGGCTTGATCACCCCGAAGGGCATCGCCCATCGCCTGGGGAGCGTGGTCACCGAGGCGTCCCTTCCCCCGACCCCGCGCCCGTACCGTTCCCTGCGGGAGTACTGCGGCTTCTTCAACGAGCGGGGGTGCGCCGCCTGCGTCGCCCGGTGCCCGGCGGGCGCCATCAGCGGTGCCGGCCACGACAAGGAGCGGTGCCGGCACTGGAGCTACGACGTAGCCCTCGCCGCCCTAGGGGCCCGGTACGAGGTCGGCGTCACCGGCTGTGGCTTGTGCCAGGTGGGGGTCCCGTGCGAGGCGGAGGTGCCCCGGTGAGGCCCTGGGCGCTGGTCCTGGCGCTTATGGCGGCGGCGTGCGCCGGTCGGCCGGCGGGGCCCGAGCTGCCGACGGTCGCCCGGGTGGACCTGCCCCGGTACATGGGGACCTGGCACGAGATCGCTCGCTACCCCCACCATTTTCAGGAGGGGTGTGCCGACAGCACGGCGACCTACCGCCTGGAGCCCGACGGGACGGTGGACGTCCTCAACGAGTGCCGGGAGCCCGGGGGGGGGCTGCGCCGGGCGCGGGGCACGGCCCGGGTCGTCGACCCCGCCACCAACGCCAAGCTCGAGGTGAGCTTCTTTCGGCCCTTCTGGGGGGACTACTGGATCCTCGCCCTGGGGGACGAGTACGAGTACGCCGTCGTGGGCGCCCCCTCCCGGGAGTACCTGTGGGTGCTCGCCCGGGAGCCCCGGCTGCCCGACGCCACCTACGCCCGGCTCGTGGAGCGACTCGTCGCCCTGGGCTTCGATCCGGTCAGGCTCACCCGCCACGACGCGGGGCGGTAACGCAAAGGACGAAACATGAAGACCTGGATCTCTGGGTGGGTCGCGGGGGCCTTCCTCGTCTTCGGGGGGTGCGCCGACCTCCCCGGCCGGGGCGAGCCGCCCCAGCTCACCCTGGTGGACCTGGGCCTGCGGGAGGTGACCCTCTTCGCCCAGCCCCTCTACTCCTCGCCCTTTTGGCCCACGAACCAGTCCTCCCGGTGCTTGAACAAGACGTTGAAGGTGGTGAGCGAGCCGTAGGTTCGGGTGATGTACTGCTGGAGCGCCACCTTGTCCTCGTCGGTCAGGCCTTTGTGGGCGTTGATCTGCTGCTCCAGCACCCGGAGGCGGTCGCGGATCATCACGATCTTGTGGAAGAACTGCTCCAGGGGGAGGGTCTTGGGCTTCAGGTCCCGGTCGCCGGGTTGGAGGATGAGCTCCCCGCCCTGCCACCGGTCTCCCAGGTCGATCCGGGGGGCCTCTTCGGCCCGCAGCTCCCGCACCGCCAGCTTGACCATCTCGTAGGCGGCCGCGTCCCCCGGTTCCAGGGGGGTGAGGGCCGCGCGCTCGAAGGAGCCCTCCTTGTCGCCCCGGGAGAAGTACACCCGGCAGCGCTGGCGTTCCCCGAAGCCGGAGGTGTCCTCCACCCGGCCGAGGCCGAGGGTGGCGTGGCGAACGAGGTCTCCCTTGAGCAGATCTCCGATCATGACGAGTGCTCCTCGTGGCATTGAGTGCAAAAGATGAAGACGTGGCCCATTGGGGCGCGGGGTAAGGGGCGAAGCCGATCCGGTGGGGCGGCTTACACCCCGAGGCGCTCGCGCAAGCCGCGCTCGCCCTGGGGGCCGACCAGGGTGGCCAGGAGCTCCCCGCCCCGGAACAGGAGCACCGTGGGGACCCCCCGGATCCCGTACCGGTTGGCCGTCACCGGGTTCTCCTCGGCGTTGAGCTGCAGCACCCGGGCCAACCCAAAGAGCGACGCCGCCATCCGGCGCACGCTCACCTCGTAGTCGGCGCAGACCCCGCAGCGGGGGCTCCACACCTCCACCACCGCCGGCAGCGTGGAAGCCAGGACGTCGGTGGCCCAGGTGGCGTCGGAGGTCTGGATGGGCAGGCTGTGGGACGGCAGCAGGCGGGCGCCGCAGTGGCCGCACCGGCCCCGGTCGGCCGCTCGGGCGTGGGGCACTCGGTTGACCGTGCCGCAGGTCGCGCACTGGAGGTGGTAGGTGTCGGGCACGGGGCTCCTCCGGTCTCGGCCGGACCCCCGCATGGGGCCCGCGAAGGGGAGCATGGTACCGGAGGTGGGGCGAGGAGGCTACGCCGGAGGGACGCGGTGGCGCAGCAGGGAGGCGACGTCGCGGAGGTCGCGGCCGGGCGTCCAGAGGGAGTCGCGGTTGGTCGCGGCGATCAGGTCTCGGGTGGCCCGGCGCGCCGCCTCGTCGGCCGAGCGGGCGGCGGCCGCCTCGGGGGTCACCTCGACCCGGTCGGTGGAGCCAACCCCCCGGAGGGCGCCTTTCCCCGGTGCCCTGGGGAGGGAGGATTGGGGTGTCCGGCCGATCGGGGGCGCCTCGGGCAGCAGGGGGCGGCTGATCTTCATGGTCAACTCCGGGAACGGGGGGACGAAGGGATGGCCGCCCTATGCCATGCGGATCGGCATCCGTCAAGGCTCGGGCCCCGGGAATCGTCCGACCGTGCCCCCGGTTTGGAGCTGGCGCCCGGATGCTCGATGCGGCGGCGCGGTGCTCACACCCGGCCACCACGCCCCTCTCGGCCCCAAACCCGCGGCCCCAAACCCGCGGCCTCAAACCCGCGGCCTTGACGGGTCGCGGGGGGGGTTCGTACCATGGCGCCCCCAAGCGCGAGGAGACGCCATGACCGAAGAGACCGACCGCCAAGCTGAGGGGGCTGCCCCCGCCGTGACCGAGACGCTTCCTCTCGACGCCGCCCCCGGACTAGAGGGCGAAGGAGGGAGGAAGGCTGGGCAAGCGACAGAGCCCATCGCCTCCGATGTTGCTCCCGGGCCCGAGGAGGGAGAAGGAGGCCGGCGGCCCGCCCCGGAATCCCCGGGCGATCCCGCGAAGCCCTCGATGGGGGAGGCCGCCCGCGAGGCCCTGCGCCGCGATCCGGCGATGATCCTGGCGGTGGTCGCCCTGGTGGGGGTGCTGCTCCTGGGGTGGCTCGTGCTGGCCCGGCTCGGTGGGTTGGGGGGCGAGGTGGCGGCGATGGGAGCGCGGGTGGACGCGGTGGAGGCCCGCCTCTCCGAGGCCCACTCCCAGCAGGCGCGGGCCGCTCTGCGCCGCCTGGAGGTCGAACTCCAGGGGCTGCGGGAAACCCTCCCCCCGGCCCTGGGTGCCGATTTGGACGCAGCCGCCGAAGCCCTCGGCCGGGTGAAGACGGGGGTCGGCGCCAAGCCTTGACGGGCGGGGAGGAAGGGAAAACACCTGGCCCGGCGTCGAAAGCCGGTGCTAGACTCGATCCCCATCCCCGGCCCAACGCGAGGGACGACGATGCCATCCCACCGCCCGTGCTGTACCCAGTTCTGGCTCCGCAAGCTCCACAGCCTCACCGGGTTTCTGTTCCTCGGCTACTTCCTGTGCCTCCACGTCCGGGGCGGCTTTCCGTACCAGTCCACCGCGCTCAAGGTCTTCTTCCTGTATGGGCCGCTCCTCTTCCACGGGCTGTACGGGGCGTACATCTGCTATGAGGCGAGCTGGAACCTCGGCCGCTACTTCTGGGTCCGCAACGGCATGTACGTGGGCCAGCGGCTGACCGGGCTCCTGTTGATCCCCTTCCTCCTGCTGCACCTGGGGGCGGTGAAGATCGGCGCCGCCTACGCGGATGCGGGCTGGTACCTGGCGGCCTGGTACGCGGGGGTGGTGGCTTCGGTGTTCCACCTCGCCAACGGCTTGTTTGGCACCCTGGTGGACTGGGGAGTGACGGCAGGCCCCCACAGCCAACGCGTGCTGGTGGGGGCGAGCTTCGTCGCGTTTGCGGTGCTCGCCGCTTACGGTCTCGACACCCTGGCGGGGTTCTAGGAGGTGGCGGGCGTGGAGCGGCGCAACATCGTCGTGATCGGGGGCGGGCTCGCGGGGCTGATGGCCACCGTGCGCGCCGCCGAGCAGGGCTTCAAGGTCGACCTGGTGAGCCTGGTGCCGGTCCGCCGCTCCCACTCGGTGTGCGCCCAGGGGGGCATCAACGCCGCGGTCAACACCAAGGGCGAGGGGGACAGCCCCTGGGAGCACTTCGACGATACGGTGTACGGCGGCGACTTCCTCGCCAACCAGACCCCGGTCAAGCGGATGTGCGAAGCGGCGCCTGGCATCGTCAACCTCTTCGACCGCATGGGGGTGATGTTCAACCGCACCCCCGAGGGCCTCCTGGACTTCCGGCGCTTCGGCGGCACCAAGCACCACCGCACGGCTTTTGCCGGCGCCACCACCGGCCAGCAGCTCCTCTATGCCCTGGACGAGCAGGTGCGTCGCTACGAGGCGGCGGGGTTGGTGACCAAGTACGAGGGCTGGGAGTTCCTGTCGGCGATCCTGGACGGTAGCGGAACCTGCCGGGGCGTCATGGCGCTGCACCTGGCGACCGGGGCGCTCAAGGCCCTCCCGAGCCGAGCGGTGGTCATGGCCACCGGCGGGCCGGGGCTGGTGTTTGGCCGTTCCACCAACTCCCTGATCAACACCGGAGCCGCCAACGGGAGCCTGTACACCCAGGGGGCCGTGTACGCCAACGGCGAGTTCGTCCAGGTGCACCCCACGGCGATCCCCGGGGAGGACAAGCTGCGGTTGATGAGCGAGTCGGCCCGGGGCGAGGGGGGCCGGGTCTGGGTGCCCCGGGACGGCAAGCCGTGGTACTTCCTGGAGGAGCGCTACCCCGCCTACGGCAACCTGGTGCCCCGGGACATCGCCACCCGGGCGATCTTCGACGTCTGTGTCAACCAGGGGCTGGGGGTGGACGGGCAGCTCCAGGTGTACCTGGATCTCACCCACCTGCCGGCGGACTTCCTGGAGGTGAAGCTCGGCGGGATCTTGGAGATCTACCGCAAATTCACCGGGGACGATCCGGCCCGGGTGCCCATGAAGGTGTTTCCCGCGGTGCACTACTCCATGGGGGGGCTGTGGGTCGACTACGACCAGCACACCTCGATCCCCGGGCTCTTCGCCGCCGGGGAGTGCGAGTACCAGTACCACGGGGCGAACCGGCTCGGAGCCAACAGCCTGCTCTCCTGCATCTACGGCGGTCAGGTGGCGGCCCAGCGCGCGATGGAGCACGCGGACGGTACCGCGGTCTCGGCGGCCAGCGGCCAGGAGGCGGAGCTGCTGCGCCAGAGCGAGTTCCTGGAGGGGATCCGCCGCCGGGAGGGGGACGAGAACCCCTATCGGCTCCACCAGGAGCTCGGGGAGCGGATGACCCAGACCATGACCGTGGTGCGGGACAACCGCCAGCTCGACCAGACCCTAGAGGCCCTCGAGGAGCTGCGGGAGCGCTGGCACCAGGTCGGGCTCGCCGATCGGGGGACGCGCCAGAACCAGGCCCTGCACTTCACCCGGGAGCTCTTCTACATGATCGAGCTCGCCCGGGCCATGACCCTGGGGGCGCGGCTGCGGGACGAGAGCCGGGGCGCCCACTTCAAGCCCGAGTTCCCCGATCGGGACGACGCCCGGTTCTTGAAGACCACCCGGGCGACCTGGACCCCCGACGGTCCCCGCATCGACTACGAAGACGTGGACACCCAGTTCATCCCCCCCCGGGCCCGGGTGTACGACGTCGAGAAGGAGGGCTAGCCGTGCCCGACTCCGTGCGACTCAAGGTGCGGCGCCAGGACGACCCGGGGTCCCCGGCTCGGTGGGAGCACTTCGCCGTGCCCTGGGTGCCGGCGATGAACGTGATCACCTGCCTACAGGCGATCCAACGGAACCCGGTGGACGCCCGGGGCCAGCCCACGACCCCGGTGGTGTGGGAGTGCAACTGCCTGGAGGAGGTGTGCGGCGCCTGCTCCATGGTGATCGGCGGCCGGGCGCGCCAGGCGTGCACGGCCCTGGTGGAGGACCTGCCCCAGCCGATCGTCCTGGAGCCCTTGAGCAAGTTTCCCGTGGTGCGCGACCTGATGGTGGACCGCGGGTCGATGTTTCAGGCCCTGGTGCGGGTCAAGGCGTGGGTGCCCATCGACGGCACCTACGATCTCGGTCCCGGGCCCCGGCTGCCGGAAGTGGAGCGGCAGTTCGGTTACCAGCTCAGCCGCTGCATGACCTGCGGCTGCTGCGCCGAGGCGTGCCCCCAGGTGAACCCCCGGACCAACTTCATGGGGCCGGCCCCCCTGGCCCAGGCGCTGTACTTCAACATCTCCCCCACCGGCCGCATGAACGCCGCCGAGCGCCTGGAGGCCGCCATGGGCGACGGCGGCATCACCGAGTGCGGCAACGCCCAAAACTGCGCCCAGGTGTGCCCCAAGGAAGTTCCCCTCACCTCGGCCCTGGCCCAGCTCAACCGGGCGACCACCTGGCACTACCTCAAGTCGTGGCTCACGCGGTAGGGCCGGGCGCGCTCCGGCGGGCCGGCCTCTTGCTGGCGGCGGCCGTGCTGCTGGCCGCTGGATTCCTGCCCTTGCGCCTCGCCCAGTACCTGGCAGCGCCGCGCCCCGGGCCCGCCCGGGTCGAGGTGGCGCCGGGCACCGGGCCCGGCGCCCTAGCCCGCCAACTGGCGGCCGCGGGGCTGGGGCCCTGGGAGTGGGGCACCCGCTGGGGCCACCGGCTGTCGGGGCGCCCCCAGGACATCAAGGCGGGGAGCTACGCCTTTCCCGGGCCGGTGCGGCTGCGGGAGGTCTTGGCCGACCTGGAGGCGGGTCGGGTGGAGCAGGTGGAGGTGGTGATCCCCGAGGGCCTCACGGTGCGGGAGATCGGGCGGCTCCTGGAAGCCGCGGGGGTGACCGGGGCCGAGGCCGTGGCGGCCCTGGCCCTGGACGAGGCGAGCCCGGGCCGGTGGGGGCTCCCCGGGCCGACCCTGGAGGGGTACCTCTTCCCCGACACCTACCGCTTCGCCCGGGGGCTTCCCGCCGCCCGGGTGGTCGACGCCCTGGTTCGGCGCTTTCGCGCCGTGGCCGACGCCCTGGGGCCCGAGGCCGAGGCCCGGGGGTTTGACCTCCACCGCTGGGTGACGCTGGCTTCGGTGGTGGAGAAGGAGACCGGGGCGGCCGGGGAGCGGCCCCTGGTGGCGGCGGTGTTCCACAACCGCCTGCAGCGGGGCATGCGGCTCCAGAGCGATCCCACGGTGATCTACGGGGTCGAGGGCTTCGACGGCGACTTGCGGCGCGCCGACCTGGTGCGAGACACCCCGTACAACACCTACACCCGGGCGGGGCTCCCCCGGGGGCCCATCGCCAACCCCGGTCGGGCGAGCCTGGAAGCGGTGCTTCGGCCGGCCGCCGTGCCGTACCTGTACTTCGTCAGCCGCAACGACGGTACCCACGTCTTTTCGGTCACCTACGACGAGCACCGGCGCGCGGTCGACCGCTACCAGCGGGGAGGGCAGCCGTGAGGCGACTGGTGGCCGCGGTGGTTGCCGTAATCCTGGTCGCCCCGGCGCGGGGGGAACTCTTGGATGCGATCGTGGCCCGGGTGGACGACGAGGCGATCACCTGGAGTCAGCTCCATCAAGAACGGGCGCTTCGATGGCTGGCGGGTGAGGGGAGCGGCGAGGAGGGGCTCGGCGCCCTGCGGGGCGCCCTGGTGCGGGAGCGATTGATGGTGCGGGAGGCGGAGAAGCTCCGGTTGCCGGTGCCCGACGAAGCCCAGGCGGCCGAGGTCGCCGCCTTGACCGCCGCCGCCGAGTCGGCCCGGCCGGGGCAGCTCGCGGCCCTGGGGCTGGATTCGGCGGACGTGGCGGCGTGGGTGCGCCGCCGGATTCTGGCCCGGCAGCTCTCGGAGCTGCGCCGCGAGATGACCTTTGTCGCCGAGGCCGATCTGCGGGCGTGGCACACTCGCCACGGCGCGGTGTTCGGGGACGCTCCCATCGACCAGGTGCGCGACGAGCTGCGCGACTACCTCGCGCAGCGGAAGAACCGAGAGGAGCTCGCCCACTGGATCGACCGCCAGGTAGCCGAGGGGAGGGTGGACCTGATCGACCTGCCGAGGGAGACGCCGCCTTGAGGGCGGATGCCCGGGCGATCTTCGACGCGGCGGTGGCCGCCGCCGATCCGCGTCGGGCGGTGGAGCAGTGGGTGCGCCGCGACGGCGAACAGCTGCTGGTGGGAGGCGGGGGGACACCCGTGGTGGTGCCGCTCCCCGCCCGGGGCCGGGTGCTGGTGATCGGGGCCGGGAAGGGCTCCGCCCCCATGGCCGAGGCCCTGGAAAACCTCCTGGGAGAGCGCATCGGCGGGGGCCTGGTGTGCGTCAAGGACGGCCACGGGGTGCCCCTGGCCCGGGTCGAGGTGACCGAGGCCGCCCACCCGGTCCCCGACGCCCGCGGGGTGGCGGCGGCCGAGCGGATGCTGGCTTTGGTGGCAGGGGTCGGGGAGGAGGACCTGGTCCTCTCGGTGCTCTCGGGTGGGGGCTCGGCCCTGATGGCGCTGCCGGCTCCCGGGGTAACCCTGGATGACCTCCAGGCCCTCACCGCGCTGCTGCTCTCCTGCGGGTAGGCGCGAACGACGATCTCAGCCAAGCTGCG
>JBBIIA010000122.1:0-13316 GCA_037446775.1 Deltaproteobacteria bacterium
GCGGCCTCCGGGGCGGGGCGATGATCTCCGACGCCTTCTTCCCCTTCCGGGACGGGGTGGACGTGGGGCTCCGGGAAGGGGTGGCGGCGGTGTGCCAGCCCGGGGGCTCGAACCGGGACGCCGAGGTGATCGACGCGGTCAACGAGGCGGGGGCGACCATGGTGTTTACCGGGCAGCGGTGCTTCAAGCATTAGCTGGCACAGAGGGCGGCGCGAGAGACCCAACTCATCCACGATGTCTGCGCGCAGCAGGGAGTCGAAATCCGAAGGGGCGAGCTGACGGTCTGCGTCTCGGCCACCGGCAAGTTGGACGAGGATGTACTCCATCTGGGCGGCGCCTGCTTGCGTCTCGCAACGCTCTTGGTCAGGGCGACGGCTCGAGATGACCGCGTTCGGGGACAGGGTGCTCCGGGTGGTGTACCATCCCGGAAACACACCTTGGCGGGTGGTGACCGCCTACTTCGACCGGAGCCAGAGGAGAAGAACATGAAGATCCACTTCGACCCCGAGGCCGACGCCCTCTACATCCGGCTCGACGACTCGGCCATCGTCGGCTCCGAAGAGGTGAAGCCCGGCGTGATCCTCGATTACAGCTCCGCGGACCAGATCGTGGGCATCGAGATCTTGAGCGTGCGCGAGCGGGTGCCCGAGGCGCACCTGAAGCGCGTGGACTTCCAGGTGGCGTAGCCGACCCAACAAAGGGGGAGTGCCCGTGAGCCAGCCCTTCGTCCGAACCAAGCCCTCGTTCCTCGAAGCCGGGCTCCCCTGCGCCTCGCTCTCGGCCCTGGGCCCGGCCATCGGCGAGGTGGCGCGCAACTGGCCGGTCACCGACTTCGCGGGGCGCGAGGTGGACCTGGCCGACGCCCTGGAGCAGTCCTACCGCTCGGTCGGCCAGTGGCGCCTCACGGAGCTCCTGCGGGAGATGTCGGCCAAGGCCTTGGGGCTCGCCGAGCGGTGCGACGGCTTCTCGGCCGAGGCCGTGGACCGCGACTCCCAGGCCCTGTGGCTCTGGCTCGACACCTTCGAGGGCGAGCAGGCGGGAAGCGACGAGGTCCGGAAGCTCGCCAAGTCCCTGAACGTGGACCCCGACGACTTCCAGCGCATGGGCCTCGTGGACTCCGAGAAGGAGGTCTTCACCCTCAAGGCCCCGCAGGAGACCGATCTGCGCCTCCTGTCGCTGCGCCTCAAGGGCGAGTCCGTCGGCCGCGGGCGGGCCGCCCGGGCCGCCGACGTGTGGGAGGAGCGCACCTTCCCCAACTTCCTCGGCGCCGCGGTCTGGAACGCCGTCGGCCTCATGTCGGGCGACGGCGCCGCGGGACATTCGAAGACTCCGGCCGGCCCCGAGGCCCTGCGCCGCTGGCTCGGCGAGTCCGGCTACGGCCAGCAGCGCGACTTCTTCGGCGCCTTTGCCGTGACCCTCTACCTTCTGGAGCGCGTCTTCCAGGACCGCCGCGAAGGCAACCTCTGGCACGACACCGCCCGCCACGCGCGCCGGGCGTGGGATTTGGTGATCAAGGACTGGCGGGGGTAGGGGTGAAATCCGCAGATCCAAACACCACGGCGAGGGCTTGCCCATGATCGTGAAGCGTCTGGAGCTCCACAAGTTCTCCGTGTTCGAAAAGGCGGAGATCGACTTCTCGCCCGGCATCAACGTCTTCATCGGGGCTAACGGTACCGGGAAGACGCATTTGCTGAAGTTGCTCTACTGCCTACTGAAGACGGTAGAAAATGCCAAGCGAGACGGGTCGACCGATCAGAAACTCATCGGGGGCATGCTCCGCGAGAAGCTGGCTCGGGTTTTCCGTCCTGATGACCTGAACACAGGCAGGTTGGTGTGGCGCGTTGGTGGCCGGATCTCTGCCCGTGCACGGGTCGATACCGCTTCGGGATCTACGGCCTTTACGCTTTCGAACCTTGGCAACCTCAACCTTGAGGAAGCCTGCCTGCTGGAGAGCGGTTCTGCCTTGTTCGTGCCGTCGCGGGAGGCGCTGTCGATCTATGAGGGCTTCCTCCAGGCTTACGAGAAGCGGGAGCTGGCCTTCGACGAGACCCTGTACGACCTCTGCGTGGCGCTATCCGGTTCCCTCCTTCGGGAGACATTCGCACAGGAGGTTTCCGCACTGGCGAAACCCTTGGAAGAGATGCTGGGCGGCCAGATCGTTCTCAAGGGGAACCGCTTCTACCGGAAGACCGGCGACGGGCTGCTGGAGGCCCACCTCCTGGCCGAAGGACTCCGGAAGGTCGCGAGCCTGCTGCACCTGGTGCAGAACGGGTCCCTGAGCCCCGGCGGGGTCCTCCTGTGGGACGAGCCCGAGGCGAACCTGAACCCGAAGCTGATCGCCAAGTTCGCGGGCCTCATCCAGGAGATCGCCGCCCAGGGCGTCCAGGTGTTCCTGGCGACCCACGACTTCCTGCTGAGCCAAGAGCTTTCGCTGGCGGCCGAGTACTCCCAGGCCGCCAACGTTTCGATGCGGTTCTTCGCGCTGAGTCTGACCAAGGCTGGGGCCGCGCAGGTCGCCGCCGGAGACAATCTGGTGGACCTGGAGCCGAACCCCATCCTCGATGAGTTCGCAGCCCACTACGACCGCGAGCAGAGGCTGTTCGCCGGGAGCGCCGCGGCACCGAGGAAGGCCCGCCCATGAGCACCGTGGTGGACGAAGGCCGCCTCCGCTTCACCTTCGGGGACGGGTGGATCGTCGAGAAATACGATGGGCACCGCGAGTACCGCAACGGCATCGGGAAGCTCCCGGGGTCCAAAGCCGTGGATGTCGTTGCCTCGAACCCGGGGCAGGGCCTGCTCCTCATCGAGGTGAAGGACTTCCGCGACCACCGCATCGAGAACAAGCTGCGCGTGGGCGAAGACCTCGCTACGGAGCTGGGTCAGAAGGTTCGGGACAGCGTGGCGGGCATGGTCGGGGCGCTCCGGAACTCGTCCGAACCGGGGCAGTGGCAACCCCACGTCGGCCATCTCGTAGACCGGAATCGCGACGTGCGGGTCCTCCTGTGGCTGGAAGAGGACCGGCCGTATCCGAGCGCCGTGGAAGAGAGAAACCACAAGGCTCGCCAAGCAAGCCTCGTCAAGGAGATCAAGAAGGCCTGCCGGTGGCTGACCCCGAGGGCCTTCGTGGTCAGCCGCGCCAGCTACGGGGGTCTGATCCAGGGGTTCGCGGTCGCGAGCCTTCCGCCCCAGCCGTAGCTTCGGCCATCACACAAGGACCAACCATCGAATGGCGACCGGGGAGATCATGCAAGAACAGGCGCCATTGGACGACCTGATCGCGAGGATAGACCGCGATGTAGCGGCGTTGCGGATCCAAGGCAACAAAGACGCCAGCGAGGAGGAGGGGCTCGCCAGTCGCAAGCGAGCTGTCCGCCGCTCCCACGACTTTCGCTGCTACGAGGGGAACCGCCGGTGAGCTTCCGGGACATCGCAGAATTGCGCCGGAAGTACGCCGGGCAGGCGGGCCTGCTCGTCAACGAATTCTATGTCCCGGTCCTGAAGCGTGCTGTCCGGTACGACCGGCAGGCGGGGTACTTCGACTCGGCAAGTCTCGTGCAGATCGCTGAGGGCGTGGCTGGTTTCATCCGGAATGCGCGGCAGCGACCGGAGACGTCGGCGGCGCCCATGCGGGTCGTTACCGGTGCCACCTGGTCGCCGGAGGATGCGGCCGCTTACGAGAAGGGCAAACAGGCCCTCCAGGCGTCGCTGGAAACCACACTCCTGCGCCACTTCGAGCCTTCGGACGAGGAGTGCCTTCTCCTCGGCTTGCCCAAGGGTTGGCGGCCCGAGGCAGACCAGATCGCGCGGTATCGCCTCGGTGCCCTGGCTTGGATGGTCGCCGCGGGCCTCATGGAAGTCCGCGTGGCGTTCCCGTTGGATCCCTCAGGAAGACCCTACCATCCCGGACGGGGCGGCGCCCTCTTCCACCCGAAGGCAGGAGTCCTCTGGGACGGCGACGGAAACAGGATCGCCTTCCAAGGGTCGATCAACGAGACCGGGGCGGCCTGGCACCGCAACCGCGAGAAGATCGAGGTGAAGCGCTCCTGGTTCTCCGAGCAGGACGTGGAGGACATCCAGGACGAAATCGACGAGTTCGAGACCATCTGGGCAGGTGACGACACGCAACTCCTGGTTCTGCCATTGCCGAAGGCCGTGCAAGAGTACCTGGACCGATTCGTCCCCCCGGATGGTCCGCCGGACCGGGATCCTCTGGAGATCCCCGAGACGCCGGAGGCGATCCCCGAGGAGGACCGGCTGGCCGCCCGCCGATTTCTGGAAGCGCCGCGCCAGCCGGGCGGTGAGCGCCTGGTCCTCGATCCCCTGTGGGCCGACGGCGAGCCTTTGCAGCTCTTCCCCCACCAGGAACGGGTGGTCAGCCGGGCGACCCGCGAGTTCCCACAGCCCTTCCTCTTCTGCGACGAAGTGGGCTTGGGCAAGACGATCGAAGGCGGCGTGTCCCTGCGCACGCTCCTCCTGCGAGGCGACGTCCGCCGGGTGCTCATCGTCGTGCCCCGAAGCCTCATCCGCCAGTGGATGGAGGAGCTTCGCGAGAAGCTCGCCCTCACCGCCTGGTTCTACGACGGCAAGGTCCTAAAGGACGTCGGCGGCCGGGTGCGCCTGGTGAACCATCCCCTGGACGAGGATGGCATCGTCATCGTCTCCCGGCACCTGATCGCCCGGGCCGACCGGCGAGACGAGGTGCTGGCCGCCGTGGCGCCGTGGGACCTGATGATCGTCGACGAGGCCCATGCCGCGCGACGCCGGGTGTTCGGCAAGGACGAGCCGAACCAGCTTCTGGATCTCCTCCACGAGCTGAAGCACCGGCGGCTCTTCGGGAGCCTGTGGCTTCTCACGGCCACGCCCATGCAACTCGACCCGCAAGAAGTCCATGACCTCCTCGCCCTCTGCGGCTTGGACGCTCCGTCCTGGGGCGAATGGAACGACGTCGAAGGATTCCAGAGCTTCTTCGAGAAGCTCCAGGTCTTCCCCGCGAAGCGGCCCGTGCGGCCGGACGTGATGCGCATGACCCGCCTCGCCGTAAGCCACGGAGCCGCGGACCTCGATCCCTCGGAGGCGCCCGGGTCTACCGGAGTCTGGTCGGGCTTTGGGTGGCAGCAGTTCGTCAACCGGGGGAAGACGGGGGCCGGCCTCGCTCTGGCCCTGGACGCCCTGAAGCTCGATCAGGCCGAGGCCCTCACGCCGCACCTGGCCCGGCAGACGCCGCTGGCGGTCTACATGTTCCGCCACACCCGGGCCACCCTTCGCGCCTACCAGGAGAAGGGGCTGGTGCACGGCCTCGCCGTGCGGCGGCCGGTGGACGTGCCGGTGGAGTTCGAGACCACCCGGGAGATGGAGCTGTACCACCGCATCGACGAGCTGTGCTCACGGTTCTACCGGCTGGCGGAGCTGCCCGCCGACGAGCGCAGCGGCATCGGCTTCCTCATGGCCGTGTTCCGCAAGCGCCTGGCGTCCAGCTTCGAGGCGTTCCGCAAGAGCCTGGAGCGGCGGCGGGATGCCATCGAGGAGGTACAGCGGGGAATGGCGGCCTTACCCCCGCAGGCGCTCCAGGAAGACCTTGCCGTCGAGGAAGCGGAGCTCGACGACGAGGCCGATGGCGAGGAGGCCCTGGGTCGGGAGCAGCAGCGGCTCCTTCGCCTCCAGCAGGACCCGCTCCGCCGCGCCCAGTTGGAGGGCGAGCGCCAGTACCTCCAGGCCTACATCCAGGACCTGCAACAGATGCCGCGGGACCGGAAGTTCGAAGTCTTCGAGGAGACCCTGACGCGGCTCGTCGAAGAGGGGCATCGGCTGATCGTCTTCACCCAGTACCTCGACACCCTCGATTTCATCCGCAGCCGCCTGGTGCACCGCTTCGGAGACCGGATCGCCTGCTATTCGGGCCGGGGCGGCGAGGTCTGGGACCCGGGCCGAAACGCCTGGCGCGAGGTGGAAAAGGCCGAGATCAAGGCGCGGTCAAAGCAGGACCACCCCAACGCGATCCGCGTGCTTCTAGGAACCGACGCGGCGTCGGAGGGATTGAACCTCCAGCAGTTCTCGTCGCTCGTGAACTACGATCTGCCCTGGAACCCGATGCGGGTGGAGCAGCGCATCGGCCGGATCGACCGCATCGGTCAGGAAGCCCCCGAGGTGAGCATCCTCAACCTCTACGTGAAGGGTACGATCGAGGAGGACACCTACCGGACCCTCAAGGACCGGATCGGCGCCTTCGAAGACGTGGTGGGCCCCCTGCAGCCGATTCTCGCCGAGATGCCCCGCATCCTGCGCCGGGTGGCCCGCGGCGAGCTGGAGTTGGAGGAGGCCCGGCGGCTCCTGGACGAGAAGGCCAGGGAATCGCCGAAGGTCGCCATCGAGCGGTTGGAGGATTTCACGACGGTAGAAGGCCTTGTCGGCGATGGCTCTTCATCACCGACCTCACCCGCAATGCAGGAAGACCTGGCTGCCTGGTGCCTGGCCCATCCGGCCCCCGGGATGCGCATCGTGGCGGTGCCCGAACCCGGGTTCCAGAGTGTGCCCCCGGACGGCGTCCGGGCCTGCCACTCGGTGACCTGGGCCTACGTGCCACCGCACCTCGGCATCGCGCCCCACGAGGAGATCCTGGCTACCTTCGACGGCGCGCTGGCCGACCGGCACCCGCCCACCGCTCCTGGGGCCAACGACGGAAACGGCGTCCGGCACGGAAGCGAGGGGGTACGGCTCCTGACCTGGGGCGATCCCTACTTGCAAGCGTGGTTGGAATCGCTGTGCGGCGGGGACGACTCGGGCGGGAGCCCTCGATGCCACACCGGCCCGAGTCAAGACGCGAGCAGATCGAGCCACAGGGGCAGGACCTCAGCGGCCCAACCGTGACATCGTAACCCAGACCCACACGTCCCCCGCCGGAGAGAGGTGACCATGCGCGTTTCGGAAAAGGCTTCGAGGTTCACCGAGTCGGTCATCCGCGAGATGACCCGCCACGCCACGGCCCACGGGGCGGTGAACCTGTCCCAGGGCTTTCCGGACTTCCCGTGCCCCCAGGAGCTCAAGGACGCGGCGTGCGCGGCGATCCAAGCCGACGTGAACCAGTACGCCATCACCTGGGGCGCCCGGAACTTCCGCCAGGCGCTGGCCGCCAAGACCCGGCGGTTCCTCGGCATCGAGGTGGACCCCGAGGCGGAGCTCACGGTCACCTGCGGCGCCACCGAGGCGATGATCGCGACGCTGATGGCCATCGTCGATCCGGGGGACGAGGTGGTGGTCTTCTCGCCCTACTACGAGAACTACGGCCCCGACGCGATCCTGTGCGGGGCGACCCCGCGCTACGTCCCCCTGCGGCCGGTGGAGCGGGCCGGGCGACTCACCTGGGCATTCGATCCCGCCGAGCTCCGGGCCGCCTTTGGGCCCCGCACCCGGGCGGTGATCGTCAACACCCCCAACAACCCCACCGGCAAGGTGTTCTCCCGGGCCGAGCTCGAGGCCATCGCCGCCCTGTGCCAGGAGTTCGGGGCCATCGCGGTGACCGACGAGATTTACGAGCACATCACCTTCGACGGCGCCGCCCACCTGGCGCTCGCCACCCTGCCCGGCATGGCCGAGCGGACGGTGACCATCAACGGCTTGAGCAAGACCTACTCGGTGACCGGCTGGCGGATCGGCTACACCCTCGCCCCCCCAGCGATCACCGCCGCCATCCGCAAGGTCCACGACTTCTTGACGGTGGGGGCCGCCGCCCCCCTGCAAGAGGCCGGGGTGGTGGCCCTGGAGCTCCCCGACGCCTACTACGAAGACCTCCAGGCCCTGTACCAGGCCAAGCGCGACCGCTTCCTCCCGGTGCTCGAGGCGGCCGGCTTTCGGACCTTCGCTCCCCAGGGGGCATACTACGTCATGGCCGATACGAGCGCGGTGACCCGCTTGGACGACGTGGCCTTCGCCCGGGAGCTGGTGACCCGAGGGGGCGTGGCGGTAGTGCCGGGGTCGAGCTTTTTTGCCGACAAGGCCGAGGGCCGAAGCCTGGTGCGCTTCTGCTTTTGCAAGCGCGACGAGACCCTGGACGAAGCCGCCCGGCGCCTCACCCGCTGGGCCGCGGCGGGGGGGTGATGGCATCGGACCGATCGGTCGGATCCGACCGATCGGTCCGATCGAGTCCCTCCTCAGACCAACCCGAGATCCTTGGCCACGATCTGCTTCATCACCTCGGTGGTGCCGGCGAAGATCGCGAAAGGCCGCACGTCCCGGGCGAAGCGGGCAATGGCGTACTCCTCCATGTAGCCGTAGCCCCCGTGGAGCTGCACGCCGTGGTAGGCTACCCGGTTCGCCATCTCGGCGATCCACGCCTTGGCCATGGAGACCTCGGTCACCAGCTCCGCGCCGACCACGTGGCGGTCCACCAGGCCGTCCAGGAAGGCGCGGCCGAGCTTCACCTCGGTGGCCAGCTCGACGAGCTTGAAGGCGTTGTGCTGAAAGCTCCCCACCGGGCGGCCGAAAGCCTGGCGCTCCCGCACGTACCCCAAGGTCAGGTCGAGCATCGCCTCGGCCATGGCCTGGGCGATGACGGCGCACACCAGGCGCTCTTGCTGCAAGTGGGTCATCAGGGCGTAAAAGCCCCGGCCCTCCTCCCCCAAGAGCGCGTCGGCGGGGAGCCGGCAGTCGTCGAAGAAGAGCTCGGCGGTGTCCTGGGCGTGGAGCCCCGCCTTGTCGAGCTTGCGCCCGCGGCAAAAGCCCGGGGTCCCCGCCTCCACCGCAAACAAGCTGATCCCCCGGGCGGGGGGCGCGGCCCGGTCGGTGCGGGCCGCCACCACCACCAGGTGGGCGTTGATGCCGTTGGAGATAAAGGTCTTGGCGCCGTTGAGCACCCAGCCGTCCCCGTCCCGGTCGGCCCGGGTCCGCAGGCTCGCGAGATCCGAGCCGGCGTTGGGCTCGGTCATGGCGATGGCGGTGACGAGCTCCCCCGAGGCGCACCCCGGGAGCCACCGGGCGCGCTGCGCCGGGGTGCCGAGGTCGTACAGGTAAGGCACGACGATGTCGGAGTGCAGGGGCGCCATGAACCCCACCGCCCCGGCCCGGGCAAGCTCCTCGGCGATGATCACCGAGTAGCGAAAGTCCGCCCCCGAACCCCCGTACTCCTCGGGGAGCCACGGGCACAGGTAGCCCCGGGCCCCGAACTCCCGCCAGACCGCGGGCGGCACCAGCCGGTCGGCCTCCCACTCGGGCACCCGGGGGGCGAGCTCTTGCTCGACGTACCGGCGAAAGGCGGTGCGGAAGATCACGTGCTCGGTCTCGATCATGGACGGCTGCTCCCGCTCAAGCGATGCGCGCGTAGGCCCCGGCCAGCACCTCCCCGGCTTCGGTGGCGACCCGGAGCCCCACCTCCCCCGCCCCCAGGGCCCAGCCCCGGGTGGTGAGGGCCTGGCCGGGGAAGACCGGGCCGGTGAAGCGGGCGCCGAACTCCCGGAGCCGGCTCGGGTCGCCGCCGCACGCCCCGGCCACCGCCGCCCGGGCGGCGAAGCCAAAGGTGCACAGGCCGTGGAGGAGCGGCCCCGGAAAGCCGGCCCGGCGGGCGGCGGCGGGGTCCACGTGGAGGGGGTTGCGGTCCCCGGACAGCCGGTACAGGACCGCCTGCTCGGGGGTGGTGGCGTCGGTCACCGCAAAATCCGGCGGACGGTCCGGGAAGGAGTCCGGGCGGGGCGGCGGCCCCGGGTCGCCCCCCCAGCCCCCGGCGCCCCGGCAGTGGATGCCGGCCCGGGTCGCAAAGAGGAGCGCCCCGTCCTCGCCCTCGGTGCGGGTCTCGGCCACCAGGAGCGCCGCCTTCCCCCGGTCGTACACGGCGGGCACCGAGATCGCCGTGGCGAAGCGCCCCCGGGGGGGGATCGGCCGGTGGAAGGTGACCGTCTGTTCGGCGTGGAGGATGGTCGCGAGGTCCACCTGCAAGCGCGCCAGGACCGCGAGGAAAGGCTCGAGCACGGTCACCACGGCAAAGGTGGGGAAGACCCGCAGGCCCCCCGGGGCCCCCTCGTACACCCGCTCCAGGTCTTCGGCCCCAAAGCCGATGCCGAGGTGGTAGAGGACCACGTCCTTGCAGCCGTACTCCAGGGAAAAGGGGCCCAGGGTCGAGCCTACCTTGCTGCGATCCATGGTGTTTCTCCTGGCGGATGCCTGCTCAGAAGACGGGAGTCATAGGACCTATGGGACCTATGGGACCTATGGGTCGCGCCCTACCAGCCGCCGGTGACCTTGAGCACCTGCCCCGACACGTAGTCCGACAGGGGCGAGGCGAGGAAGAGCATGGCCCCGGCGGCCTCTTCCGGGGTGCCGGGCCGCCCCAGGGGGATCATCGCCCGGAAGGCGTCCAGGGTCGGTTTGGGCACCCCCACCGAGATCCGCTGCCCCCCGGCGTCGATCACCGTGGTCTCGTCCTTGGCCGCGGTGAGCCGGGTCTCGATCCAGCCGTACGCCACCGCGTTGACGTTGACGCAGTAGCGCCCCCACTCCTTGGCCAGGGTCTTGGTGAAGCCCAAAACCGCCGCCTTGGCCGCCGAGTAGTTGAGCTGGCCGGGGTTGCCGTCGGTGCCCGCCACGGAACTGACGTTGATCACCTTGCGATGCACCGGCCGCCCCGCCTCCAGGTCGCGCTTGCCGGCGTCGCGCAGGTACGGCGCCGCCGCCCGCACCAGGCGGAAGGGCGCGGTGCCGTGCACCTGCCACATGGCCTCCCACTGCTCGTCGGTCATCTTGTGGGCGAGGGCGTCCCAGGTGTAGCCGGCGTTGTTGACCAGCACGTCGATGGAGGGCCCAAAGGCGCCCACGGTCGCCGCCACCAGGCCCTCGGCGAAGCCCGCGGCGGTCACGTCCCCCGGGTGGGCCCGGGCCTCTCCCCCTGCCGACCGCAGGGCCGCGGCCACTTCTTCCGCGGGCTCCCGGTCCCGGTCGCTCACCACCACCCGGGCCCCGTGGGCGCCAAAGAGGAGCGCCGCCGCCCGGCCGATGCCGCGGCCCGCCCCGGTGATCACCGCCGTCTTACCCTCTAGAAGCTTCGCCATCGCCGATCCTCCCGTCTTGGGGCCCGGGCTCACCCGGACCGGTACAGGGTCACCACGCAGGCGCCGCCGAGCCCGATGTTGTGCTGCAAGCCCACCCGAGCACCAGGCACCTGGCGCCCCCCCGCCTCGCCCCGGAGCTGCCACGTGAGCTCGGCGCACTGGGCGAGCCCGGTAGCCCCCAGGGGGTGGCCCTTGGCCAGAAGCCCCCCGGAGGGGTTGGTCACCACCCGGCCGCCGTAGGTGTTATCGCCATCGGCGACGAAGCGCTCCGCTCCTCCGTCGGCGACGAGCCCCAGGGCCTCGTACGAGACCAGCTCGTTGGCGGTGAAGCAGTCGTGGAGCTCCACCACGTCGACCTCCCGGGGGCCGAGCCCGGCGGCCTCGTACACCTGCCCCGCCGCCTCCCGGGTCATGCCGCAGCCAATGAGCGCCATCATCCCCTGGGAAAACGCCTCTTCGCGGTCGGTAACCAGGGCCTGGGCGGCGATCCGGACCCGCCGCGCCACGCCGTGGCGCCGGGCGAAGGCCTCGGAGCAGACCAAGGCCGCGGCGGCGCCGCAGGTAGGGGGGCAGCACTGGAAGCGGGTGAGGGGGGCGAAGACCGGGGGCGAGGCGAGCACCTCCTCCACCGTCAGGGGGGTGCGAAACAAGGCGTTGGGGTTGTGGGCCGCGTGGCGCCGGGCCTTGACCGCGATGGCTGCGAAAGTCTCGGGGCGGGTGCCGTAGCGGGCCTGGTGCTCCCGCCCCGCGCCGCCGAAGTACTGGGCGGCAAAGGGGACCCCCGGGACGATACCCTGGATGCGCTCCATCGCCTCGTCCAAGCGCCCCAGGGGGTTGGGCCGGTCGCCAAAGCCGACCGTGAGGGCCCCCGGCGCCATCTGCTCGAAGCCGAGCGCCAGGGCGCACTCCACCGCTCCCCCAGCCACCGCCTGGCGCGCCAGAAAGAGGGCCGTAGAGCCGGTGGAGCAGTTGTTGTTCACGTTCACCACCGGCACCCCGGTGAGGCCCACCCGATACAGCGCCGCCTGGCCGCAGGTGGAGTCGCCGAACACGTAGCCCGCGTACGCCTGGCCGATCCGGTCGTAGGGGACCCCGGCGTCTTCCAGGGCCGCCCGGGCCGCCCGGGCCCCCATCTGGTCGTAGGGCTCGCTCGCCCCCGGCTTGACGAAGGGGGTCATCCCCACCCCGACCACCCACACCGCGTGGCTCATCGCGCACCTCCCAGGGACGGCAAAAGGCTCTGACTGGGCGCCCGCCCAAATCCTACCCGAAGACCATCCCCCCTCGTCAAGGTGCGGCCGCCCCGTGGAGATACAACTCGGCGATCTGGTCGATCACCTGCTCCAGGGTGAGCGCGCCCCCGGGCTTGAACCAGAAGAAGAGCCAGTGGACCGCGCTGATCAAGGAAAAGGTCATCACCGTGGGGTCCAGGCCCCTAAGCTCCCCCGCCGCCACCAGCTCGGTCAGGTAGTCCCGGAGCTGGTGGACGTTGGTGGTCTGCTTGGCGACCACCTCGGCCCTGGCCTCGGGCCCCAGGTACTCCAGGTCGTGGAAGAGGATGCGGTTGAAGGACCGGGTCCGCACGAACACCCGGGCGTAGCCGAGCAGGATGGCCCGGATCCGGGCCTCCACCGGCCCCCCGGCCCGCCGCTCTTCGGCGATCGCCTCCCCCATGGCGCCGATCAGCTCGTCGGCCAGCGCCAGGCAGATCCGGTGGAGCATCTGCTCCTTGTTTTGGAAGTGGTAGTACAAAAGCCCCTTGGCGATGCCGGCCCGCTCGGCAATCTCCCGGGTGGTGGCGTGTTCGTAGCCCTTGGCCGAAAAGACCTCCAGGGCCGTCGCCAGGATCGCCTCGGCGGTGTCGCGCCTCGCCTCCATCGCTCGCTTCCTCCGTTCTTGCGACGCCCCCGACGCCGACCGCCGCTAGAAAGCACCCCACCCGCACCTCGCCGTCGCCCGCCTGCGAGAAGAAGCGGTCGGAGTCCCGCGGCGGCGGCTCCGCCGGCTCCGGTTCGGCCTCCCCCGGGCCTTCCCGAAACTCGGCCGCGTAGCCCCGGGCTCCTTCGCCGGGGCTCACGTTGACCACGGCAGCATACAGGGGAGCGCCCCGGCTCGCCACCAGAGGGCGGGCGGGCGCCCCAAGCGCCACCGCCCCCCCCACCGCTTGCCCCGACCCCGCCGCCCCGGCGGCCACCCGCCACGCCGAGCCGGGGTCCGCCGCGGTGAGGGCCACGGTGAGCCCCTCGGGGGCGGCGGGCAGCCGAACCAAGCTCGCACCCCCCGCTC
>JBBIIA010000123.1:0-13277 GCA_037446775.1 Deltaproteobacteria bacterium
CGACGAGAACCTGGTGGACCTCAACCGCGCCGTGCGCTCCCACCTCACCGTGGTCGACGCCACCCGCATCCTCCTGCGCAACGGCCCCCAGGGGGGGGGTACTGAAGACGTGCGGGTGGCCAACCGCCTGGCGGCGTCCGCCGACGTGGTGGCCGCCGACGCCTGGGGCGCCCGGGAGTTCGGGGTCGATCCCTTGTCGGTGGCCCACCTGCGCTTGGCGCAGGAGCGGGGCCTCGGGGTCGCCGACCTCGCCCGGGTGCACCTCCGGTGACCCTGCCCCGGCCCCACCGGTGGGTCCAGGGGGCCCTCTTTCTGGGGTTCGTCGCCCTCTTCGCCCGCACTACCTACCGGGGGCAGGACGAGCTCCTGTGGCCCGTGCATCTGGTCTTGCGCCTGGACCCCCTGGCGCTTTTGGCCGAGGTGGCCGCCGGGGGGCTCGCCGCCCTGGGGTGGGGGTGGCTCGGGGCCGTGGTGCTGGTCGCCACCACCGCCGCCCTCGGCCGCTACTTCTGCGGCTGGGCGTGCCCCCTGGGGGCAGCCCTCGACCTCGCCCGCTGGGGACTCGTCCGAGTCGGCGCCGGGCGCACCCGGGGCCGCCGCCGCCGCGTGGCCGTCCCCCTCCTCGTGGCGCTCTTGGCGGCGACCGTCCTGGGCCTACCCCTCCTGGGCCTCCTCGACCCCTTGAGCCTCTTCTTGCGCAGCCTCACCCTGGCCGTGCACCCCCTGGCGGACGCCGCCGCCAAGGAGGCTCTGGGGGCCGCCGCCGGCTCTTCCGTGGCGTGGGTCTCCGGGGCCGGGGACGGGCTGCGGCGGTTGCTCGACCCCGTCCTCTCCTTCGGCCGCCCGGCCTTCCTCCTGGCGGGCTTGACCGGGCTCGTCTTCGCCGGAATCCTCGCCCTGGAGGCGACGGCGTCCCGGCGCTGGTGCACCGACCTGTGCCCCCTCGGGGCGCTCCTGGGGGTCGCGGCTCGCCTCTCCCCCCTGCGCCGGGTCAAGGCCGACCGGTGCGGCGGGTGCACCGCCTGCGCCGCCCGGTGCCCCACCGGTGCCGCCGACCTCGACCCCGCCGACCCGTCCCTGTGCTTCCAGTGCGGGGCGTGCGCCGCCACCTGCCCGGCGGGGTCCCGCCAACCCCACCGAGGGAAGGTCCTCGATGGGGCGGGTCCCGCCTCCCCGAGCCGCCGGGCCCTCCTGGCGTCGGCCTCCGCGGGGGCCCTCGCCGCCGTCGCCCCGGCCATCCGGGCCGAGGAGGCCGAGACCGGCCTCTACCTCCTGCGCCCCCCCGGCGCCTTTGCCGAGGCCGAGTTCCGGCAGCGCTGCATCCGCTGCGGCGCCTGCCTGCGGGTGTGCCCCGGGGGGGCCCTGCACCCGGCGCTCTTCGAGGCTGGCCTCGGCGGCCTGTGGACCCCCCGCCTGGTGCCCCGCCTCGGCTACTGCGAGTACCACTGCCGGCTGTGCGGCCAGGTGTGCCCCACGGGGGCCATTGCCTACCTGGAGCCCGGGGAAAAGGAGCGCACCGTCATCGGCCTCGCGGTCTTCGACGCGGGCCGCTGCTTGCCCTTCCGGCGGGCCGAGGACTGCATGGTGTGCGAGGAGCACTGCCCCACCAACCCCAAGGCGATCGTCTTCCGGCAGGAGGAGCGCCGCGACCCCCTGGGCGTTCTCCGCCAGGTCAAGATCCCCGCCGTAGTCGAAGAGCGCTGCATCGGCTGCGGCATCTGCGAGACCAAGTGCCCCCTGCCCGGGCAGGGGGCCATTCGCGTCACCCGGGAAATCCCCGGCAAACTGTCGGAGTTCTGGTAGGGGCATTCCGGGGCAATTCTTGACAGCCTGTCATGACAATTGCTATGGTTTCCCCGCCTCGGGGGCTCACCCCCCCTCCCGCTGCGCCAACCGGAGGAGTGCCATGGCCCGCATCTACACCGACAACAGCCTAAGCATCGGCAACACCCCCCTGGTAGAACTGGGGAAGCTGGCCCGGGGGCTCGGCGCCCGGGTGCTCGCCAAGATCGAGGGGCGCAATCCCGCCTACTCGGTGAAGTGCCGGATCGGGGCGTCGATGATCTGGGACGCGGAGGAGCGCGGCGCGCTCAAAGCTGGCATGACCGTGGTGGAGCCCACCAGCGGCAACACCGGCATCGCGCTGGCCTTCGTCTGCGCCGCCCGGGGCTACCGGCTCCGGCTCACCATGCCCGAGACCATGAGCCTGGAGCGGCGCAAGATGCTCGCGGCCTTCGGGGCCGACCTGGTGCTAACACCGGGGAGCGAAGGCATGGGCGGCGCCATCCGGAGGGCCCAGGAGATGGCGGAAGGGGATCCCCAGGGGATCTTCATGCCCAACCAGTTCAAGAACCCGGCCAACCCCGAGATCCACTTCAAGACCACCGGCCCCGAGATCTGGCACGACACCGACGGCGCGATCGACATCTTGATCTCGGGGGTTGGCACCGGGGGCACCATCACCGGGGTGAGCCGCTACATCAAGGGGGCCCAGGGCAAGGCCATCCGGTCGGTGGCCGTGGAGCCCGCCAACTCCCCGGTCCTGTCGGGCGGGTCGCCGGGCCCCCACAAGATCCAGGGCATCGGCGCCGGGTTCAAGCCCGACGTGTTGGATCTCGGGGTGGTCGACGAGGTGATCCAGGTCACCGACGACGAGGCCTTCGAGCACGCGCGCCGCCTGGCCCGGGAGGAGGGCATCGTGTCGGGGATCTCTTGCGGGGCGGCCGTCGCGGCGGCGCTTCGGGTGGCCGCGCGGCCGGAGAGCAGCGGCAAGACCGTGGTGGTCGTGCTGCCCGACTCCGGGGAGCGCTACCTCTCCACGGCCCTGTTTGGAGGCTGACCAAATGGGGGAGGGCGCCGTGGCTGCCGCCCTCCCCCGGCGTCACGGCTCGGGCTCGAGCCCCAGGAGCGCGACGACCTTGACCGGGGCCTTGCGCCCCTTCACCCGGACCCACCGGGCCTCCCCCCACCGGAAGCCGTTCCCCGCCGCCGCCACCGCCTCCCGGGTGACCAACACCTCGCCGGGGGCGGCCACCGCCTGAAGCCGGTGGGCCAGGTTGACGGTATCCCCCACCACCGCGAACTCCATGCGGGAGAGGGCCCCCAGGCTGCCGACCACCGCCGGACCCCAGTGCACCCCGTACCCGAGGTGCAAGACCGCGCTCCCCGCGGCTTGGCGGGCGTGGCTCACCTGGGCGACGGCGTCGGCCACGGCCAGGGCCGCCCGCAGGGCTCTCGCCGCCTCGCCCTGCTCTGACAGGGGGGCCCCGAAGACCGCCATGAACCCATCGCCGGTGAACTTGTCCACCATCCCATGGTGGCGGCACGTGGCCTCCACCATGGGCCCGAGGTAGGCGTTGAGGACCTCGAAGAGCTCTTCGGGAGTCAGCCCCTCGGCGGCCTCGGTGAAGTTGCGCACGTCGGCGACCAGCACCGCCACCTCCACCTCCCGGCCGGCCACCGGCCCCTCGGCCCGGGCGGCCATCAGGTACTCCACCACGTCCCGGGCCAGGTAGCGGGTGAGGCAGAGTCGCATCACCTCGCGCTCGGTCACGTCCTGCAGGCTCACCACCACCCGCTCCGCCCCGTCGACCGCTCCCCGCAGTACGTCCCCCCGGAGGTGCCGGAAGATCACCTCGCCCCCCGGGCGCACCAGCCGCAGGCTCCGGGCCTCGATCCTCCCGGTCTCCCGGATCTCCCGGTCCAGGGCCTCGAAGTCGAGCCCCTGGATGTGGCCGAAGACCTCCTCGACCCGCCGACCCAGCGCCGCGGCGGCCGCTACCCCGGTGATCTCCGTCATGCCCCGGTTGAAGGCGGAAATCACCCGGGTCCAGCGCCCCACGACCATAACCCCCCACCCCAGGCTGTCCAGGATCTCCCCCGACTCGCCGCGCTCTTCTGCCATGGCCCGCTCCTCTCGCTCTCGGGAAGCGAGCCACCCTAGCCCCGGGGGGCGGAGCTGTCAAAAAAACCACACGCCCTGCAATTGCCACCTGATTTCCCGCAGGGTCCGGGGAGCCCTGGAGCGGCGCCGCGCGCCCCATCGACCGAGCCTCGCGGTTCCCAAAACGCAACGCGGGGTCGGCTCTCCGCCGACCCCGCTGCGGCCCCCCGGGCTTTCCCTCACGCGCCCCGGGCCAGCCCTTCCGCCTCCAAGGCCGCGAGGCGCAAGCGGTTTCGCTCCTCGACCCCGCGTACCAGCCAGCTCACTGCCTGGTTGTACGGGGTGGGCACCCCGAGGCGGCGCCCCTCGGCGACGATCACCTCGTTGAGGGTCCCGATCTCGGTGGGCCGCCCCGCCTCCACGTCCTGGAGCATGGAGACCTTGTTGTCCCGGGTGGAGCCGAAGGCCTTCACGGCAAAGGCCTGGGGGTCGTCGAACTCGGGGAGGTCGATGCCCTTGGCCCGGCCCACCGCGGCGAGCTCCCCGGCCAGGCAGCCGATCAGCTCGACGGTGGTGGGGTGGTGCACGGCCTGGCCCCCGGTCAGGCCCGTCAGGGCCGCCACGCAGTTGGTCGCCACATTGGCGATCAGCTTCTTCCAGATCACCCGGTTGATGTCGTCCACCGGCTGGACCTCGAGCCCGGCCGCGCCGAGGGCTCCCACCAGCCCCTCGAAACCGGGGCGACGCACCCCGTCGTAGGGCCCGATCACCAGGAGCGGCCCGAGGCCCCCGACGTAGCGCACCTCGTTCATCCCCACGGCCATCCCCGAGTGGGCGGTGATGCCCCCCACCACCCGGGGGGCGCCCACCGCCTCGGCGACAATCTCTAGGTTCCCCAGGCCGTTTTGCACCGACACCACCAGGGTCTCGGGCCCCAGGAGCGGCCCCGCCGAGGCGATCGCCGACGCCGTGTGGTACCCCTTGACGCACACCAGCACCACGTCCTGGGGCCCCAGGGTGGCCGTCGTCGCCGAGATGGCGACCCGGCGGTGGGCGCGGGTGCCGTCGGGCATCTGGACCCACAACCCCTCCCGCGCGATCAGGCGCACCCGTTCCTCCAGCACCTCGACCAGGGTCACCTCGAAGCCGGCCCCCGCCAGGAGGCACCCGAAGATCGACCCGAGGACCCCGGCCCCTACCACGGCGACCTTCACCCCTGCGCCCCCTCGGCCAAGAGGCCGCGGAAGAGCTGGGTGGTCACCTGGTCTGCGAGCTCCCGGATCGACAGCGGTCCCTGGGGCCGATACCAGTGGTACAGCCAGTTGATTTGCCCCAGGATGCCGAAGGCGGCCGGGGTCGGGTGGACGGCGCGGAGCACCCCGGCCGCCTGGCACCGGGCGATGGCTCCCTGGTACAGGCGCAGGATCTCCGCTTCGGTCTCCCGGCTGCTCGCCTGGAGCTCGGCCCCGAGGCTCTTCTTCTCCTCCACCAGGACCTTGATCTCCTCCCCGTGGTGCTCCATGTAGCCGATCTGGAAACGGATCATCGCCTCCAGCCGGGCCAGGGGCGGCCCGTCGCCGTTGGCCGCCCCCCGGACCCCCTCCAGGAGCTCCTGGCCCACCGCCCGCACCAGGTGGAACAGGATCTCCTCCTTGCTCTGGAAGTAGTGGTAGATGGTCGCCTTGTTGATCCCCACCCGCCCGGCCAGGTCCCGCAAGCTCGCCGCCTCGAACCCCACCTCGAAGAACAGGTGTACCGCCGCGTCGAGAATCTGGCGCTTGCGCAGGTCCGGCTGAAGTCGTCGTCGTTCGCCCATGCCTCCCCTCGTCAACCGGTCGTTTGGCGGACCCTATACGAGATCAAACACCGTGTCAAGAATGGCGTCGCAGGAGAGGATTGGGGTGAGGGAGGCGAGGCGGAGAGGAGGCTACCTCGGCACCACCAAGTCGGCCGGCAGCCTCAGGTAGGGGGCGAAGCGCTCGGCCAGGGGGCCGTCGGTCGACCACTCGATCCAGCCGCAGGTGTCGACCAGGGCGATCACGGCCGTTCCTGGCGGTCGCGGAAGCCTTCGGGGTCGGCGCCCCGGAGGAGCCCCCGGAGCTCCTCGGGGCTGCGGCGGGGCACCAGGCGGATCGTGTCTCCCTCGGCCAGGAAGAGGAACTGCTGCCCGGCCTGGAGGCCGAGCCGCTCGCGGATGGCCTTGGGAATGCAGAGCTGGAACTTGGACGTGAGGGTTGCTGCTTGCATCGTTCTTGCTCCTTTCGGATCGTTGCCAGAAGCGTAATGGGCACGGCGGAGGGGAGCAAGGGCGGGGTCTGGGGTCGGGTGGATGGAGGCGGACCAGATCGACCGCCTCGGCCACAGGCCCCGCAGTGGAAGGAAAGCCGAGGTTCCGGCAGGCGAACCCGCGTGGCGCCATTTCGCCGCAATTCACATGACTCCATATGGGTGCTCAATACCACGCATACGATCGGCTGAATCTTGCCCGGCCCCCGATACCCGAGGTAGAAGGTGACCCCGAGGCCCTGCCCCAAAGCTGCGGTCACCACGGTGCGCCGGCCCGCGCTCTGGTGTCTTTGGGCCGAGTGCGTCGAGGCGCCCGCGACGAGAGGCAACACACCGGGCCAGGCGGGCAAAGAGTCATCTCGATGGAACCGGAGGAAGTTCGCCCATGACGAGACCCCGGCACACCTTGGCCACGATCTACCGCAGCGAGGAAGCGCTCCAGGCCCTCTCGGTATTCTCCCACTCCCGCGTCCGCGAGCTCGAAGGTGCCCTGACCGACCGCAGCGGCAAGCCCTACCTCCCCTGCCTCGCCACGGGCAAGGAGAAACAGGCCAAGCCCGAGGAAGTGGTCCGACAGCTCTGGCTGCGGCGCCTGGCGGAACACTACGGCTACCCGGCCTCGCGCCTCGCGGTGGAGGTCCCCATCACCTTCGGCCGCGACACCAGCAAGCGGGCCGACATCGTGGTGTGGGACAAGGACCGGCCGAACGTCCCGTATCTCATTGTTGAAGTGAAGAAGCTCAAGGAGAAGGAGGGCAAGGAGCAGCTCAAGAGCTACTGCCACGCCACGGGCGCGCCGCCCGCGCTCTGGTCCGACGGCACCCGCTTCACCGCCTGGCACCGCAAGAACCCCAACTACTTCGTCGAGATCCCCGACATCCCCGCCGCGGGCCAGACCATCGAGGAGGTGGCCGAGACGCCCTGGACCATCGACACCCTGCTCCAGTTCGAGAAGGAGCGGGAAGAGGAGGGCACCCACGCGAAGTTCTTGAAAGACCTCATCCTCGACATGGAGGACGAGGTGCTCGCCAACGCGGGCGTGGACGTGTTCGAAGAGGTCTTCAAGCTCATCTTCACCAAGCTCTACGACGAGCTCTCGGCCTACTCGGGCCGGGCGAAGACGCTTCGCTTCCGCAACACCAACACCGCGGCCGAGCTGAGGGAGCGCATCGAGAAGCTCTTCGCCGAGGCCCGCAAACGCTGGGACGGCGTGTTCCCGGCCGACGACCGCCTGAAGCTCACGCCCGACCACCTCCAGGTGTGCGTGGGGTCGCTCGAGAAGTACAAGCTCTTCAACTCGAACCTCGACGTCATCGACGATGCCTTCGAGTACCTCATCAACCAGACGGCCAAGGGCGAGAAGGGCCAGTACTTCACGGCCCGCTGGGTCATCGACCTGTGCGTGCGCATGCTCAATCCGCAGGAGCACGAGACCCTGATCGACACGGCCGCGGGCTCGGCCGGCTTCACCATGCACGGCATCTTCAAGGTATGGCACGACATCCTGAAGGCCGAGGGCATCGAGGCCTCGCACCTCTTCACCCTGGAGAAGAAGCCCCCGCGCTGCATCGACTACGTGAACGAGAAGGTCTTCGCCATCGACTTCGACGAGAAGTCGGTGCGCGTGGCCCGGTGCCTGAACCTCATCGCCGGCGACGGCCAGACGAACGTCTTGCACCTGAACACGCTGGACTGGAAGAAGTGGGACGAGACCGTGAAGGAGCGGGCCTGGCAGGACACTTACTTCGAGGGCTGGAAGAAGCTCCGGCGCCTGCTGGCCGATCCGGCGGGCAAGGACTACCGGCGGTTCGGCTTCGACGTGCTCATGGCCAACCCGCCCTTTGCCGGCGACATCAAGCAGACCGACCTCCTCTCGCTCTATGAGCTGGGGCACAAGGCGAACGGCAAGGCCGAGAGCAAGGTGGGCCGCGATCTGCTCTTCATCGAACGAAACCTCGACTTTTTGCGCCCGGGCGGCCGCATGGCCATCGTGCTGCCCCAGGGCCGGTTCAACAACGCCTCCGACAAGCGGGTGCGCGAGTTCATCGCCGAGCACTGCCGCATCCTCGCCGTGGTGGGTCTGCACCCCAACACCTTCAAGCCCCACACCGGCACCAAGACGAGCGTGCTCTTCGTGCAGAAGTGGAACGACGACCCCGAGGCCGGCCCCCTGTGCCCGCGGGTCGAGGACTACCCCATCTTCTTCGCCACCCAGCGGCTGGCGTCCAAGGACACCTCGGGCGACAAGATCATCGCCAAGGCCAGGGGCGGACGGCCGCTCCGCGACACCCACGGCCACTGGGTCGTCCAGCACGACCTCTTCAACCACGACGGTCTAACCCAGGACGGCATCGCCGAGGCGTTCGAGGAGTTCGCCAGGAGGGAGAGACTAAGTTTTTTCGTCTAGGCCCCTTCGACGAGGCCCGGTACCGGGGCTTGTTGGAGGGGCTGGAGGTGACGGAGAGCAGGCTCTCGGAGCTGGAGAGGACCCTTCGGCTGGACGCGGAATTCTTTCGGCCGGAGTACATCCATTCGCGGGAGTTGCTGGACCGGTTGCGGACTGAACCGCTCCACCGGATGGTGAAGCTCTCGGACGGCAACCACTTCACGATCAGCGACGAGTTTCAAGACGAGGGAATCCCCTACTACCGAGGCCAGGACGTTACCGGACACTTCTTCGTGGAGCAGGCGCAGCCGGTCTGCATCCCGGAGCGGGCGTACCGGCTTCCCCACATGGTCCGGTCCCATCTGCGTCAGGGCGACGTGCTGCTCTCCATCGTCGGCACCATCGGCGAGCTCAGCCTCGTCAGCGCGCCGACGGAAGCCACGTGCAGCTGCAAACTCGCCATCCTTCGCCCGCGGACCGTCACGCCCGGCTACCTCGCGGTCTTTCTCCGGTCTCGCTTCGGGCAAGACCAGATCCGGCGCCTCACGCGCGGCGCCGTTCAGATGGGGTTGCTGCTCGAAGATATGGACCAGCTCAAGGTCCCGCGCTTTGCAGGGGGCTTCGAGGCCGCGGTCGAAGCCGCGGTGGCCGACGCCAAGGCCACGCTGGACAGGAGCGTCAGCCTATACGCCGAGGCCGAGCAGACCCTCCTCCGCGCCCTGGGCCTCGACACCTGGCAGCCCCCCGAGCCCCTGACGTACGAGCGTCGGGCCAGCGAGGCGTTCGGCGCCGGGCGGCTGGATGCGGAGCATTTCCAGCCGCTCTATGGCGCGTTGTTCGACCGCTTACGAACCGCGGGAGCCCTTCGCCTCGGCGACGTAGTCAGGGAACGCGTACGCCGGGGGATCTCGCCGGACTACACGGAAGAGGGTGACCTCGTCGTCCTCAACAGCAAGCACATTGGCAAGACCGAGGTCTCGTTGGATGACCTTCGATTCACCCGGAGAAGCCTTCTCATGGGGGCTCCAGGCGGTCGGAGCGGCCTCGTAGTGCGGGGCGACGTTCTCCTGAACTCCACGGGGCGAATCACGATCGGCCGTTCTCAGTGCCTCTTGGAAGACCTGGCCGCCGTGGTGGACAACCACGTCGCGATCATCCGTCCCAAGAAGGGCCTCGATCCGGTGTACCTGGCGTGCTTTCTCAACTCGCTTCCCGGGCAGATGCAGACGGAGCGAGGCTACACGGGTTCCTCCGGGCAGATCGAGCTGCGCCCCGAAGTCGTGGAGGACTACCTGATTTGGGACGCACCGGCTGAAGTCCAGGCCCGCATTCGACACCAGATCGAATCGGCCTACGCTGCCCGCAAGCAGGCCCACGCCCTCCTGGAGCGCGCCAAGCGCGCCGTGGAGATCGCCATCGAGGAGAGCGAGGCGGCGGCGCTGGCGTATCTGGGGAGCGCGGGGAACAGCTACGGCCGAGGTGAGCCCTCGGGTGGGAGCGGCGCCCCCGCCGCGACCTGTCCCGAAGGGGCACCCGGAAACGCCGGCCTCTCGGCCGGTGTCGCGCCGAGGGCGGCGCTCCCACAAGGAACTCCCCGCCACATCGCCCAGACCATCCTCGCCCACCTCACCCCCGGGCAAACCTATTCCAAGGCCGAGCTCTGCTCCGCCCTTCACCTCACGCCCGCCGAGTGGACCTGGGCCATCCGCGAGCTCAGGGAGTCTGGTAAGGTGGTCCAGTCCGGCGAACGCCGCGGGGCGCGGTATTCGCTGACCGAGCATTTCGAGGAAGGGGGCGTCGCGTGACCTCCGAGAGGAAGATCGTCATCATCGCGGGCCCGAACGGCGCGGGCAAGACGACCTTTGCCCGGGAGTTCCTGCCGAACGAGGCAGATTGTCCCGTCTTCGTAAACGCCGATCTCATCGCAGCGGGCCTCTCTCCCTTTGACCCTGAGGCCGCGGCTTTGCGTGCGGGACGCATCATGCTCGACGAGATCCTGGGCCACGTTCGTCGTCTCGAGAGTTTCTCTTTCGAGACGACGCTGGCAGGCCTCACCTACGCCCGCATGATCCCGCTGTGGCGGGGCTCGGGCTACAGAGTGAAACTCGTCTTCTTGCAGTTGCCGAGCGAGGAGGTGGCGGTGGCGAGGGTGGCCGCACGGGTGGCGCAGGGCGGGCACAACGTACCCGAGGCTGTGATTCGGCGCCGGTTTCGCAGCGGCGTCCGCAACTTCGAGGTGATCTATCGACCGCTTGTCGACTCCTGGTCCCTGTATGACAATTCAGGCCAGCGACCCAAACTCGTGCAAAGAGGGTATGCGCCATGACAGATTCCTCCCAGATTCATGAAGACGCAGACATGGTATACGCCGAGGCCGCTCTGCGAAGGGCTGCGGAAAAGGCGCTGGAGCTTGGACGGCGCACCCACACTCCCGTGTGGGTCGTCAGGGACGGAGCGCTCGTTGACCTGGCGGCGGAGGGAGAGAATTTGGACGGGAGACCTACGGATGAGAACCGAGGCTGAGCTTCGAGTCGTAGAAGGGTGGGCGGGTTCGCCCACCACCTCGGCGGCCGAGATCCCGCGTGGGCCGATGGCCCAGCCTACGACTGTGTGTGAACGAGAACGGCAGCCTGTTCAAGTTCGAGCGCACGTTCCTTCTCGAGCATCCCTGGAGGCTCAGCGCCAAGGACGCCTCGCTCTCCCTGGCCTACAGCCCCCTGGCGAGGCCCGCGGGGCAGGCCGGGTACCTGGACGTCGGAACCAGGGGAGAGGTGCAGGCCGGCATCGTCCAGCAACCGCCAGGCTCGGATTTCGTGGGCGCGGTTCAGCAGCAGGTCTTGCGACTCGGCGGATCGAGCGGTTGGACGCTGGAGGCCTTGGTCGCCTGGCTCGATCGGCACATCGAGCACCAGGACATCCCGGTGGGGGAGTCAGCCGAGTTCCTGCGGAAAGTTCTGCGGAGCCTCATGGCCCGACACGGGATCGAGGACGTGGACGTCCTGGCGCTGGACCGCTTCCGGTTGCGCGACGAGGTCGAGGCCCGCATCGAGGAGCAACGCAGGGCCGAGAGCAGGGCGGCGTTCCAGCAGCTTCTCCTGCCGCAGTCGGCGCTCGCCGTGAGCGATGACCGTACGGTGAACTTCCGCACCATGGTCTACGAGCCGAGCTGGCTCTATGAGGGCGGCTTCCGGTTCGAGAAGCACTACTTCGGGCCCAAACCCGGAGAACTGAGGGAGCGCACGCCGGGCGGTGGGCTCGCCGAGGAGTTTGTGTGCGCCCAGTTCCTCGACGGGTTGCCGGAGGTAACCTTCTGGGTCCGCAACCTCGTGCGCAAGGCCACGTCCTTCCGGCTTCAGACCTCGACCGATTGGTTCTACCCCGACTTCGTCTGCCAGTTCGCCGACGGTCGCGTGCTCGTCGTAGAGTACAAGGGGAAGGACCGATACGACACCGCCGACTCGGAGGAGAAGCGCGCCGTGGGCGCGGTGTGGGCGGCGCGAAGCGGCGGCCGGTGCCTGTTCGCCATGCCGACGGACCGGGACTTTTCCCCTATTCGCCAGGCGATCCAGTCGCAAGGCGGCTGAAAGGCTGACCACGGGGTTCGGGCGAAGGAGCCCGTCTGGAGTTCTTGGCCCACAACGAGGAGGACGCCATGAAGAACGTGGAGTTGACCGTGGAAGATCTTCCGCCGGCTCAGATACCGGTGGGCGGAGCCCACCCTACGAAGGCGCCGATCGACCCGGCCGCCCCTCGCCACATCCCCCAGACCCTCCTCGCCCACCTCACCCCCGGCCGCGCTTGGTCCAAGGCCGAGCTCTGCGCCGCCCTGCACCTCACGCCCGCCGAGTGGGCCTGGGCCATCCGCGAGCTCAAGGAGCCTGGTAAGGTGGTCCAGACCGGCGAGCGCCGCGGGGCGCGGTACCGGCTCGCGTGAGCGCGAACGCCACTGGAAGGAAGAAACGACGATGAACACGGCAAAAGACGAGATCCAGGCCCTCCTCGGAAGGCTTCCCGACAGCTGCTCGCTCGAGGACGTCCAGTACCATCTCTATGTGATCGAGAAGGTGAGGCGAGGGCTCGACCGGGCGGAAGCTGAGGGGACAATCTCACACGAGGACGTCGAGCGCCGGCTGAGCCGATGGACCTCCGAGTAGTCTGGTCGCCTGAGGCTGTTGAAGACGTCGAGGCCATCGCCGAGTACATCTCTAGGGACTCGGAGTTCTATGCAAAGGCGGTTGTCTCGCGACTCCTTGAAGAAGCACGCTCACTCGCCGGCTTCCCCTTGAGGGGCCGCACGGTGCCGGAGCTTGAAGACGAGACGATTCGGGAGCGCTTCGTGTACAGCTACCGCCTCGTCTACCGCGTTCAACGCCCAACCGTGACCGTGGTGGCTGTCGTGCACGGAGCGCGTCTCTTACGGGCCACAGTGAAGGGACGGCCGGGCCTTGAACCGTGAACCGACGGGCACCCACTTCACCCCCGACCGAACCTACTCCAAGGCCAAGCTCTGCGCCGCCCTGCACCTCCCGCCCGCCGAGTGGGCCTGGGCCATCCGCGAGCTCAGGGAGTCTGGTAAGGTGGTCCAGTCCGGCGAGCGCCGCGGGGCGCGGTATTCGCTGGCGGGAGGGAGGTGAGCCGATGACGAAGAAGAAGGTAGTGGCTCGGGCTGGTACGTCGCCCGACCTCCTGCCCCAAGACCTTCGGACGCTGATTCAAGAAGCC
>JBBIIA010000124.1:0-13232 GCA_037446775.1 Deltaproteobacteria bacterium
ACAGGATGAACAGGATGAACACGATTCTCTGGGCCAGCCTGCCGCTGGCATCCTGCCATCCTGTAATCCTGTTCAAAACCCCCGTTCCCCGAAGCGCCAGCGGAAGGCAGGACTTGACGCATCGTCGGAGATCTCGGCGCCCCCTCGGTCAGCGCCCCCGGCTAGCCCCAGGTCGCCAGCCACCCGTCCAACGCCGCCAGGGCCCGCTGCGCCTTCTCTTCCTTGATCCGCTTCTTGTCGCGCATCGGCACCCCCAGGGGGGGCAGGAGCCCGAAGTTCAGGTTCATCGGCTCGAAGGGCCGGGTGGCGCTGGCGGTGACGTGGGTGACGAGCGCCCCCAGGGCGGTCTCGGGGGGGAGGGGGTCCGGGGTGCGGCCCGCCAGGCGCAGGGCCAGGTTGAGGCCGGCCCACAAGCCAGCGGCTACGCTCTCCAGGTAGCCTTCGACCCCGGTGATCTGGCCGGCCAGCTGCACCCACGGCGTCTTGCGGAGCCGCAGGTAGCGGTCCAAGAGCCGGGGCCCGTCCACGTAAGTGTTGCGGTGGAGGCTCCCCAGGCGGTGGAACCGGGCGCCCCCGAGGCCCGGGATCAGGCGGAACACCCGCTCCTGTTCCCGGTAGGTGAGCTTGGTCTGGAAGCCCACCAGGTTCCACCGCTCCCCGGCCGCGTCTTCGCGCCGCAGCTGCACCACCGCCCAGGGTCGCCGCCCGGTGCGCGGGTCTTCCAGGCCCACCGGCTTCATGGGGCCGAAGGTGAGGGTCTTGGGGCCCTTGGCCGCCAGGACCTCGATGGGCTGACAGCCCTGGAACACCCGCTCCTCCTCGAAGCTGCGGGTCGGCACCACCTCGGCGGCGACCAGGGCCTCGTAAAAACGCTCGTACTCCTCCCGGGTGAAGGGGCAGTTCCAGTAGTCGTCCTCGCCCCCCTTGCCGTAGCGCGAGGCGGGGAAGGCGACGGTCCGGTCGATGGAGTCCCCCTCGACGATGGGCGCCATGGCGTCGTAGAAGTACAGGGCGTCGGCCCCGGTGAGCTCCCCCAGGCGGGCGGCCAAGGCGTCCGAGGTGAGCGGCCCGGTGGCCAGGATGGCCGGCCCCCCCGCGGGAATCTCGGTCACCTCCCGACGGACCACCTCGACGCCGGGCGTCCCCTCCAGGCCCTCGGTGACCGCCCGGGCGAAGGCCTCCCGGTTCACCGCCAGGGCCTGTCCGGCGGGCACCCGATGGGCCAGGGCAGAGGCGAGCACCAGGGACCCGAGGCGCCCCAGCTCTTCCTGCAAGAGCCCCGACGCCTGCCCGAGCCCCATGGCCTTGAGGGAGTTGGAACAGACCAGCTCGGCGAGCCAGTCGGTGTTATGGGCTGGACTCCGCCGCTTCGGGCGCATCTCCCACAGCCGCACCGGCACCCCCCGGCGGGCGAGCTGCCACGTCGCCTCGCACCCCGCAAGGCCGCCGCCCACCACCTCCACTCGGATCGGTTCGTCGTTCACTGGCTGCTCCTCTCCTGGTCCCCGATCCGCCATGGTGCCAGAAGCCGGCTTCCGTGCCCACCCGGGAGTCGGCCGAGGGGCGTAACCGAAGGGGGAGCGGGCCGTACATGGCCGGTGTCCCCCGGTTTCCGGGGCTCCCGCCGGGCCCCTCGGTTGACGAGGTCCCCGGAACCTTGGATACTTGCAGGATCGCGGCTGTTCCCTTGGGCGAAAGGAGACCGAGCATGAGGCGCGTGGGTCTGCTGGTACTGGTTTCGGCGGCGTTGGCGCTGCCCGCCTGGGCAACCTCTCCGCTCTTCGTCGACGCCACCCGCAAGGCGGGGGTGGGCGACGCCGGCAACGGCAAAGGCGTGGCGTTTGCCGACATCGACAACGACGGCGATTGGGACCTGTACGTATCCAACAAGGGGGGCGCCAACACGCTTTATCGCAACAACGGCGACGGCACCTTCGCGGACATCACCGCCGAGGCCGGGGACAACCTCGGCGACGCCGGGTTCGCCATGGGGTCGGTCTTCTTTGACTACGACAACGACGGCTGGGTGGACCTGTACCTGCCCAAGGGGGGCCGCCACGAGATCGAGGCCAACCGGCTGCTCAAAAACGAGAAGGGCAAGTTCGTCGACGTGACCGAGCAGGCCGGCGTCGGCTCCAAGGCCTTCACCTACGCCGCAGCGGTGGCCGACTACGACGGGGACGGCTTTCTCGACCTGTACCTCGCCAACTACGGGGTCGGCGCCAAGAACATCCTGTATCGCAACAACGGCGACGGCACCTTCGCCGACGTCACCGACAAGGCTGGGGTGGGGGACCGCTCCTGGTCCTGGATGGCCACCTGGGCCGACGTGAACGGGGACGGCCGCCCCGACCTGTACGTGGTCAACGGCCGCTACCCGGCCGGGGAGCCCAACGTGCTGTACCTCAACAACGGGGACGGCACCTTCCGGGACGCCTCCAAGGAGTCGGGCCTCGCCGACCCCCACTGGGGCCTCGGGGCGGCCATTGCCGACGCGGACGGGGACGGCGACCTGGACGTCTTCGTCTCCAACTACGTGGGCCCCAACTCCTTGTACCTCAACGACGGCAAGGGCCGCTTCACCGACGTCTCGGCCCGGGCGGGCCTGGCCAACCGGGGCTGGGGCAAGGGGCCGACCTTTGGGGACATCGACCACGACGGCGACCTCGACCTGTACGAGGGCGACTGCAAGGTGGCGAACCAGTTGTATCGCAACAACGGCGACGGCACCTTCACCGACGTCGCCGGCGACAACCCGGCGCTCCAGTGCTCGACGGTGCGCACCAAGGGGACGGTTTTTGCCGACGTGGACGGGGACGGCGACCTGGACCTGTACGTGGTCAACTGGGGCGCCGAGAACAAGCTGTTCCTGAACCAGACCGGCGGCAAGGGGTGGCTCAAGGTGCGCTTGAAGGGGACGGTGTCCAACCGCATGGCGGTCGGGTCCCGGGTGTGGGTGCGGGACGGCGCCGCCCTGGCCGGCACGGCCGAGCTCCAGACCGCCACCGGCTTTTGCGCCCAGGCCCCCCAGGAGCTCCACTTCGGGCTCGACCCGGCCAAGACCTACACCGTCGAGGTCCGCTTCCCCAGCGGCATCCGCAAGGTCATCGAAGGGGTCGCCCCGGGCCAGGTGCTCCGGGTCGAGGAGCCGGGTGAGCTGGCCCGACGCTAGCTGGTTTCGCCCCCAACGGAAGAGAAGGCTGTCCGCGTGACAGCCTTTTTCCGTGAGGCGGCGGGCGTGACGCCGTCGCGACGGGCCGTCCCGGGGCTCTTCCTCCTCTCCGCCGGGGTCCTGTGCTACGAGCTCCTGCTGATGCGGGTGTTCTCGGTGCTGATGTGGTACCACTTCGCGAGCCTCGCCATCGGGCTGGCCCTGTTGGGCCTCGGGGCTGGGGGGGTGGCGGTGGGCCTCCTTCCCCGGCTGCGCACCGACCCCTGGGCGGGGCGGGGCGCCGCCGCCTTTGCCGTGGGGGTTTTGGGGGTGCTCGGCTTCCTCGCCGCCGCCCGAGCCAGCCCCGAGCTGGCCGAGGTGACCCTGGCGCCCTTCCATCAGCCCTTCTACCGCCCCTTCGCCCGCCCCGACGGCGCCGGCCAGGGGGCCGCCCTGGCCTGGCGCCTCGCCGGGCTGGCTGTGGTGGCGGGGTTGCCCTTCCTGGGCGCCGGGGTGACCACCGCGAGCCTCCTGGCCCGGGCCGCGCCCCGACTCCACGGGTTGTACGCGGCGACCTTCCTCGGCTCCGCCGCCGGGTGCGTGGTGGCTCCGGCCGCCCTCGGGGTGTGGAGCGCGCCAGCGGTGCTGGGGGTGGCGGCGGCCCTGGGGGCCGGGGGGGCGGCGCTCTTGGCCCCGGGCCGAGTCGGCCGGGCCGGGGCGTGGGCCGTGTGCGCCCTGGCCGCCCTGGGGGGCGGGGTGGCCCAGGCTACCGGGGCGGCCGAGATCCCCTTCGCCCAGAGCCGCTACGAACCGGGCCTTTTGGCGGTGCGCTGGAACGCCATGAGCCGGGTGGCCGCCTTCCCCCTCTCGGCCGCCGACGTGGCCCGGCCCTTTGGGGTGAGCCGCGCCTACCGGGGCCCGGTGCCCCCCCAGGTGGGGCTGGTGGTGGACGACTCCGGCTACACCAACCTCTTCGAGGGGGCGGCGTCCCAGGCCAACCCCGAGTTCTACCGGGCGAACATCGTCGCCTTACCGTACCACCTGCGCGCCGACGCACGGGCCCTCTTGTTTGGGCCCGGGGGGGGCAAGGACCTGTGGATCGCCCTGTCCTTCCCGGGCACCTCGGTGCGCGCCGTGGAGATCAACCCCGACGTGGTGGCCATGGCCCAGGAGGTCTTCGGCGACTTCACCGGGCGCCCCTACGCCGACCCGCGGGTGGCCTTGACGATCTCCGACGGTCGGCGCTTCGCGGCGCTGGATCGGGGGGAGTACGACGTCATCGGGGCGTCGGCGGTGTTCGGTCGGCTGCCCCCGGCGGCCGGGGCGTTCACCCTCTCCGAGGACCTCTTGCACACCCGGGAGGCCTTTCGGGACTACTGGCGGCGCCTCTCCCCCCGGGGGGTCCTCTCCCTGAGCCACTTCGCGTACGACCAGCGGGCCCTGCGCCTGGTCGCCCTGGCCCGGGACCGGTTGGCGGGGGAGGGGATCGCGTCCCCCGGGGACCACGTGCGGGTGGTCTCGGACCGGGGGCTCGCCAACGTCATGGTGGGGCGGGCGCCCTTCTCGGCGGCCGACGACGAGCTCCTCGCCGCCCGGGTGGCGGAGTTCGGCTTCACCTGGCTGTATCCCCTGCCCCCGGGGGGCGGGGAGACCGCCCTCACCGAGCTCCTGGACGGCCCGGCCCTGGCCGAGACCCTGGCGACCCTCCCCTTCGACGTGGGCCCGCCGAGCGATGACCGCCCCTTCTTTTACTACACCCTGCGCCCCCGGGACTTCCTGGGGTGGGCGGCGCCGGACCGGGCCGGGTTCGACAACCGGGGGGCCGAACTCCTCCGGACGGCCTTCTTGGGCCTCGGGGCCCTCACCCTGGCGACCCTTCTCCTGCCCCTGGCCGTGGCCCGGGGGTTTCCCCGGGGCGGCCTCCCGCCCCTGGCCTTTGCCGCCTGCCTCGGACTCGGCTTTATGGCCCTGGAGATCGGCACCATGAAGCGCCTCTCCCTCTTTTTGGGCCACCCGGTCTACGCGGCTTCGGCGACCCTCTTCGGGTTCCTGTTGGGGGGCGGCGCGGGGAGCCTGTGGGCGGGCCGCCCGGGGCGGACCCGGCGGGCCCTGACCGTCGCCCTGGTGGCCGGGGCTGCCCTGGGGCTGGTGCAGGCCTTTGGGGCGCCGGGGCTCCTGGCCCCGGCCCTGACCCTCTCCGACCCGGTCCGATGGGCGGTGGCGGCGGGCTTGGTGCTGCCCCTGGCGTTTGCCCTCGGGGTGTGCTTTCCCACCGGCATGGCGCTTCTGGGGCGCGTAGGCGGTCAGGTGATCCCCTGGGCCTGGGCGGTGAACGGAGCGGCGAGCGTACTCGGCTCGGTGGGCTCGGTGCTGGTGGCGATGAACTTCGGCTACACGGCGACCCTGGTGGTCGGGTCGGGGCTGTATCTCCTGGCCCTCGCGGCGAGCGCGGGGTTCCCCCGGGAGGCGGGGACATGAGGCGCTGGGGCGCGGTCCTCGGTGTGCTCCTGGGGGTGGCGGCGGGCTGCTCCCGCCCCGCCCCGCCGGGGGCCGTGGAGGGGCGGGTGCGGTGGCAGGGGCAAGGGGTCGCCGCCGCCTTCGTCCAGGTGTACCGCAAGGCCGAGCAGGACCCGTCGACCCCGGCAGTGGCGGAGGGGCCCTCGGCCGAGGACGGGGGGTTTCGGCTCGAAGTCCCCCCGGGCCGCTACTGGGTGTGGGCCAAGGCCACCGTGCCGGGGGGGGCGCGGGACCACCGGCTGGTGGGCCAGGTCGCCGGGAACCCGGTGACCGTGGCAGCCGGGGCGACGGTCGCCGTACAGATCGAACTGGCCGACCCCTCCGGCTTCTCGGCCCGGGCCGGGCCCGAGGGGACCGGCGCCGTCGGGCGGGTCGCCAGCGGCCTCGGGGCCCAAGGCGAGGCCACGGTGTACGCCTACCGCGGGCGCTCGGAGCGGCCCCTGGGGCCGGGTTTCGCGGCCGCGGCCCCGGTGGGGGCCGACGGCTCCTTCCGCCTCCACCTGCCCCCCGGCGACTACACCTTGGCCCTGCGCCAGCGGGCCGGGGGGGCCGACTTCGGGGCCCTGGTCCCGGGGGATCGGGTGGCGGTGGTTACCGTGGAGGTCCGGGCCGGGGCCTACGCCGACGTCGGCCCCCTGGCGCTGCGGCCCCTGGACCCGGAGGTGCGCAAGGGGGTGCCCGCGGGCTCGCCCCCCACGGCCACCGCGCTCGCCGGCCGGGTCGTGGACCGCCAGGGCGTGCCGGTGGCGGGCCTGCGGGTCCTGGCCTTCACCGAGGCCCGCATGGCGGGCCGGCCGGTGGCGTTGAGCGCCCCCACCGGGCCCGACGGCGCCTTCCGGGTCCACCTGCCCGGGGCGGGGGCGTACTTCCTGGGGGCCCGGTCGCGCCTGGGGGGGCCAGCGGAGCCCGGGGAAAAGGTGGGGGCCCAGCGTGGGGAGGGCGGCACCGGGGTGCGCCTCGAGGACGGGGAGGTCCGGGAGGGCGTGACCGTGGCGGTGGAGGAGGTGTGGTGATGGTGCGGTGGGCGGCGGTGCTCCTGTTGGTGGCGGGTTCGGCGGGGGCTGCCTGGGCGGCCCAGGGCATCCGGGGCCGGGCGGCCCAGGGCGGCGTGCTGGTGGAAGCGGTCACCGTCCGAGCCTACCCGTACCGGGCCGGGGGCTTCGGCCCGCTCACCGGCGAAGCCCCGGTCGGGACGGCCCCCACCGCCACCGACGGCACCTACGAGATCCCCCTGCCCCCGGGGCGCTACGTGGTGGAGGCCCTGCGTCAGGCGCCGGGGGCCAAGGGGTCGCGACCCCAGGCCGGAGACCTGCACTGCCTCTACTCGGGCTCGCCAGTGACCGTCGCCCCGGGGGCGTGGACCGCGGTGGGCCTCAACCTCACCGAGGCCCCCCGGGAGGCGCGCAAGCCCGCCCCCAGGCCCGGGATCGTCGGCCGCATCACGGCGGGGGGCGCCCCGGTGGAGAAGGTGTACCTGTATGTGTACGCCGACCTCGCCTCGGCCTTTCGGGGGCCAGCCCAGCTCGTCCAGCCGGTGGCCAAGGGGGAGTTCCAGGTGCGCCTGCCCCCGGGCACCTACTACCTGGTCGCCCGCAAGCGGGTGCGCGGGGGGGCTTACGGCCCCATCGACATCGGTGACCTCTTCAACTTCTACCCGGGCAACCCGGTGGTGCTGCGGGCGGGGGAGGAGGTCCGGGTCGAGATCCCCCTCATCGAACGGCTGAGCCAGCTCGAGGAGGACCCCGGGGCGTTCCAGGGGGCCACGGTCCTGGTGAAGGGCCCCGGCGGCGCGCCGACCCCGGGCTACCGGGTGTTGGCGTACCCGACGGCCGCCCGCAGCGGCCACCCCCTGGTGGTGTCGTCTCCCACCGACGAGCTCGGCCGCGCCCGGCTGCCCCTGCCCCCGGGGCAGCGAGCGTACCTGCGGGTGCGGCGGACCCTGGGGGGCCCCCTGGAAGCGGGGGAGCTCTTTGGCGACGGCGAGGTTCCGGAGAAGCCCGGCGCCGAGATCCCGGTGCGCCTCCAGGTGACCCCGTGAGGACCCGGGCCGCGCTCCTCGGGGGGCTCGCCCTCCTGACCGCGGCGTGCGCCGCCCCCGCCACCCGCCTCGCCGGGCGGGTGCTGTGGCAGGGGGATCCCCTGGTCGGGGCGGCGGTGACCCTGGAACCCGAGGTCGGCGGGGCGGCGGCCGAGGCGGTGACCGACGCCGACGGGGTGTACCGGTTCCCGCCGGTGCCCCCGGGGACGTACCGCGTGCGCGCCCGGGGGCCCCTGGGGGGCCCCCCCCTCGGGGCGGTGCCGGGGAAGAACCCGGTGGCCCTGGCCCCGGGGGGCGACGCCTGGCTCGGCCTTCTGGCGGTGCCCTGGGAGGAGCCGGTGAGCCGCCCCCTGGCGGCGGCTGCTACCGGGTTTGGGGCCGTGGGGGGCACCGTGCGGTTGGACGGCAAGCCGGCCGAGGGGGCGGTGGTGAGCTTGTACCTCGATGAGGCCGTGCGGGGGCCGGGGGTCTACCAGGCTTTCCCCACCGGGCCCGACGGTGCCTACGCCGTCGACGAGGTGCCCGCCGGGTCCTACTACCTGGTGGCCCGCAAGCGCCAGGGCGGCGGCAGCCACGGCCCGGTGCGGGAGGGCGACCTGTACGCCGTGGCTCCCGCGAACCCGGTGGCGGTGGCCGAGGCGCAAGAGACCCGGCTCGACCTCCACCTGGTGCGCAAGGAGCGCGACGACGACCCCGGGGCCGAGCTCTTGGCCCTGGTCCGTACGGGGCTTCGGGGCCGACTCCTGGACCCCTCCGGGGCCCCCGCGGCGGGGGTGTACGTCTTCGCCTACCGGGACCGGATCGTCGGGCACCGGATGCCCGACTACCTCACCCTGCCCACCGGGCCCGACGGGACCTTCGCGCTGCCCCTGGGGGACGGCGGGCTCTTTTACGTGGGCGCCCGGGAGCGGTCGGGGGGCTCCCCGGCCCCCGGGGAGCGCTTCGGTTTCTACGAGGGGAGCCCCGACCACGGCATCGTGGTGCCCCGGGGGCGGGTCCTGGAGGGGATCGAGATCGTGGTGCGCAAGGTGCTGGAGCCGTGACCGTTCGCGCCCTCGTCGGCCTCGCCCTCCTCGCGACGGCGGCCTGCGGGCCCCGGCTGCCGACCGTGCCGGCCACCGACCTGCACCGGATGCCGGTCCAGTCGATTGGGGGCGAGACGGTGTGGGAGGGCCGGGTGGTGGTGGACCGGATCGTGGTGGTGCGGACGGGGGGCCACCTGACCATCCGCCCCGGCACCCAGGTGCTCTTCCGGCGCCTGGACTGGGACGGGGACGGCATCGGCGACGCCGAGCTGACCGTGGAGGGGCGGCTCACCGCCGTGGGAAGCCCGGAGGCGCCGATCCTCTTCGCCTCGGCCGAAAGCGACCCGCGGCCCGGGGACTGGAAGTACCTGATGGTCAATTTCTCCCCCGGGGCCGAGCTCGCCTACGCCCGGGTGGCCCACGCCTTTAGCGGGCTACAGGTCCACTACAGCCCGGCCCGGGTGTGGCGGGCCGAGTTCACCCGCAACGTCGACGGCGTGCGCTTCTCCACGGCGCGGCTGTCGGTGACCCAGAGCTGGCTCCACGGCAACACTCACGGGGTGCGGTTCGAGGAGCGGGGGCATGCCGCCGAGCTCGCGGACAACGAGATCTCGGACAACGAGGTGGGGATCTTCGCGGTCACCGAGTGCCGGGACCGCTCCCGGTTTGTGGCGAACAACCTGCGCCGCAACCGGACCGCCGTGAAGCTCGGCTGGGAGCAGCGGCGGGATCTGACCTTTCCCGGCAACCACTGGGACCCGGCCCCGGAGGTGCTGGACCGCCGGATCGACCCCACCCTCGGGGCCGTCGACCTCGAACCCCGCCTCCCCCTCCCGGTCGCCGTGGACCTCCCCCCGTTCCCGGTGCCCCCGGCTTGGCCGGCGCCCTAACCCCGGGGCTACGGGCGGGCCGGTAGCCGCTCCACGTCCTGGCGCATCTCCTCCTCCATGCCCACCACGTAGCCGCTGTAGACGGCGGCGATTCTGCGGTCCCGGTCCACCAGGAAGGTGGTTGGGGTCGCGGAGACCCCGTACGCCGCGGCCGTCGTCCCCTCGGGATCCCAGGCGAAGGGAAAGCGGACGTCGTAGTCTCGCAGGTAGCGCGTCAGGTCCCGGTCCGAGACGTCGAGGAAGACCCCGACCACCGGGATGTCGAGTTCGCGTTGGAGCTGTTTGAGGGCGATCACCTCGCGGATGCAGGAGCGGCAGGCGGTCTGTAGGAAGACCAGAAGAAACGGCCGATCCGGGGCGAGGGAGTCGAAGTCGTAGACGGTTCCGGTGCGCACGTCGGCGAACCGGAAGGCGGGGGCCCGGTCTCCCCGCTGGAGCAGGGAGTTGGCCGGGGCGGAGGGGGCGACCGCGAGGCCGACGGCGAGGACCAGGAGGGCGGCGAAGGCGCGCATGGGGGACCTCCGGGACGGGGGGCGCTCGGTACCTACATACCAGGCCGGTGCTCCGGAGCAAGGGGTTCGCTCACCCCTCCAAGGCGCAGCTGCGCATTCCCCCCAAGGTGTTGCCGATGAAGTAGCGCTCGCGCTGCTGAGCCTCGAGGGGCAGGTTGGCGAAGCGCCCGAACCACGGGTCGGTGGCGAGGAGCTCGGCGATCACCGCGGCCTCGAAGGGCTCGAGGTCGTGACCCGCCGCGTGGCGGGTCACGACCTCGAACCAGCGGTCGAGCTGGGTCCGCGCGGCGGCGAAGAACCCCCTAGGGTCATAGACGGGCCCGCCGTGGCCGGGACACAGGAGCGCGGCCCCGAGGGCGGTCGCCGCCTCCAGGGACGCCCGGGACACCTCGTGGCGAAAGACCGGGGGGGTCGCGGGGCGCTGGTACGGGCCCGCGGGGGTGGGGGCCCACACCCCGGCCACCTCGCCGGCGAAGAGCACCCCGTCCACCAGGTAGCACCGGTGGTGGGCGGCGTGGCCAGGGGTCTCCACGGCGCCCACCGCGAGGCCGCCGACGGTTTCCGCCTCGGGGGAGCCAAGCGCGGTCTCGGGGACGGCGGCGACGGCCCCGTAGGCGTGGGCCAGGTCGCCGAGGATCTTCTGGGAACCCGCCCACAGCTTGGCCGGGTCCACCAGGTGGGGGACGCCCGCCGGGTGGCAGCGGACCTGGGCTTCGGGGTAGCGGTCGAGCAGGAGGCCTGCCCCCCCCGCGTGGTCCAGGTGGATGTGGGTGAGGAGCACCCGGTCCACCCGATCCACCCCTAGCCCCTCCAAGGCCTCCAGAAGGGCCGGCACGGTGGCCCGGGGGCCCGGGTCCACCACCAGGGTCGCCCCGCGCCGCCGCATCACCCAGCAGCCGATGAAGGAGCGAAACCCCTCCCGGGGCAGGTCCAGGTCCACCCGGGCGAGGCCGTCGGCGACGGGGTGGATCGCCACGGCTACTTCGCTCCCCAGGGCGGGATCGGGACGGTGCGGATGGAGTTCTCGGTGTCCACGGGGCCGATGCGCTCGGCCGAAACGGGGGCGCTCGCCAGGACGGCCGCGGCGGCGAGCCCCAAGAGACGCAGGGCCATGGGCTTCTCCTTGGTCGGGGGATCGGTGGGGCCGACTATCCCCCATCCCCAGAGCGGGGTCAACGGCCCACGCCCCTCGGCGCCTTGGCAAGGGGCCGAGGCGTACCATACGGGCGGCCCACCCACTCCGAACACCGTCCGGCCGACGTGCTCGCCGAGGTATCCTGTCAAAAAGACCTCCCTCTCGTGCCTCGACAGTCTGAGGCCAAGCCTCGCTAGCAGGTGCGATTGCCAGTCTGGGAGCGGGCTTGCCCGCGGTTTCTTCGCTGCGGCGCCGGCCCGAGCCCCGCAGAGACGCTCCGGCCGTTGACCCGCCCCGGCGCGGCCCCTACAATCCGCCCTCCCTTCCCCCTCCCACCGTGGACGCCCCGTGGACATCGCCCCCGTTTCGGCTCGAGCGCCCGCGCCCCGCCTCCTCGCCCTCGCCTCCGCCTCCCTGGTGGTCGTCTTGTGGGGGGTGTCCTTTGCCGTGACCCGGGCGGCAGTCCAGGAGATCCCCCCCATGACCCTGGCGGCGCTGCGGTTCGTCCTGGCGTCTTTGGTGCTCGGCCCCCTGGTGCGCTGGCGGTGCGGGGCGGTGGCGCTGGCTCGGGAGGACCGGGGCGCCGTGTTCTGGCTCGGCTTTCTCGGGGTTACCGTGTACTTCGCCTGCGAAAACGTGGGCCTGCGCTACACCACCGCTTCCCACGGCGCCCTGATCGTCGCCACCATCCCCCTGGCGTCGGCGCTGGCGGAGGCGGCGTACCGGCGGGTGGCCCCGGGGCGGTGGGTGCTCGGGGGCTCCCTGGCGGCCCTCGGGGGGGTGGGGCTGATCGTGGGCGGCTCCCAGGAGGGGCAGGCGAGCCTTCTGGGCGACGCCTTGATGTTTGGGGCGGTGGCTTCCTGGGTCGCCTACACCTTCCTCGCCCACCGGCTCTCCCACCGCTACCCCAACCTGTGGATGACCCAAGCAGTCATGGTGGTCGGGGCGGCCACCCTGGTGCCCCTGGCCGCTCTGGAGCTGGCCCTCGGCCCGCCCCTTGCCGCCCCCTCCCCCGAGGCGTGGGCGGCCACCGCCTTCCTCGGCCTCTTCTGCTCGGCGCTGGGGTACCTGCTGTGGAACGCCGCCATCCCCGCCCTGGGGGTCACGGTTACCAACAACTTGATTTACGGCATCCCCCTGGTGGGCGTGCTGGCGGGGGTCTGGTTCCTCGGGGAACCCCTCACCGCCCGGGTGGTCGCCGGCGGCGCCCTGGTGATCGGCGGCGTCGCCCTGGCTTCCCGCGCCGCCCCGGCGCCGCAGTAGGTGGGTGGCGCTCGATGCTCTCGACCTCTGCCCTCCCCGGAGGCTCCCGACCGTGACGACCGCCCCCGACCCCGCCGACGAGCGGGTCGCCATCGTCGACGAACGAAACCGAGTGGTGGGCGAAGCCTCCCGCCGGGAGATGCGGGCCGGCAACCTGATCCACCGGGCGACCTACGTGCTGGTCTTCGACCCGGCGGGGCGGCTCTGCTTGCAGCGGCGCACCCGCACCAAGGACGTGTACCCGGGTTGCTGGGACGTGGCGGCCGGGGGGGTGGTGCGGGCCGGCGAAAGCTACGAGGAGAGCGCCGCCCGGGAGCTCGCCGAGGAGCTGGGGATCCGGGGGGTGGTCCTAGCCCCCCTCTTCGACTTCTTCCACGACGCGCCAGAAAACCGGGTGTGGGGCCGGGCCTTCCGGTGCGTCTGGGACGGGCCCCTGGTGCTCCAGGAGACCGAGGTGGAGGCCGCCGAGTGGGTGTCGCCAGCCGAGGCCCCGGAGCGCGCCAAGCGAGAACCCTTCACCCCGGACGGGGTGGCGCTGTTGCGCCGGGTGGTCGGCGCCCCGTAGCGGACCCGGTTCCAAAGTTACGGGTGCGCCTTCGGCGCTCGATGAAGCGGTCGCCAGCCCGACCCCTCGTGTGTAGTTCGACCGTAAGCGATCACACCCCCCGGGGGGTGGTCGACGAGATTTCTTGAAGCGGCTT
>JBBIIA010000125.1:0-13135 GCA_037446775.1 Deltaproteobacteria bacterium
TGGTGGGGTCCTTTGGGTCCTTTGGGGGTCCGATCGGACGGATCGGGCCGATCGGACCGATCGCCCCCCCCAGGGCCTATACCTTGCCTTCTTCCCTCTCCGCTGCCTGCCGCAGTCGCTCGATGGCGGCCGCGTAGTCGGGTGCCCCGTAGACGTAGGAGCCGGCTACGAAGGCGTCGGCCCCGGCGCGGGCGCAGGGCCCGATGGTGTCGTGGGTGATGCCGCCGTCCACTTCGATGCGAAAGGCCAGGCCCCGGGCCCGGGCGAGGGCGCGCAACTCCGCGATCTTGGGCAACACCAGGGGCAGGAAGCTCTGGCCCCCAAAGCCTGGGTTGACGCTCATCACCAGCACCAGGTCCACCAGGTCCAGGACGTGGGCGACCTGGCTCACCGGGGTGGCGGGGTTGAGGGACACCCCGGCCTTCACCCCCAGGTCCCGCAGTTGCTGGAGGTTGCGGTGCAGGTGGGGGCACGCCTCGGCGTGGACGGTGAGGAGGTCGGCGCCGGCGGCGGCGAACTCCGGGGCGTAGCGTTCGGGCTCGGCGATCATCAGGTGGACGTCCAGGGGCTTGGCGGTGACCTTCCGGACGGCCTTCACCACCAGGGGGCCGATGGTGAGGTTGGGGACGAAGCGGCCGTCCATGACGTCGACGTGGATCCAGTCGGCGCCGGCCGCGTCGACGGCGCGCACCTCGTCGCCCAGGCGGGCGAAGTCGGCGGAGAGGAGGCTCGGGGCGATGATGGGCATGGGGGTCCTCACAAGGCGTGGTCGGGGGCGAGGGGCTGTTCCTTGCCGTTGACGCGCAAGCGCAAGCGCTCGCCGGGTTGGAGGGTGACCAGCAGCCGGAAGGTCTCCCCCCCCTCCACCCACTCGTCGGCGGCGGCGCGGGTGGCGGCGCCCCGCTCGACGAGCACTTCGACCCGGTGCTTGGCGAAGCCGGGAGGAAACGAGCGGGTCACCCACACCTCCTGGGCCGGAGGGGCGCTGCGGGGGGCCCCGGCCACCGAGAGGACGACCCCCTCGCCCTGGGGAACGGGGTGTCCCCCCGGGGGGTCCTGGCTGATCACCCGCCCCACCCGGGTGGGATCTTCGAGGCTGACCTCTTCGACGCGGGCCGCCCGCAGGCCGAGGGCCTCGAGCTGGGCCAGGGCGGTCTCGAGGGAGGCGCCGTCCAAGCGAGGCATGCGCAGGATCACCGGGCGGGGCCCCGTGCTCACCAGCAGGGGGACCGTGCGGTCCTTGGGCAGCCAGGTCCCGGGCGCCGTTCCCTGGCCGAGTACGACCCCTTCCGGGCCCCCCGGGATGCGGGCGCTGACCTCGGTCGCCAGGCCCGCCTCCTCCAGGAGGATGCGCGCCTCCTCCAGGGGGAGGCCCCGGAGGTCGGGGACGGGGTGGCGCTCGGGGCCCCGGGAGAGGACGACCCCGACGCTGCGACCGACGCGGACCGCTTCCCCGGGGGCCGGTCGCTGGCGCAGGATGCGGTTCTCGGGCACCTCCTCGGAGAAGAGGAAGTCCCGCACTTCCAGGTCCAGGCCCCGGACGGTAATGGCGTCTAGGGCTTCGGCGAGGCCGAGCCCGCCCACGTCCGGCACCTTCACCTCGGGGGTTCGGTCCATGAACAGCGCCAGGGAGGCGTAAGCGCCGAGGCCCGCCACGGTGACCACCGCCAGGGCGTACAGGGCCGCGGCCCAGGAGCGCTTCACCCGGGTCTCCGCCGCAGCCGCGCGCCAAAAAAGCCGTCCAGGGCGCGGGGGCCCTCGCCGCCGGCCCGGCCGAAGGTGCACAGGTAACCGGCCGGGGTTACCAGACCGTCCCAGGAGAGCCGGCCGGGGGGCGGGGGCTCGAGGGTGAAGTCGGGCCGGTCGGCCAGGAGCGCCTCGACCACGGCTTGGTTCTCGGCCCGCACCGTGGTGCAGGTGGAGTACACCAGGAGGCCCCCGGGGCGGACCGCGTCGGCCAGATTGGCGAGGAGGGCGAGCTGCAAGGGGGGGAAGGCCGCCAGCTCCTCCGGGCCCCGTCGCCACTTCGCCTCGGGGGTGCGCCCCAGGACCCCGAGCCCCGAGCAGGGGGCGTCGACGAGGACGGCGTCGAAGGGTTCGGCGGCCCGGTACCCCCGGGCGTCCGCCGCCTCGGCGGTCACCCCGGAGAGGCCGAGTCGGGCAGCCAGCTCCTCGATCCGGCGGACGCGGTGGGGGTGGACGTCCAGGGCGGTGATCCGGCAGGAGGGCTCCAGGGCCACCAGGTGGGTGGCCTTGAGGCCGGGGGCGGCGCAGGCGTCCAGGACCCGGGCGCCGGGGCCGGGGGCCACCAGGTGGGCCACGAGCTGGGAGGCCTGGTCCTGGACCACCGCGGCGCCCCGGGCCACCAGGGGGATGGCGCGGGGGTCCCCGGCCGAGGCCCCCGCCCACACCGCCTCGGGGGCGAAGGCGCCGGCCTCGGCCGCCCAGCCCCCCGCCCGGAGCTCGGCGAGGGCTTCGTCCCGGCCCCGGTCGACCCGTAGCCACAGGGGGGGCACCGTAGCGGCGCTTCGGCACAGGGCTTCGGCCCCCTCGGGGCCGTGTTCGGCGAGCCACTGGGCGGTGAGCCACCCGGGGCAGGAGTAGGTGAGGGCGAGGCGCTCCGCCGGATCCTCCGGGAGGGGGAGGTCGGGGCCCGCGTCCGCCACCCGGCGCAGCACGGCGTTGACGAACCCCGTGGTGTGCCCGAGCTTGCTCGCCCGGGCGAGCTCCACGGTCTCGTGGACGGCGGCGTGGCGGCCGATCCGGTCGAGGTAGAGGAGCTGATAGGCCCCTAGGCGCAGCACCTGGAGCAGGCGGGCGTGGATCTTGGCCAGGGGGCGGCTGGCGGCGCGGGCCAGGTGGGCGTCGAGGCGCCCCCGCCAGCGGAGCACGCCGTAGACGAGCTGGCTCACCAGGGCGCGGTCCCGGGGGGCGAGCTCCGGGTGCCGTCCCAAAAGCCCGTCCAGGGCGGCGTCGGCGTACCCCTCCCGCCGTTCGAGGGCGTCCAGGGCGGCGAGGGCGAGCTGTCGGGGGGTGGTGGGTCGGGTCACGGCCTCCTCCGGGGGAGCCGACTATACCGACCCGGTGCGGCAAAGTCAAAGCGCGAAGCCCTTGGAAGTTCAAGGGTTTCGCCTTGTCGGTCGCCGGACCCGGGTGCTATGCTGCCCCCCGTCCGGGACCCCTCGGCCCCGGGTCCGCACCCGGAGGCTTCCCATGCGCGTCGAGATCGGCCACAAGTTCATCCTCGGCTTCATCGCCGTGGTCGCCCTGGTGGTGGCGGTGCCCCCGCTCCTGGCCCACCTGGCCCTGCCGGACTGGGCCCGGGGCATCATCCCTCCCCTGGCGGCCATCGCCGTGGGCCTTACCCTGGGCAGCCTCTTCTCCCAGCGCCTCACCCGGGGGGTGGGGGTGCTCGTGCGTTCCACCCAAGCCATCGCCGAGGGGGACCTGCGCCATCCCGTCGACCTGGGGCGGCGGCCGGTGAGCGACGAGCTCGACGACCTGGCGGCGTCGGTCAACGGCATGCTCGCCAACCTGCGCCAGCTCGCGGCCCACATCCAGCGCACCTCCGGGGACGTGGCGGCCTCCGCCGAGAACCTGTCGGCCACCGCCGAGGAGATCAACGCGAGCGCCGAGGAGATCTCGGTCACCATGGACGAGGTGGCCCGGGGGGTGGCGCAGCAGAAGGGCGGGGTCGGCAAGATGGTCGCCCTCTTCCACGGCCTGAACCGTGGCCTCGAGGAGATCGCCGGCGCCTGCCAGGCCGCGGCAGCGGCGGCCCGGGAGGCGGAGGGGAAGGCCCAGGGGGGCGGCGTCGCCGCCCGGGAGGCCTTCGAGCGCCTGGCGGCGGTGCTGGAGGGCCTCGAGGGATCGGTGCGGGTCTTCGGGGCCTTCTCGGAGCGCATCCAGCAGATCCACCGCTTCGCGGCGGTCATCACCAACTTGAGCCGCCAGACCAACCTTTTGGCCCTCAACGCCGCCATCGAGGCGACCAAGGCGGGGGAAGAGGGCAAGGGTTTTGCCGTGGTGGCGAGCGAGATCCGCAAGCTCGCCGACACCGCCGAGCGCAGCGCCGACCAGATTAGCGAGGCCCTGGGGCAGCTCGACGCCGAGGCCCGCCGGGTCCATCGGCTGGTCGAGGGCTCCAGCCGCCAGGTGGCCGAGGGGCGCCAGGGCTTGTCGGGAGCCAGCGGGATCCTCGGGGAGATCACCGGCCTGGTGGCCGAGAACACCCGCCGGATGGACTTGATCCTCGGTCTCACCGGGGAGCAGGCGGAGGCGGCGCGGCAGCTCTCCCGCTTCGCCGAGGACATCGAGGTGGTGGCCGAGGCCAACGCGGCCGCCGCCCACGAGGTGTCGGTCACCATCGAGCACCAGACGGCCGCCATGGAAGACATGGCCGAGGCGGCCATCGGCCTCGCGTCCCTGGCCGAGGAGCTGACCCGCCGGGCCGAGCGGCTGGTGCTCCCGGCGACCGAGGCCTAGGTGGCGCCCGTCCCCGGGGCCCACTACCTGGCGGTGGAGGTCGACGGGGAAGCCGTCGGCATCGACGTCCGCCGGGTGCGCACCGTGGCGGAGTACCGGGAGACCGCCCCCATCCCGGGCCGGCCGGGCCCGTTTCTCGGGGCCCTCAACCACTACGGCGAGCTGCTCCCGGTGGTGTTCCTGGCGACCCTTCTGGGGCGGGAGCCCCGCTTCGAGCCCACCGACGGGGTGATCGCCGTGGTGGACTGGGAGGACGGCGTGGTGGGATTTCTGGTGGAGCGCTGCCGCGGCCTGGTGACGGCCGGGGACGGGACGCGCCGCGCCGAGGTGCTCGGGCGGTGGGCCGGGCCCTTCTTCGCCCACACCGTAGGGGTCGACGCCGAGCGCCTCCACGTGCTCGACGTAGAGGCGCTCCTCGCCGACCTGGCGCGGCGGATCTGACGTGGGTGGCACGGCGTCCCGGGGCCGGGTGCTGGTGGTGGACGACGCCCCCTTCCTGCGGCGCCAGTTGCGGGACATCCTGGAGGGCGCGGGGTATGAGGTGGTCGCCGAGGGGGAGGACGGGGCCGCGGCGGTGGCGCTGTACGACGCCCACCAGCCCGACGTGGTGACCCTGGACCTGGTGATGCCCGGGCGGTCGGGGCTGGAGGCCCTGGGCGAGCTCCGGGCGCGACGCCCGCGGCCGCGGGTGGTGGTCTGCTCCTCCCTGGGCGACGAGCCCACCATCCTCGCGGCCCTGCGCCTCGGCGCCCGGGATTACGTGCTCAAACCCCTCTCCCCCAATCGGTTGCTGGCGGCGGTGGCCAAGGCCATGCCCGGGGACGGGGGCTGATCGCCGTGGACATGGAGCGCTACCGGCAGCTCTTCCTCGAAGAGAGCTTGCGCCACCTCGGGGCCGTGGAGGACCGGCTGACCGGGCCCGAGGGCGAGGGTCGGGAGGCCCTCGACGCGGTCTTCCGCGAGGTCCACAGCTTGAAGGGGATGGCGGCCGCCATGGGGTACGCCCCCATGGCGGAGCTTTCCCACCGGCTGGAGGATCGCCTCGACGCCTGGCGGCGGGAGGGTCAGATCCCCCCCGGGGGCCGGGAGCTGTGCCTGCAGGTGTCGGACCGCCTCGCGGAGATGCGCGACGACGTGGCCGGGGGCGGCCGGGGCGACCGGGAGTGGGCGGACCTGGCCGCGGCCCTGGCGGCGCCGTCGGCTCCCGGGGGCCTCCGGGTCCGGGTGCTCCTGGACCCGGGGGCGGCGGCCCCTGCCGCCCGGGCGTATCTGATCCTGAGCCGCTTTCGGGAGCTCGACCCGGACCTGAGCTCCGAGCCCTCCGAGGCGGAGCTCCTCGCCGGCCGGGGGCCCCGGGTGCTGGAGCTGATCCTGGGGGCCGAGACCCCCCGGGACGCCGTGGAGGCGGTGTACGGGACCCTGACCGAGGTGGCGGGGCTGGCGTTCCCCGGGGCCGAGCCCGTCGCCGCCCTGCCCGCGGAGCCAGAGCCCCCTCCCGCCGCCCCCGACCCCCCGACCCTCCGGCTCCCGGAGACCGTGAGCGCGCCGGTGCGGCTGTTGGACGACTTTGTCGACCTGTTGGGGGAGCTGACCATCTCCCGCAGCCACCTGGAAGCCACTGCCCGCACCCTCGGGTCCGACCTGTTGCAGGACGAGGTGGAGCGCCTGGGGAAGACCGTCCGCTCCCTCCAAGACCGGGTGATGACCCTGCGGATGCTGCCCTTCGCCCTGATCACCGGGGGCTTGCGGCGCCTGGTGCGGGAGCACGGGGAGAAGCTCGGCAAGGCGGTGGAGCTCCGGGTGGCCGGGGAGGAGATCGGGCTGGACAAGTCGATCCTCCTGCGGGTCGCCGACCCCCTGGCCCACCTGCTGCGCAACGCCCTGGACCACGGGCTGGAGGCCCCCGGGGAGCGGCGAAAGCACGGCAAGCCCGAGCTCGGGACGGTGCGGATCGAGGCCCGGCGGGCCCGCAGCCGAGTGGAGATCACGGTGGCGGACGACGGCCGCGGGGTGGACGCCGAGGCGGTGCGGCGGCGAGCCGTGGAGCTCGGGTTTCTGCGGGAGGAGGAGAGCCGACGCCTCACCCCGGCGGAGCTCCTCGGTTACCTGTTTCGCCCGGGGTTCACCACCCGCACGACGGTCAGCGCGCTCTCGGGGCGGGGAGTGGGCCTGGACGCGGTCAAGGCCGGGGTCGAGGGCCTGGGGGGCTCCCTCCAGGTGTCCTCGGTCCTCGGGGAGGGGACCGAGGTCCGGCTCAACCTGCCCCTGTCGGTGGCGGTAGTGCCGGTGCTCCTGGTGGAGGTCGGGGCCTCCGCCGTGGCCCTGCCTACCGCGGCCATCCTGCGAACCGCCGAGGCTCAGCCCCGGGACGTGCGGCGGAAGGAGCGGGGACACGTGCTCCTGACCGAACGCGGCGAGGTGCCCATCGTCAGCCTCGCCCGCCTCCTGCGTTTGCCCGGCCGCCAGCAGTTCGAGCGGCTCCCTTTGGTCCTCGTCTACTCCGGCCGGGGCCTCGCCGCCCTGGCCGTGGACCGGTTCCTGCGCGAAGAGGACCTCTTCGTCAAGCCCCTGCGCAGCCCCCTGCGGGCGCTGCCCGGCGTCTCCGGCTATGCGGTGCTCGGGGACGGTCGCCTCGCCTTCCTCCTGGATCCCCCCACCCTGCTTCCGGCCTGAGGCTCGCTCTTTTTCCCTCAAGGTTCGATGCCGCCGCGCCGATGAATGGCAGAGGGTATGGCTCTTGGGCGCGGAGGGAGGGATGGCGGAAGACCGGTCGGTGCGCGTGCTGTGGGCTGCCCCCGAGGCAGGGCCCGGGGGGTTCCCCCCGGGGCCCTATCGCCTCGCGTGGGCGGCGTCGGCCCGCGCCGCGGTGGAGGTCGCGGGGGCCGCCGAGGCCGCCGGGGACCCCTTTGCCGTGGCCTTCGTGGCCTGGGGCAACGGGGACTTCCGCGACCGCGACCTGGCCGAGCTGCTGGCGGCGAGCCCCCACCTCTTCGTCGTCCTCGAGGGCCCCGAGGCCCTGCTGCCCGACCCCTCCAGCCTGAGCGCCTGGGCCGACCCCGACCGGTGCCTCCCCCTGGCCGGGCCGGTGGCCCCCGCGGCCCGGCGGAGCCTGGCGGCCCACCTGGGGGGGCGGTGGCGGCGGGAGGCGGCGGAGCGGCAGCGGTACTCGGTCCTGGAAGCCGAGGCCCGGCGCCACAAGGCCCGGGGGCGCCGGGGCGAGGAGCGCCTCCACGTCCTGTACGGCATCGTCGAAAAGGTCCACGGCGCCTCGAGCCTGGAGGCCGCCGCGGCGGTGGCCCTGGGGGAGATGACCCGGTTCCTGGGAGCCCGCTCGGGGTCCCTGCTGCTCCTGGAAGACGCGGAGACCCTGCGGGTGGTGGAGGCGGTGGGGCCCCAGCGGGAGCGGATCCGGGGGATCGCGGTCCCCCTCGTCGACAGCCGGGTGGCGCGCTTCGCCCTGGCCGAGGGGCAACCGATCCTCGTGGAGGACACCCAGGAGGGCGGCCGCTTCCAGGACGGGGGCGAAGACATCCGCTTTCGCCCCCGGTCGATCTTGAGCGTGCCGCTGTTTCTCCAGGGGGAGCCGGTGGGGGTGCTCAACTTCGGCGGCGACGCCCGCCAGGAGCCCTTTTCGGAGGAAGACCGGACCCTGGTGGTCACCCTGGGGCGCCAGGTGGCGGTGGCGGTGGAGAAGGCGCGCCTTTTGGGCCGTTGGCGCCGCTCGGTGGAGGAGTCGATCCGGGCCCTGGCTGGGGCGATCGAGGCGAAGGACCACTACACCCGGGGCCACTCGGATCGGGTGACCCACTATGCGCGGCTGACCGCCGAGGCGATGGGGCTTACGGGGGACGAGGTCGACCTGGTGGTGCGGGCGGCCATCCTCCACGACGTGGGGAAGATCGGGGTGCCCGAGGCGGTGCTCAACAAGCCGGGCCGCCTCACCGACGAGGAGTTCGCGGCGATCCAGCGCCACCCCGGGGTGGGGGCGGAAATCGTGCGGGAGATCGGCGCCATGGCCGAGACCCTGGCGGTGATCCGGGCCCACCACGAGCGGTTCGACGGCCGGGGCTACCCGGACCGGGTGGCGGGGGACCAGATCCCCCTGGCGGCGCGCATCCTCGCCGTGGCCGACACCTTCGACGCCATGACCTCGGACCGGCCCTACCGGCCGGGGCTCCCCCCGGCGGTGGCGTTTGAGGAGATCGCCCGCTGCGCCGGCAGCCAGTTCGATCCCGCCGTCACCCGGGTCTTCCTCGCCGGGGTCGCCACCTGGCCAGACACGGAAGCGGCGTAGGCTCCGGCCGACCGCCGCCCCCTACCCCTTGCGCAGCACCAGCGCCCCCCACTCCCCCAGGGTCTCCCGCCGCTCCTCCACCAGGCCGAGCCGGCCGTAGACGGCGCTCGCCGAGGGGAGCTCGGGGATCAGCATCCCCGACAGGAGGAGCCGCCCCCCGGGGGCCACCCGCTGGACGATGCCCGGGGCGAGGCCCAAGAGCACCTGGTACAGGATGTTGGCGACCACCAGGGGGTAGGTGCCGCGCAGGGCCCGCAGGTCGCCGCAGACGATCCGCAAGCGGTCGGCGACCCCGTTGGCGCGGGCGTTGTCCCGGGTGGCCCCGGTGGCGATGGGGTCGAGGTCCAGGGCCACGGCCCGGGGGGTGCCCAGGAGCAGGCACCCAATCGACAGGACCCCGGAGCCGCAGCCGATATCTAGCAGCTCGGCCACGGGGTCCCGGGCGGTCTCCTCGTCCAGGAGGTCCAGGCACAGTCGGGTGGTCTCGTGGGTGCCGGTGCCGAAGGCCCGGCCGGGGTCCATCCGCAGGACCCGCACCGACGGGTCGTCGGGTCGCCAGGCGGGTTCCCAGGAGGGGCACACCGCCAGCCGGCGGGACAGGGGGCCGGGGCGGAAGAAGGCCTTCCAGGAGTCCCGCCAGGTCTCCCCCACGTCCTCTTCCCACCGCCACGCCAGGGGGACGGCGAGGTCCGCGGCGTAGGCCCCCAGGGCGAGGTCCACGGTCTCTCGGGCGGCCGGCTCGAAGTAGACCACGGCTGCTTCCCCCTCCCACACCACGCCCCCCGCGCCCCAGGCGACCAGGAGGTCGGCGAGGGCTTCCAGGACCGGGGCGTCTCCCTCCACCCGGAGCTTGAGCCAGACCGGCGCGGTTTCCATCAGACCTCCTCCTCCGGCACGCCCTCGAAGCGGGCGGCGGCGGCGCGAAAGGCCTCGGGCAGCCGCCGCGCCTTCCGGGAGGCCACGTCCAGGGCCACCACCGGGGTGGTGCCTTCGGCGGTGAGGGCGCCGCCCCGCTCGATCCGGTAGCTCATCACGAAGGACGCCCCCCGCAGTTCGTCGATCCGCACCCCGATCTCCAGGGCGTCGCCGAGGAACATCTCGGCCCGGTAGCGGACCCGGATCTCGGGGAGGATGATGGTGCACCCCTCGTCGAGGTGCCGCTCGGAGAAGGGGCCGAGGTGGGCCAGGTAGGCCAGGCGGGCGTCCTGGAAGTACAACAGGACCGCGGCGGCCGACACGTGGCCGCCGTAGTTGATGTCGGCGATGCGGGGGACGTAGGGCAGGGTGAAGCGGAAGCCTTCCACGGGGGTCTCCTCGGGCGGGGGTGGGCCGGAACGGTACGCCAGGCGGGGCGGGCGGGTCAACGCCTCGCCGCAGCCCCGGGGGCGCCGGGGCCGGGCGGCGAAGGCTCACGCGCCGCCGAAGCGCCGCCGTTCCCGGTTCGTTGGCGGTGGGTCTGAGTTGCGGGCGAAGCGCGCGCGGGGGATGCTGTGAGGCGGGCAAGTTCTCCGCTCGAGTGTCTCCCGCGCTCCCCCCAACCCGTGAGCCCGCGAGGTCGGGACCGCGACCAGCCCCTACGGGCAGTAAAGTGCTACTACGACCGGGGGATTGGGGGGTGCGATGGGCATGCCGGTGAAGCTTTCCGACGAGTTGGTCACCCTGGCGCGGGCCGAGGCCGCCGCGGCGAATCGGTCCACCTCCGCGCAGGTGGAGCACTGGGCCCGGGTTGGTCGGGCCGCGGAACGCCTGCTGCAACACGCGGACACCCTCGCTCTGAAGGGCGAACTCCCCCTGGCCGAGGCCTTCCCCGAACCGGGCAACCGCGCGGCCGTGGTGGCGGCTCTGGAGGGCATCGCCCGCTCGTCGGACCGGGAGGCCGCTCGGGAGCGGGCCGCCCGGGGAAGGCGGCCGGTGTACGGCAGCGATCCCCGGTTTCCGGGGCTGGTGGTCCGCATCGACCCCGACGGTACCCGAATCCCCGGCCGCTTCGACAACCCATAGGCGTTAATGCGACGCCACCCAGCCGGACGCGAAGCGCGAGAGATGGATTGTCGTCGCAGTAACGACGAGTTGAACGAAGCCGCGGTGGAGTGCCGATGAAGCGAAGGCCCTATGGGGATTGGATGGCGGGCCGGTGGGGGTGGCGGGAGGCTGGGGCAAGACAAACCGCTGCGCGAAGGAGAGGAACAGGCGCTTTTTTCATGCTCTGCGGTCGATCGGGTATCCCAGGGGGAGCTGGAAGGTGATGCCCAAGGCCGATGGCGACGGGGCGAAGGCAAGCGGATACCGCCACGCCGGATCGGCGCGTCGGGGAACGGGAATGGGGATAGCCGGTAGGGCTAGGAGGGATCGGGGGCAGGGCGAAGCTCCTGTGGGGCGAAGGTCGCATCGGGGGCGGCGGGGGGGATCTCGCAGCGCACGAGAGGTGCGGTCTTGCAGCGCGGGCAGCGCGTGGGGTCGATGCCGGTGAGGCGCTCTAGCCAAGCCTGCCAGGAGCGCGGGCGGGGAGCTTTGGGGGAGGCAGGCGCCAGGGCCCCGTCGGCCGCGGCTTGGGATTGGAGCAAGCGGCGAGCCAGGGGGAGCTTGGTGGGGAGATTGCGGGCAGCCAGGAGCCCGTAGTGGCGGATGCGCACGAAGCCGTCGGGCAGGACGTGCAGGAGGAAGCGGTCGAGGAACTCCTCGGCCGGGAGCTGTACCAGGCGTCGGGCACCGGGGGTATCGTTGTCCCGCGCCGAGAAGGTGACCTGTCCTTCGGAGCAGTCGATCAAGCGGTGGTTGGAGATGGCGACCCGGTGGGTGGATTGGCCGAGGTAGCGAAAGACCTGTTCGGGCCCGGCGAAGGGGGCCTTGGAGTAGGCGATCCACTTCTTGCGGCGGGCCTTGCGCAGCAGGCGGTGAAAGGCGTCGGGGGCGGCGAGGGCATTCGGGAGGGAGAGGGGGTCTGTGGCGTGGGTCTTCACGATGGCGTCGCAGAGCTTGCCGCGCACGAGTTTCGCAAGCGCGCGGTTGGGGACGAGGAAGTTGCGTCGGCAGGCGATCCAGCGCGAGCCGCACGGGGGGAGCCCGCCGGCGGTGACGACGAGGTGGAGGTGAACGTGAAACGTCATCTCCTGGGTCCAGGTGTGGAGGGCCGCGGTAAAACCCACCTGGCCGCCGACATACTTGGGATCGGCGCAAAGCTCTTGCAAGGCGCCGGAGACGGCCTGGAAGAAGAGCCCGTAGAGCCGGGCGGGGTTGGTCCGGAACAAGGGATGGAGTTCGTGGGCCACGGTGACCACGGTGTGGAAATAGGGCGTGGGCAGGATCTGCTCCAGGCGTTCGGCCACCCACCGGGCGCGCCGGATGCCCTGGCATTTGGGGCAGTGGCGATTGCGGCAGGAGTTGTAGGAAGGCTGGGTGTGGCCGCAGTGCTCACACCGGTCGAGATGGCCGCCGAGGGTGGGCGTGCGGCAGCGCTCGATATCGCGAAGCACCCGCACCTGAACGGGAGAGAGCGTTCGGGAATCGAGGTAGTCGTGGCCAAGCAGCCGCACGATGTCGGCAAGCTCGCATCGAGGGCGCACGAAGGGCCGCGCGCCGCGGACAGCGACCAGGGGGGCGGACATCGTCGCCCGCTACCGGGAAGCGGCGGCGTGCGCCAAAACGGTGGGGACGGTGGGGAGGCGATCGAGGGGGCTTGGCGTGGCTGCGATCGCGTGCGTGCTGACGTGGGTATAGCGAGCCGTGGTGCGGAAGGAGCCGTGACCGAGCAGCGACGGGATGACGGGCAGCGCCGTGCCGGCCTCCATCCAGTGGGTGGCAAACGAGTGGCGAAGGGTGTGGGGGGTGACGCGCTTGGGGAGGGCAAGCTGGGACACGGCCCTGCGCAAGGCCTTGCGCACCGTCTCCGGGCACACGGGGCGAGCGGGGTCTTTTCCCGGGAACAGGAACGGACCCTGAGGGCGTGTTGCTCTCCAGTAGGCGCGAAGACTCTCCAGGAGCACGGGGCTGAGCATCACGAAGCGGTCACGAAGCGGTCCTTGTTGCCCTTGCCCGAGCGCACGTGCAGGACGTTGCGAGACCGATCGATGTCCCGGACAGTGAGCCCGCAGGCCTCGCGGATGCGAAGGCCCGCCGCATAGGCCGTCGTGACGACCAGCCGCTCCTTCCAGGCGGTGACGGCACCGAGCACCTGGGCCACCTCCTCGGGGCTGAGCACATCGGGCAGGGTCTTGGGGGTCTTGGGCCAGGGGATGCGCTCGACGACCTCGGGACGGTTCAGCGTGGCACCGTAGAGGAATTTCAGTGCGGCCACATACATTTTCTGGACCGAAGCGGAGACCTTGACGACTTCCACCAGGTGGACAAGAAACGAGC
>JBBIIA010000126.1:0-13127 GCA_037446775.1 Deltaproteobacteria bacterium
AATTGGGAAACCCAATGGTCCATGACCGGTTCAGCTCACGGGAGTGCACCGGGGAAGCCTGGCCGCGGGACCTCCCGGGCGCTTCGGTCGTTACGGGCATTCGGTCGGTTGCCATCGAGCCACTTCACAAGGTGATTCGCTTGCGGCGGGGCGCACGGGGGGCCAGCGCGGCGCCGGTGGGCGCCCCGGAGAGCACCGGAGCCCAGCATCAGCTCATCTCGCACACCAGTACCGTGACGTCGTCCAGGGTGCCGCGATCACGGGCGCTCTTGGCGACAAGTTCGGCGGCTGCTGGCGCGAGCGGGGAGCCGCGGACGATCGCCGCGATCTCCTGCGGCTCCACCACCGCGGTCACGCCGTCCGAAGCCAGCACCAACCAATCGCCGACCTGGGCGCGGCGGTCCACGGTATGGATGCGCAGCCCTCGGCGCATGCCGAAGTAGTTCTCGTCGCGCCCTTCCATCGGCTGGGTCGGAGTCAGCACCTGGTGGTCATGATCTCCCACCAGGACCCCCAGGGTGTCGCCCGCGTGAAAGAGGGCGATCTCGCCGTCCGCCCGGAGCCACGCCACGGTGCCGGCGCACCCCGCTTCGAGGCGGCGCCTCGCCGCCTCTGCCAGCAGTTCTTCGGCCGTGTCCGCCACGACGGCGCGCACCCCCGCCGAGGTGGCCGGGTAGCGCTCGGGGTCGCGGTAGAAACGGAGCAGCCCGTCGGCCATGGCCTGGGCCGAGTACATGCCGAGCACCAGGCCCCCCGCGCCGTCGAACACGGCCACGACTTCGCCGCGCCCCGCCTGGGCCACCAACGGCACCCCGACGGTCAGCAGGCGAAAGCGGTCCTCATAGCGGTCATGTCCTAACCCCTGGGCCCAGGCTACTGCGGCCCGGCCTTTCTCTTCGATTTTGAGTGCATGGCGTCCGAACACGAAAGCCCTCCTCTCCGCGCAGCCCCAACCCGATCATGTGTACTTCTGTGGCCACGAGAGGAGGCCAACAAGTGGTCCTTCCTCTCCCTCAGAGACACCCCGCGCCACCTCAGAGGCTGTGGTTTTATCCCTGGACGCAGCCCGGCGGTCGAGGTGCGAGCCGCGCGCGGAGAAGACCCGCAGGCGTAGTTCGGCCTACGGCAAGGGTTTTCGACAAAGCGCCGCGAAGCAGATCGGCCGCCTTGGCGACGGGAGGGGATAGATTCACAGCCTCTCAGCCCAGGTATTGAAGAACCTTCGGGCCGAAGGAGACCTCGTCGTCACCAGCAACGGCCACCCGGTCGCGTTCCCGGCTGCGGTGGCCGAGGTCGATCGCGAACTGCCGTCCGTGGACGAAGTCGACGCCGAACTCCAGGTGGTTCGCGGGGCACACCCCCGAGGACCATTGCCCTCCATTCCGGCGCCACGGTCGCCAGTCGCCGCCCTCATGAGTAGTCAGTCGCGGCCGCTCCCGTGGCAACTCCGGGGGCTCGAGCCCCTGCAGCCGCAGGGCACCAGGAGGCAGTCTCCCGAGGCGCAGACAGGAGGCGACTGGCATGGGCCCTCGGTGGCTTGCGGCTCCCACCCCTCGAACTCGCCGGCAGCGGTCAGCAGTTCGCGGCTGCCGGGCCGCTCCACCGCCAGCTTTTCCGCGGGGTGGGCGACGGTCGGCTTGGGGTACCGCAACCGCTGGTGGGTGAGCGCCGGCCGGCGCCCGGTGTGCTGCTTTTTCACGGCTCGCTCCTTCTTGCGGGCGACCGGCCAGCGCCGACGCCACCTGCCTTCACGCAGCGGTTCCGGCCCAAGGTGCCTGCCTGAGGCAAGCAAAGTGCTGCTGCGGTCAACGAACCGGCACCCTAACCGTCAGAAACTCGCCGCCGGTATCCCCGATCCACTCGGAAACCCATGCCTCGCAGTTGTTGGAGTCCCGGCACGTCTCGTCATACCTGTTGTATCCAATCGTCAAGTTGCGCCAGTAATCAGAACCTAGCTGTACTGCCGCCTTCCCGTCTACTCTCAGCCTTATTTCTACTGCGTATGTTGCGCCTGGCCGGACCAGTTGCCTTTCTTTCATCCACCAGTGAACAATTCTATCCGGCGTCATGCTCACATCAATTCTTAGTGAACCCATTTCAGCCCTCATGTTTGTAGCGGGGCCATGAGAGTCATTCGATAACAAATCGAACCAGCTCGGATAACGCACATAGAGACCAGCCTCGTCTACCGAGAATCTTGATTGATCTTGATCGTATCCCTCCTGATAAATGGTTCTCGCGCCACTAGATGTCTCTTCTATCATCTTCCAGTAATCAATCGTGACGAAGGCTGTTTCCTCTCGTGCCTGCTTTCCTTTCAGTGTCGCCGTTTGCGCCCAGATCACGATGGCTTGGTAGCCTTGGGGAGGGGTGTCTCTTCGAATCGCTTGACGCACCCATAGGGCGCCTTCGGGGACGGCGGGCTTCGTGGCGGCGGGATCGCCTGCCGGCGCGCCACAACCCAGAAGGACCAGGGACGCCAAGAGCGAAGTGAGGACCAAGGTCTTTGCTTCGTGCAGCCTCATCAGGTCTCCCTCCTTCTGTCGGTCCGCAATCGCCAACCGGTGGCCGTTTGCCGTCGGTGGGGTCAGCTCCACCGTTTGCTTCCGTTACGGACGCACCATCGGGGACGGCAACCACCGGACCGACAGCGTCCCACTTGGGGAACACCCACCGGCACTTCGCTATCGTTGGCTCCGCCACCGCCGCAGCACGTCTTGCACATACACCGCCGTCTCCCGGGGCAACCTGCCCCGTTCCACGTTGCCAGGTCCTGCGTTGTACGCCCATAAGCCGCTCTCCACGCACCCGAAGCGATCGTGCATCTGCCGCAGGTAGATCGCTCCCCCACGGGCGTTCTGGCGGGGGTCCCAAGGGTCCACGCCGAGAGCTGCGGCGGTCTGGGGGAGGAGTTGGGCCAGCCCGATGGCGCCTTTGGGGCTGACAGCGCGGTGATTGAAACCGCTCTCAACCTGGACCAGCGCCCGGAAGAGTTCCGGGGGAAGCCCCTGCGCCAGCGCGGCCTCCTCCACGTAGGCTTCGAGGGCTGCCCGATCCACAGCGGCCGCCGGCCTTCGCGGAGCCGCGAGAGTCGGTGCCGGCATCGTCGGCCCTCGGACCGGCGCAGGCGGGCCGTGGAACAGCGCCGCCAGCGCCCTGCCGAACCCGGCGAGCCGCGAAATCTCCTGGGCCGTGCCCGCAGCAGGATCGCGAGCCCACGCCCACTCCGCCACCACCACACCCACCGCCACGAGGACCCCGAGTGCTAGCCTCACGGCTGGCCCCCGCCCTGGGCTGCCAGGAATCGGTCGATCTCTTCAGCCACGGCGCGGCAGCGGGCGGCGTAGCTGCCGATCAGCTCTTGCTCAGAGGAGGAGGTTGCAGGGGCAGGTTCGCGTGGTGGCGGTGCCGCCAGGGTGGTCGTCGAAGCCACCGTGCGCTCGGCACGCGGGGCCGGCAACGCAGCCTTGCTGGCGCCCGTTCCTCTGGCCCTCTCGGCGTTGTGCTGCGCCGGAAGTTCGGGCGCCAGCTCCAGCGCCCCGGTTCCGGGCGGCGGATCCACCTCCGGAGCAATCGCCAGGGGTGCCGGTAGCAACGGAGCCTGCTCAACCCGAGGTTCGGTGACCGGGACCGCGGCCACCTCAGGCCGGGGCCGCTCGGGACGGCAAGACTCGCACCCGAGAAGCCCGGTGACGCACAGGACCAGAGCCAACCACCTGGGAAGCAACTTCGCGGGCACGGCTACCCCTCCTTGGCCCGTCGGGCCGCCAGGGCAATGTCCAAGATGACCCGTCGGGATAGCAACTCCGGTGCGGCGCCTGCGGCGGCCCTGGTCCCCCGGTCCACCGTCAGCACCAAGCCGCCCGCCGCACCTCTTTCGTAGGCGCCATCCAAGCGTGAGAAGCGGGAGAGGTCGCCGAGAGCCTCCTCCAGGGCCCCGAGAATGAAGGCCTCGGCCGCCCGCGGCAGTACCACCGCTACCCACACCGAGGTCCCCGGGTTTGCCGCCCGCAGCCGGTCCAGGGTCAGTCGCAGCGCTGGCGTCAAGTCGCCCTGCAGGATGCGGGGCCGCTCGGTGTAGTGGCCGCCCAGGTCTCCCGCGGGAGCCTCGCGGAGCGACTGATCCAGCTCCGCCACTGGCCGAGGCCCGGCCACCCCGTCGGCGCCGCTTGCGTACACCACCAGCCGGCCACCACTTTCGAACATCGACGCGAGATAGCCGTTGAACCCGAGGGCGCCGAGCGCGCCGGAGATGGCCGGCAGGGCTCGCGCCTCCCGATCGCGAAGAAGCGCCGCTCCACGGTCGAGCACCGCGGGGGTGGGTGCGGGGGCCACCGCCGGAAGCGGCAAGGCCGGCAACGAGACAACCTGGTCGACCTGGTCGGCTGGCGCCTCCAAATCCGGGATCGAGCTGGTGTCGGGGTGCGTCACCGCCGCCCATGCTGCAACGGGTTTCGGGCTGCGTTCCTGGCGAAGAGGCGGGATCGCTCGACGCGAGGGCGCGGGTCTCGGAGGTTCAGGGTCGGCCGGGGCCGGTTGCGCGACTGTGACCGCGAGCGTGAACGTGGGGACAGCATCCTCCCCGGGTTCAATGGCCGATTCAGGTCTCGGCATGGCTGGCGTCGGCAGCCAGGCCCACGCCACGATCAACAGGGCGGCCAGCAAGGCGAGGCCCGCGGCGATGCCGCCAAGAGACCTCACTGGAGCCCCCCGCCGGCCCGGAGGCTCTGGAACGATGCATCGAAGTCGGCGATGACCTGACTGATCCGTGCCTGGGCGGCGCGAAGCTCGGCGTCAGAAGGCGCCCTCGGGAGGGGGGCAGCGGCTGGCGCGGCCGATTCGGTCGATAAATCCTCTGGTTCGGGCTGGAGGGGCGGGACAACGGCCACCGGCGCCCGGGCGGCTGGCACCACCTCACGAGCGTCCGGCAGGCGGGTCCGCGTCGCAAACGGAAAGGCCTTTGGCGGCGGCTTGCCGTGGTTATCGGGGGTCACGAGCGCCTCCGGCACGGCTTTGGGCGGGCGGCCGGCCGGCCCCAGAGCCCCGTCCGGCGCCAGTCCCTGGAGCAGTCCCCCGCCAGCAGGAGGGGTCGACACCGGATCGCCAGGCGGGACCGGCGTCGGCGAGAGGAGGGTCGGCCGGATCGGCGGGGCTCCCCGCCCGAAGGATTGCCACACCCCGAAGGCAACCAGCCCCAGGGCGACGGTCAGGAGAAGCGATTTCATGGCAAGCCTCCCAGATGGTTCAGGGGCGCGATGCCCGGACAGCGGGCGCCACGCCATGTTTCGAGCACTCCTGCAGGATCGCGAACAGGGACGGGCTGGCGAGGTTCAGTTCGACCGCCGCGGGCCCGGAGAGGCCGGCAAAAATCGTCCGGATCTCCGCCGGCCCAGCGAGTCGGCCTCCGTGGAACACCTGCCCATTGGCGGCGACCGCAAACTCCAGGCGAATCGGCGGGGCAGCCGGTGAAACCTCGCCCGCTTCCGCGGCGGGGGCCGGTGGTCGGGGTTCCTTGCGCTCCCCTTCCACCAACGGGTAGAGGGCGATGTTGAACAGGGCAAGGATCAGAAAGAAGGCAAGCATTGCCCACTGCACCTCCCCCATTCGTCGTGCCCGGCGGGCCAGGCGCTTCCAGTCCACCCGTCACCTCCCTTCCCCGGTCCAACCCGGACCGTGCCACCGAGCACCGAGACGCTCCAGGCAGACGACCAGGCACTCGCTGGCAACGGCGGCGACCGTAGTGCCCAATGCCGGGACCATCGTTGAGCAGGCGGCCGCCATCCCCTCGAGAATCGGCCCCAGTTGACCCGACACCGGCGCACCGCCGCCGATCCCTTGCGCCAGCGAGATCATGTTGGTGGCGAGCACCCCCAGCCCGGCGATGATATAGACCAGGGTGCCGGTCATACCGAGGAGCCCGGCCAGATCTACCCCCACGAAGGTCGCCCGCCCGTGGAGCACGCGGGCCGGGTCGAGGGAGATGGGCTGGTTCCGGAGCGCAGCGCCCACGAAACGCCCGAGGTGCCACGCCGAGTATGCGATGCAGCCGAGGAGCGGAAGCGCGAACACCCCCAGGTAGTCCCCCACCCAGCCAAAGCCACCGGCAACCGCACCGCCTACCGCCGCGCCCACGGCCGTCAGGGCTTGCACCAGGATCGCCACCCCCTCGAGGTAGCCCCAAGGGTTGGCCCAGAGGGCGAACAGATTCAGCTTCAGGCCAAGCCCTAGGGCCAACCACGCGAGGGTGCTGCCCCGGGGCCGAGGGAAGCTCGCCGCAACGCTCCTCAACGCCTTCACCGCACACCTCCTTCGGCCTTCTGCGGGCCCGGTTCGACCAGGTACCGGAACGGGACGCCCACGAGCCGGTGCTCGCCCAGGCTCGAGAACCCGGCCCCTTCGAGGAGCATCTCGAGGTGGACGGTGGCCGAACCCGTCGGCACGAAGGAGCCAGCCGCGCGCCGCGCCTTCTCCCAAAGGCCCCGGCGGACCACGAAAGAATCTCGGGCCACCCAGTCGAGCCCTTGGCCGCGCGCCTTCTCCGCCACCAACAAGAGGTCGAGGCGGTCACGTTCGCCGTCGTGAAACGCGTACTCGCCTCGATCGCCGGCGTACCAGGCCCGCAAGCTGGCCAGGTGGTGCTCGGTCCGTCGCCGGGCCAGGTCATCGGCGGAGGTCACGGCGGGCAGACCCAGGGCGGCGACCAAGATCCAAACGGCACGGTGAGACATCAGAAGTCCTCCCCTTGGTTGAAGAGGTCGACATCGACCCCGTGAGTGATCTCCCGGACGTTGGACCAGTCCCCCCCCCGGCCGAGCGGGTCGTCCCGGTCGAGCGAGCCGAGGCTACCGAGGATGTCGCCGGTGGTCCGGTGTATCAGGGCGCCCAGGAGCGATGCGTTGACCAGTTCGGCCGAGGCCCGAATGGCGCCAAGGATTTCCCGCTCGTGCGCCAGGCCGGAGCGGTAACGAGCCCGCATGGTCTCGAAGCTGGCCCTTGAGTTGAACGCGATCGCCCCATTCTTGCCCCACACCTGGGCCCCCTTGCCCCCCCCGGAAGACAACGCGTCCCGCGCCAGCCCCCAGGCCGCCTTCATGAATCGGCTCGAGGTGTGGATCCTTTCCCGCGTCTCCGGGCTCGCCGCCGCGATCTCCTCGACGAAGTCGCCTCGCCGGGCCTGTTCTTCGATGCCCCGGTCGATCACCTCGAGCAGTTCCTTGCGACGGGCGGCATCACCCCGGGCGCCGGCGAGCTTCTCCCGTTCGCCCATCGAGGCCACCTGTTCCTCGACCGTGAGAATCCGGTCGATCATCCGGTCCAGCAACTGGGCCTGGTCCCGCCACGCCTCGAAGCGCGCCATATGGAGCTTGCCGAGGCCCTCGATCAGGTTGGTGCGAGCCTCGGCGTGGCCGGCCGAACCCAGGCGCGCAGACCCCAGGGCCGCCCGGGCATCGTCCACCTTCTTCTGTGCCACCGCGGCCACTTCTCGGTAACGGTCGCCAAGGGCGGCGCTCTGGCCGCGCAGGGCCTCGATGGCCTCCCAGTTGCGGCCGATGTCGGCTTGGAGTTCCACCGTCCCGGCCACCGCCCAGAGGGGGTACAGGGACACCAAGGTTGCGGCGAGGAGTTTGGTCAAGCGGATCATCGGGAGCCTCCTCTCGTGAGGCCGAGCCTCACGGTGGGGGGGACGGAAGTGGCAAAGGCCTGTTCGCCGGTAGCCCAGAACGCGAGAATCCGGACGTTCATGGGAACGAGCCCGGGCTGCTCCCTCAACTCCTCTGCGAGAGCACGCGCCACCGGGTCTTGCAGGTCGACCCGGCCGCCCGCGTGATAGGCACGGAGGGCGTGCCCCAGGAGGACGCCAGAGGTACGAGGTTCCCACAGCCAGCCGAGCCGCTTGCCCTCGTCGTAGGCCCGGACCAGCGCGTCACCCGCCTCGATGAAACCGACCGACGTGCCCAGGCCCCAGGCGAGCACCGCGCCCGCCACGTGATCCGCCGGGGTCTCGGCGGTGCCGGGATCGTAGGTCCGCCCTTTGAGGTCGGCGGCTCGCACCGTGAACTCCCGGTGGAGCGGCGGCGCCGGCGAGATCGGGTCCGTGGCCCGTTGCGGCGCCGCGCAGCCCATCGCCGCCAAGGCAGCGGCCGCCAGCGCGGAGTACAGGCGAACCGCGGCCGGCCGCACCCTCTCGCCGCAGACGAGCGATTTGTCCCTAGTCCAAGGCTGAAGACCGCACCGACTGGAGTGGTTGCTGTGCTCGAAGCCCATGATCACCCTCCTCCTCTCGTCCCACTCTCGCGTTGTCGTCGGCCCTGCCCGTAAAGACGGTGGACCTTCGTCAGTTCGTGCAGTTCTTCGTCTTTTTTTTCATCGAATTCTTGGGGGCCGGCAGTCGCAGCTCTCGCCCACTCCCCCGGGATTCTGCGGACGACTCGCTTTGTGCGCGGTTGGTGTCGGGCCTTGGCGGCAGGGCCAAAGGCGAGGGGGTGGGTACCTCGGAGGACGCCTGTTTTGACCGCCGCACACGGGCGACCGGAGGGTCGGCACGGCCCCCCCAGAGGAAGGGGAATGCCGCGGCGTGGCCCTACGGAGGATGATCTCGACTGGGCGAGGGCGGGGAATTCGTCAGGTGGGGCGAAAGCGCAAGCGGCGCGAGCCGGCGCCCGGCGGACGCAAGAACCACCTGTCGTCGACCACGATCCGGATCACTTGGTCCGGTGTCAGGTGGCTGCCGGTGAACGGGCTGCCCACGATTGTGCCGTGGGAAGGACCGCCCCAGCCGGGCTCCAGCACATTGAGTGCCGGGAGGTAGCCGTCGACCCGAAGGACTGGGGCGGCCAGGCTGTACTTGCGACGGCCGTCGGGCCCGAGCGGCGGAGAGGAAACGAGACCGATTTCACAGCCGAACCCGCGGAGGACCCCGTGGACCCCGGGGGCAGGGGACTCTAGGTAGCCGGCCAGGCGTCCGAGGGCGGTAGAGAACAGCAGCGCCCCGCAGACCACATGTTCCAGTGCCGCTCGGTTCTCTTCCTTGGCCCCGCGGTACACCGCCCACTCGAGCCGTTCCGGGAGGGGGCCGCAAGGGTCCAGTCCGTCGCGGCAAACGGCCCCCACCACCGCCAGGCCTTCCCGGAATGCCTCCACCGGGTCCGGTCGGACGAGGCGTACGCCGGAGATCAGACTCGATAGGTCGGGCCACCGGCGCGGCGTGGCCAGGGGCCTCCCCTCGTCCACCGCCGCCGCGTAGGTCACCAGGGCTCGAAGGACACCGTCTCCGCCGCCTGCCGTGGTCAGTGCCTGGACGCAAGCCGGGGGAAGCCGTTGGGCGGGATCGTGGTGATCGAAGTTTCCCCGGGCCGCAAGGCCGGCGCCCCCGCATTCCAGACACAAAACGGCCGGGTCGGCGAGATCTTCGGGGGATGCCTCGCCCGCAACCGCGGTGACCGGGTGGTCGGGCGACACGCCGAGCACATAGGCCGCCACCACCGTGTCCAGGTCGGCTTGCCGCAGCACCACGCGCCGCACTGCTCCAGCCGGCCCGCACCACGCCCCGTGCCCCGTGATCCGCCCGCCGCGCGCCCCGTCGGCCCCGGCTGTGGTCACAGCACCACCGTCGGCGGGCGGGGAGCGACTAAGGTGCTCTTCCCCAACAACCGCCAAGGTCGGCCCTCCGGTGAACTGACGCGGTACACCCGAAGGTTGTCAAGACGGGGGTCCATGACCGTCTCGGCACGGGTCACGAGGTCCGCCACCTGGCGCTCGGTCAGGCAGCACTCAAACACCGATTTCTGCACCCGCTCGCCGAACCCCAGGCACAACTTCGCCACCTGCCTCAGCCGACGTCGGCCAGCGCGGGTCTTGGTGTTTACGTCGTAGACCACCACCAGGTGCATCGCCGCCTCCACACACCAGAAGAGACGGCGTAACGGGCCGGTATCGTGCACCGGGTCGCCCTTCACGAACTGGCGGCAGGCCCTCGGTGCGCCGGCTTGACGCCACAGGTCTTCGCCCCCGGGCCGGGGCCTCGGCGTAGGCCGATCCGCTCCACCCGACCTAGGCCCATGGTCGTGCTCGAACCCACGCCCGCAAACTCTGCGTACAGGGCCAGGACGCGCGCGGCGGCGGCCACTTCCGGGTTGCCGGCCTTCGCCGGCATGAAGCTGCATGTGCCCACAAAGGCCCGCTGCGGAAACTCGCGCCCGTCGTTGCGAAACGTCAGCTTCACTGTCTGCAGCTCGTAGCGCGAGACGTCCAAGGCCGTATCGAAGTCGGGCGGCGGCTCGCCGACCCGGGGCTGCAAGCCGCCGGGCAGTAGACAGTCGGCAAAGGCCGCCCACTTCTCCCACAGGCCCCCGAACACGAGGGAGGGGAGCGGAAACAGGAGGCTTCGTCCCGGCACCCGAAAGGTCGTGGGAGAACTGAACTTGAAGCCGATCTCCCCCACACCGCACCGTTGGGCCACCTGGGCGAGAGCAGAGCACGAAGAACCCCGCGCCACCGCTGGCGGGCCTGCGGCTTCAAACCGCACCCCGCCGACCTCCATCCACAGGCCAGGCCCTTCGCTGGCTGTCATGAGGCGAACTCGCAGATCGTCGGTAAGCAAGCCGACCAAGAGTGCCCCCGTGTCGCCGGGCGCCAGCCCCCCCCGCCAGGGTCGCCCCGCGGCATCGAGGAGGCCCGACAGGGTGTAGGCCCGCAGCCCCTGCGCCGCGTCCTCACGATGGAACTCCGCACTTAATGCCGGGCTGACCCGCTCGACCATCCGCAAGAAACCAGCACGGACGTGGCTTCCCCCGATACCGGGGTCCGCATCTACGGTGCCTCCCGCGGGGGCGACGAGCGGCAAGCGAAGGAGTGTGGGCAAGCAGCGGCTCCTTTCTTGCGGGTCACCCGAGTCACGAGTCTAGGGCGACGACCCGAGCGCAACATACGCAGTAGAAATAAGGCTGAGAGTAGATGTCACCCGAGTCACGAGTCTAGGGCGACGACCCGAGCCCCGTGACCCGCTTGTCGTAGTTCATTCCATAGGACTTAGAGCCCGGGCCCGACGGTAAACGGAGGAAGAGGATACTCTGGAACCGTCGAGTTTCCATTCCATAGGACTTGGGGCCCGGGCCCGACCGAGATGAAGGTCGTTGGCCCGGCCGGAATTCTGTCTCGTTTCCATTCCATAGGACTTGGGGCCCGGGCCCGACGGACGCAAAGGCATGGATGCAGGTTGCATCTTTGTCGTTTCCATTCCATAGGACTTGGGGCCCGGGCCCGACACCAATCACCATGCGGGTTTCCGCGGGTCCGGGCGGCAAAAGCCCCCGGTGTCGATCCGCAGTTTTCCCCGCTGTAGCGCACACTTGCTCGTCGAACCTCCTTTCTGTTCGCAAACCCCCTCGCCGTGCGGCGCGAAAACCTGCGAACTTCCCCTCAATGGTGGCACAAGTCTCCGTAAGAATTGAAGTTGCGTTTTCGCAAACCGACGGCGGCGCGCCGACCGGCACCCCCATTTGCGAAATCGGCGGGCTCAGGCGCCTCGCCGCGGCCAAAATGCTCCGTGATTTCGGCGTGTTCCAAAACGCCCCCCGACACCCTTGCGACCGCGCCGCGTCAGATCTTCGCAAGCCGGCGGCGCCTCGGTGCCCGAGACCCGGGTTTGCGACATCGCGGCGCCCCGGCGCGACCGGCACCCGCCACGAGAAACCGGGGCAAGTGGTTGTCACCGTTGCTATTTCTTTGTCGTGTCGCACCCGCGCACGGCTTTCGCAAACCCCGGCGGGCCCGAGCCGGGGGTCAGGTGCACGACGGCGGGCCCCCGGCGCGTCTGTCAGGGCATGAAGACCAGCTATCCGCTCCTCTCGCGCATCGCCGACCCCGAGAACCTTCGCCAGGCCTGGCTGCGGGTGCGCGGCAAAGGGTCTGGCGGCGGGCTCGACCGGGTCGGCACCGAAGACTTCGCCAAGCGCGCAGACGACCACTTGGTCGCGCTCGGCCGCGAGCTGACGGCCCAGACCTACTGCCCCGAGCCGCTGTTGCGGGTCACGGTGCCCAAGCCGGGCAAGCCCCGCGAGCGGCGCGTGCTGGGCCTGCCGACGGTGCGCGACAAGGTGGCGCAGGAGGCGGTCCGGCGGGTGCTCGAGCCCCGGCTCGACCGTCGGTTCTCGAACGCGAGCTACGGCTACCGCCCCGACAAGGGGCCCCAAAAGGCCGTGCGCCGGGTGCTCGACTACGTAGGCAACCGCAAGTGCGCTTGGGTGGCTGCGGCCGACATCGACGACTTCTTCGGGTCGCTCGACCACGCGCTGCTCCTTCGCCGCCTGGGCGAGGCCCTGGGCGACCCCGCGGTGGTGCGCTTGGTGGAGCTGTGGCTGAAGATGGGCACGGTGGACCCCCACGGCCGCTGGCGCGATGTGTACTCGGGGGTCGGCCAGGGGGGCGTGGTGTCGCCCCTGATCGCCAACTTCTACCTCGACCCCTTCGACCACTTCGTGACCGGGCTTGGGCCAGAGGTCGGGCTGGTGCGGTACTCGGACGACTACGTGATCCTCACGCCCACCCGCGCCCTGGCCGAGCAGGTGCACGAGAAGGCCGCCCGGTATCTGCGCGACGAGCTGTCGCTGCGGCTCAACGCCAGCGACCGCCCGGTGGCCGCCGTGGCCGAGGGGTTCGGCTTTCTGGGCATCCGGTTCGAGGGCACCAGCCTCGCCATCGACGCGGACAAGATCGAGAAGATCCGCCGCAAGCTCCGGGGGCTGTGCGACCGGTGGGGGCAAGGGCCGAGCGACCAGACCCTGCGGGCCGTAAACGAGGCCCTCGCCGGCTGGCGGCGGTACTACGGCGGGCTCCTGCCGGCCACGGCCCTGGCGGCGGTGGACGACGCCCTGACCGAGGCGCTGACGGCGCCCCTGAGGCACTGCTTCCGCGCCGGCAAGCTGCGAAGCGTGCGCGAGGCCCTGGCCCTGCTCGAGCGGATCGAGCTGCTGGGCGGCACCGACCGCAAGACGCGTCGCCGCCTGGCCCGCCGCCTGATCGCCGCGGCCCGGACCCGAAAGCCCCAGCCGGCCGCCCCTCGCCCCGAGCCCCCCGAAGACGCGCCGCCCCTGCGCGCCGAGCCCGCGCCCCTCCCCCCCGACCCGCGA
>JBBIIA010000127.1:0-12852 GCA_037446775.1 Deltaproteobacteria bacterium
CGCGACGTCCACTTGCACGGGGTCAGACGCGGCCTCGCGCGAGGGCAGGGCTGGCTCTGACTCGAGAAGCCGGTCCCAGGCGTCTGATGCGGAGGCAGTCCGCGAGACCAGTCTCGCCTGTTCGAGCTCAAGATCATCGAGCGTCAGCACGCCACGGCTGCGCAGCACCCCGGCGCGGCGCAGCGCTCGGGCCCAGGCGCGGCTGCCGCGGATGTCCTCCTGCGCCAGGCGCACGTCGAACGAGACGCTGGCATTCAGGCGCTCGACCCGGGGATCGGTCTCCCCGGGGGTCGGCTGCCGCTGGGCCTCGGCAGCGACCGCCAGAAGCTCCGCGGTCAGGGGGTCGGCCGCCCCCCCGTCCTCCCCGGCTGGGGGCGGCGGCGGGCGAGCGCCCGGGCGCCGGGGAGCCGCCTCGGCGACCGGGGGCCGGGCCCCCTCGCCGAGGGCCGAGCCGCACCCGCCGCAGTAGCGGTCGGCCACGCCGTTGCGAAACCCGCACCGATCGCAGGCGCGGGTGAGGGGGGCGCCGCAGGCGCCGCAGTAGTTCCGCTCCGGCCCGTTGGGGTGTCGGCAGTCGGGGCAGGTCATGGTTCCCTCACCACCACGCGGTTGCGCCCCGCCCCCTTGGCCTCGTACAGGGCCTCGTCGGCGAGCCGGATCAACTCCTCCCCGCTCGACACCCCGCGGCTCGGGCACGAGGAGACCCCGATGCTCGCGGTCAAGCGGATCTCCTGCCCCTGGGCGGGGAAGACCGTGGATTCCACGGTCCAGCGCAGGCGCTGGGCGAGCTCCCGGGCCCCCTCCACCGGGGTCTCGGGAAGCAGCGCGCAAAACTCCTCCCCGCCGTAGCGGCCGGGGATGTCGGTGGTCCGCAGCTCCCGCTTCAGAAGCGCCCCCATGCCCCGCAACACGTCGTCCCCGGCCTGGTGGCCGAAGGTGTCGTTGAGGCGCTTGAAGTGGTCGATGTCGAGCATCAGGAAGGAGAGCTGGACCCCGTAGCGCTCGGTCCGCTCGAACTCGGTCGCCAGGGAGCGCATGAAGGCGCGTCGGTTGTAGAGCCCGGTCAGGGGGTCGACCATGGACAGCTCGTGGAGCTGTTCGTTGGAGCGGCGCAGGGCGTCCTGGAGCGCCTTGATCTTGAGCTGGACCTTGATGCGGGCGAGGAGCTCTCCCCCGTCAAAGGGCTTGGTGACGTAGTCCGAGGCCCCCAGCTCGAGCCCGCGGATCTTGGTCTCCACGTCGGTCTTGCCGGTAAGGAGCACCACCGGGATGTCCCGCAGGTCCGGCCGGGCGCGCACCAGGGAGAGGAACTTCAAGCCGTCCACCGACGGCATCACCAGGTCACACAAGATGAGGTCTGGGGGGGAGGCCAGGGTCTTCTTGTAGGCGTCGACGCCGTTTTCCGCCTCGCGGACGGTCGCAAAGACCTCGAGCCGCGCCACCAGGCGCAGCACCTCTTGGCGCAACCCCGCCGAGTCATCCACCACGAGGAGGGTGAAGTCCCGGCGCCCCATCAACCCCAGCGGGTCCGCCTCCCCGGCCGGGTTCACCGGCCCGGTTTGGGTAGTAGCAGTGGAATCCCCGTCTCGTGCCACGTGGTCAGTCCTCGCAGGGGCTCAAAGGCCGTCCCCAGGGGGACGGCGAGGGCAAACAAGCTGTCATCCCGGTCCCGTTCCAGCGCTACCGTGTGAAACTCCAGCCGGTAGCTGGCGTCACCCTCGGCAAACCGCACCCCCACCGCGGCCGGGAAGGGGTGGCCGCCCACCGGGAAGTGCCCGGCGTAGCTCACCTCGGCCGCGAGCCGCCCGTCCTGGCGCCAGGTCGCCCGGGTGGGCACCGTCCCGCCGGCGCCAAACTCCACCTCCTGCTCCCAGGCGCCGACCCCCGCCAGCCGCAGCACCTGTCGGCCGTCCGCGAAGCGGCGCGCCTCGGCCGCCGGCCCGAGCTCCGGCACCCGGCCCCGCAAGAGGGCGTCGAACCACCGGTCCGACTCCTCGCCCCCGAGCCCGTACACCGTCCGCCGCGAGGGCAGGTACAGCAGGCACCCCTCCCCGTGGCGGCACGCCAGGGCGAAGAGCGGGGTCGAGAAGGGCCCGGCCACGGCGTCGAGCCGCGCGCCGGCCCCCGCCCGCACCCGCCCACCGAAGTCGGCGCTCCCCCACCCGGCACCCCGGAGCCGCCCGGCCACCCGCACCCCCTCGGGGCCCCGGTTGTAGGCTTCTAGCAGAGCCACCAGGGGGGCCGGGTCGGCGGGCACCCACGGCACCTCCCCCAGGCGAGCGCGGGGGGCGCACCCGAGCGCCGCCAGGAGCCCCACCGCTAGGGACAGCCCCCGCACCGTCACCGGAGCCCCTCGAGCTTGCGCCGCGCCGCCTCGCCGTCGGGCGCAAGCTGGAGGGTGCGCTCGTAGGCAGCCCGGGCGCCCTCCCGATCGCCGGCCCGGCTGCGGGCGTCCCCGAGGTGCTCCCAGATCACCGGATCGTTGGGCGCCGCCACCAACGCCTTCTCCAGGGTCGCGACCGCCTCGGCAAACCGCCCCTGCTTGAAGTACACCCACCCGAGGCTGTCGGTGATGAAACCGTCTCCGGGCTTGAGCTCCAGCGCCCGCAGGATCAGCCGCTCCGCCTCCTCCAGCTGGATCCCCTGTTCGGCGTAGGTGTAGCCGAGGTAGTTGAGCGCGTGGGGGTCATCGGGATCGCGTTCCAGGGACTGCTTCATATACTCGGCACTCCGGGCCCAGTCCTTTAGCTTGTCGTGGAGAACGCCGAGGGTGAAGTACATCCGCGCCTGGTCGGTGGGGCGACGGGCCACGTACTCCTCCAAAAGATCCACGGCGGCGCGGTAGTCCCCCGCGTCTTCCAGGAGCCCGGCGAGGGCCAGGAGCACCTCCTCGTCGTCCGGGTAGCCACGAATCCGATCCTCGAGGAGCGCCCGCGCCTCGGCCTTGCGCCCCAATCCGGTGAGGGCGATGGCGCGCCGCACCAGGGCATCGGTGTACTCCGGGGCCCCCGCGGGGATCGCCCCGAGGGTCGCCAGGGCCTCCTCGTGCTTCTCCTGGGCCAACTGGCTGACCCCCAGGAGATACCGGGCCCGGGGGTCTCCCTGGTGGGCCTCGAAGGCCGCGCGAAACACCGCTTCGGCATCCTCGGGTCGGTCGGCCTGCAAGAGCAGCATGCCGAGCCGGAAGCGCACCGAGGGGTCGCCCGCCCCCCACCGCTCGGCCTCCGCCAACGCCCCCAGGGCCTCCTCGTCGCGCCCCTGGCGCAGGAGCACCTGGCCCAGGCGAAAGCGCGCGTCCACGTCGTGGGGATTGGCGTCGATGACCCGGCGGTACAGGGCCTCGGCGGTGGCGAGATTGCCCGCCTCATCCTCGAAGCCGGCCAGGGCCCGCAGGCCGAGCCGGTGGTTGGGGTCCAGATCCAGGGCCCGAACCACGGCCTGCCGAGCGCCCGCCCGGTCCCCCCGGGCCTCCAGGAGGCGCCCCCGGGTGAGGTGGGGCTCGGCGCTCGCCGGGTGGGCCTCGGCCCACCGGCCCACCGCCCCCAGGGCCTCGTCGTAGCGGTCGAGCTCGACCAAAAATCGCACCGCCAGGACGTGGGCCTCCTCCCCGGCCCCCAGCTCGGCCGCCCGGGAGGCCGCCTTGGCGGCTTCCGCTCGTCGCCCCACGGCCTCCAGCAGGCGGGTCTCCAGGAGCCGGAGCTGCCCGGTCTCCCGCCCCCTCGCCAACCCCTCCTCCACCAAACCCAGGGCCTCGCCAAACCGCTTGCGCCCAGCCAGCAGGCGAGCCGTCTCGACCCGCAGGGTCGCGGAGTCGGGGTCCGCCGCCAACGCCTCCCGAAAGGCACCCAGGGCCCCCTCCGGGTCGCCCCGGCGCTCCGCCAGGTACCCCTGGAGCACCTCGGCCACGGGGGGCGCCGCCTCCCCGAGGGAAGCCGCCCCCAACCACACGGCTAGGACCCAGAGCACCCGGCCCAAGCCGCCTACCTCACGCCTCATCGCCGCCTCCTCACCTCACCCCGGGGTCACCCTCCAGGGACCGGGCCCGGTCCCGGAGCTCCCCCAGGCGCACCAGGGCCTCCACGGGGGTCATGCTCTCCACCTCCTGGCTCGCCAGCTCCCGGGCGAGCCGGTCCCGTCGGCGATCGGCGGCGGTGGCAAACAGGTCCAACTGGCGGCCCGGCAGCTCGGCCCGCAGGCGCTGGGAGAGCGCCAGGCGGGGCTGCCCCGCGTCGTCGAGCTCGCCGGCCTCCAGGTTGGCCAGCACCTCCCGCGCCCGGGCCACCACCCGCGGCGGCAGGCCGGCCAGTTTGGCCACCTGGATGCCGTAGGACCGGCTCGCCCCCCCATCGACGAGGCGGCGCAGGAAGATCACCTGGCCGTCCCACTCCTTGACCGCCACGTTGTGGTTCGCCACCCGTTTGAGGGTGCGGGCCAGGTCCGTCAGCTCGTGGTAGTGGGTGGCAAACAGGGTGCGAGCCCCCAGGCCGTGGATGAACTCGGCCACCGCCCAGGCGATGGAGAGGCCGTCAAAGGTCGAGGTACCCCGGCCGATCTCGTCCAGGATCAAGAGGCTGCGCTCGGTGGCGTGGTGGAGGATGTTGGCGGTCTCCGCCATCTCCACCATGAAGGTGGAGCGGCCCCGGGCGAGGTCGTCCGAGGCACCCACCCGGGTGAAGATGCGATCCACCAGGCCCACCGAGGCGCTCTCGGCGGGGACGAAGGACCCCATTTGGGCCATCAGGGCGATCAGGGCCACCTGCCTCAAGATCGTGGATTTGCCCGCCATGTTGGGCCCGGTGATGATCAGGAGCCGACTCTCCTCGTCCAGGCGCACGTCGTTGGGCACGAAGCGCTCCCCCTGAAGGCTCGCCTCCACCACCGGGTGGCGTCCCCCCCGGATGTCGAGGTCGAAGCCCCGGTGGACCCGGGGCCGCACGTACCCCCGCTCCACCGCCAGCTCGGCGAGCCCCGCCAGCACGTCCACCTCGGCCACCGCCCCCGCCGTATGCCACAGACGGTCCACGTGTCGCCCCACCTCCCGGCGCACCGCCAGGAACCGGTCGTACTCCAGGGCCCGGGCCCGGTCCTCGGCGCCGAGGACCTTGGCCTCCATCTCCTTGAGTTCGGGGGTGACGAAGCGCTCCGCGTTGGCGAGCGTCTGGCGGCGCTCATAATCCGTCGGCACCAGGGCCTGGTTGGCCCGGGTGATTTCGATGAAGTACCCGAAGACCTTGTTGAAGCCAACCTTGAGGGAACCGACGCCGGTGCGCTCGCGCTCCCGGGCCTGGAGCCGGGCGATCCAGCCCCGGCCGTCCCGCTGGATCTCCCGCAGCTCGTCCACCTCGGGGTCGAAGCCGTCCTTGAGGAGCCCCCCTTCGGTGAGGACCGCCGGCGGCGCCTCGGCCAGGGCCCGGGCCAACAGCTCGACGGCCTCGGCTACCGGGTCAAGCCGCCCCGCCAGGGCCCGCAGGAGCTCCGCCTCGGCCCCGTGGACGAGGGCGGCGAGCTCGGGCACCAGCTCCAGGGAGCGGCGCAGGGCCACCAGGTCCCGGGCGTTGGCGGTGGCCATGGCCACCTTGCCCGCCAGCCGCCCCAGGTCGTGCACCGACCGCAGGAGGTCGCGAACCCGGCGGCGGGTCTCCCCCCGGCGCACCAACTCCCCGACGACCTCCAGGCGGGCGTCGGCGGCGGCCGGGTCCAGGAGCGGGAACCCGAGCCACTCCCGCATCAGGCGTCCCCCCATGGCGGTGCGGGACCGGTCCATGAGGTGCAGGAGCGACCCCTCCCGTCGGCCCCCGATCAGGGTCGCGAAGAGCTCGAGGTTTCGTTTGGTCGCCTCGTCCAGGGCCAGGGCCCCGCCGCTGGCGTGGACGAGGAGGCGCTTGAGGGTGGCCAGGCCGCCCCGGCAGTGGGCCTCGACGTACGCCAGGAGCGCCCCCGCGGCTCGGACCCCCTCCGGGGCGTCGTCGACCCCAAAGCCCGCCAGGTCGGCCACCTCCAGATGGGCCAGGAGGCTGGCGCGGGCCCGGCGGCGGTCGAACCAGCGGTCGTCGAAGGGCGTGGCCGGAACCCCCCGGGGTAGCGCCCCGGAGGGCACCTCCCCCGCCAGGCCCTGGGGTACCAGCACCTCCCGGGGCTCCAGCCGGGCCAGCTCATCCCCCAGGGCCTCCCAGGAGGGCGCCTCGCCGACCCGAAACTCCCCGGTGGTGATATCGGCGTAGGCAAACCCCACCGAGCGACGGGCCGGCGCCACCGCCACCAGGTACTGGGCCGAGCGGGCGTCGAGCATCTCGGTGTCGGTGACGAGTCCCGGGGTGACCACCTGGACCACCTCCCGGCGCACCAGCCCCACCGCCTGCCGGGGATCCTCGACCTGCTCGCTCACCGCCACCTTGTGGCCCGCCTCCACCAGCCGCTGGATGTACCCCCGGGCCGCGTGCCACGGCACCCCGCACATGGGCACCGCCTCGTCCCCCTTGTCGCGGCTGGTGAGGGTGATCTCCAGGACCCGGGAGGCGACCTCGGCGTCCTCGAAGAACATCTCGTAGAAGTCCCCGAGCCGGAACAAGAGGATGGCGTCCCCGTGAGCCTGTTTGAGCTCCAGGTACTGGCGCATCATGGGGGTGAGCTTGGCGGGAGCCGCCCGGGCGGGAGCGTGTTCTGGAGTCGTGGGAGCCATCGGGGTCGTCGCCTCGGACAAGGGCTAGCCAGGATTCCGCCTCAAACCGTCGAGGCACGGGTTGACGTCGGGACGTCGGGACGTCGGGACGCTGGATGCAGACAGCAAGGCGTGACGAACGAAGCCACTCGCCACTCGCCACTCGCTCACAGCGTCGGGGGCTCCGCCGGGGGCGTGGCAGGCTTGGTGCCCCACCGGCGCCGCGGCGCCGACGGCGGGGCCGACTGGGCCGCCGGCGCCTCCAGCTCCAGCACCGCCTCGGCGGGCGCCTCGGTCGGGGCCGCCGGCACCTGGGACTTGAGCGCCACTACCTCCTTCTCCAGCTCCCGAATGCGCTTGTCGCGGCGGCGCAGATCGGCGCCCCGGACGAACCTCTCGTACACCGCTTGGAAGCCCGCGGAGAGCAGGCCCGCGAGGAAACACACCACCAGGAGAAAGACCACCGGCAGCTCCGGGGCGGCGAACTGCCACCCCGCGAAGTACAGGTCGAAGCGGAAGTGGACCGGGGTGCTCAGGGCTTCCAGGTTCTGGTAGGCAAAGACCACCAGCGCCCCGAGCATGACCGAGAACAGGATCTTGCGAATGAAGGCCAGCATCGCCCTACTCCCTCGCCGGGGACCCGCCGACGCCGCCGCCCAGGAGGGGCACGAGGGCGTCGTACGTGTCAGTCAGGTGCTGCGGAATCACCACCGTCCCCCCCAGGAGCGGCATGAAGTTGGTGTCCCCCACCCACCGCGGTACCCCGTGCAGGTGCAGGTGGTCGGCGATCCCCGCCCCCGCCGCAGCCCCCAGGTTAAACCCGATGTTATACCCCTGGGGCCGCATCAGCCGCTCCACGGCGCCCTTGACCCGCACCAGAAGCGCCCACAGCTCCGCCGCCTCCTCGGCGGTCAACTCCTCCAGGGCCGCGACGTGCCGCCGCGGCAGCACCAGGAAGTGCCCCGCCACATACGGGTACCGGTTCAAGACCGCGAGGGCAGTGTCCCCCCGACACAGGACCAGGCGCTCCCGGTCGGCTCCCGGGCTGGCCGCGGCACAAAAGACACACTCCCCGGCCTTGGGGCCGAGGATGTACTCCATGCGCCAGGGAGCCCACAGGGTCCCGGCCCCGGTCACGATCCCACCCCGACGAACTCCAGGAGGTGGGTGTCGGAGAGCACCCCGGGGATCACCGCGCCAGCCCCCTAAAACGCCCGGCGGGAGTCGAGGAGCAGGGTGACCGGCCCCTCGTTGACGAGTTCGACCGCCATCTCGGCCCGAAATCGCCCCGCCGCCACCGGGATGCCCGCCCCCGCGATCCGTTGCAGCACGGCGCCGTACAGGGCCTCGGCCACCTCGGGGGGAGCCGCGCCGGTGAAGGAGGGCCGTCGCCCCTGGCGGCAGTCGCCGAGCAGGGTGAACTGGCTGACCACCAGGGCCGAGCCCCCCACCTCGGCGAGGCCCCGGTTGAGCTTGCCCTGGCCGTCCTCGAAGACCCGCAGCCCCACCACCTTGTCCGCCACGTACGCTACGTCCGCCTCGCTGTCCCAGGCCTCCACCCCCACCAGCACCGCGAGCCCCCGCCCGATGGCCCCCACCACCTCGTCTCCCACGGTGACGGCGGCGCGGCTCACCCGCTGCACCACCGCCCTCACGGTTTGGGGCCCTGGGCCACCCGGAGCCCCGGGGCCAGGGCCGCGAGGCGGCTCGTCCACCGCTGGAGGGCTTCCCGGTACGCCCCGCGCTCCGCCTCGGGGATCGGGTCGCCGGCCACGTACTTCTCCTTCAACGGGTCGACCCACACCCCGTTCTTCTTCACCCGAAAGTCCAGGTGGGGCCCGGTGGAGAGCCCGGTGCTCCCCACATACCCGATCACCTGCCCCTGGCGCACCCGGTCGCCCTTAGCAAGCCCGGCGGCGTATCGGCTCAAGTGGATGTAGGTGGTCTCGTAGCCCCGGGCGTGGGAGAGCACCACGGTCTTGCCCCCCTGGCCCCGCCACCCCACGTCCAAAACCCGGGCGTCCGCCACGGCGTGCACCGGGGTCCCGGCGGGCGCGGCGTAGTCCACCCCGAGGTGGGGTCGCACGATGTTGAGCACCGGGTGGAGCCGGGCCCGGCTGAACCGGCTGGAGATGCGAAACAGCTTGAGCGGCGAGCGCAGGAAGGACTTGCGCACGCTCTCGCCCTTCTGGTCGAAGTACCCCTCCACCCGCCCCGAGCGGTAGTACAGGGCGGTGGTGACCCCCCGGGTGCCCTGGTACTGGGCCGCGAGGATGCGCCCGTTGCCCGCCGGCTCGTCCTCCACGTACAGCTCTTCGTACACCGCCCGAAACTCGTCCCCGGGCTGGGTGTCGCGGTTGAAGTCCACGTCCCAGCTGAACAACTCGACGAAGGCCATGACCAGATCGGGGTCGGCGCCGGCGGCGAGGAACGATTCGTACAAGGACCCGGAGACCTGGCCGGCCAGGGCCACCTCCCGCCGCTCCACCGGCACCGCCACCCGCTCCACCTGCCAGCCATCCCCCTCGGCGCACGCCCGGTACACCTCCAGGGGGCTGCGGCGGTAGGAGAACTCCTCGAGGCGCCCCTCGGGACACACCAGGAGCTCGTAGCGGTCACCGGGCTTCGCCTTGCGCGGATCGAAGACCGGCCGCAGCGCCTGGGTAAACGAGGCGGACGCCGCCGGTTCCACCCCGGCGCGCCGCAGCACCTGCCCCAAGTTCTCCCCCCGGGCCAACTGGCCCGCCGTGCGCTGGTACCCCCGCAGCTCGTACAACCGCCCGAGGAGGCGGTCGGCCCCGACGGCCTCCTCCACCCCCGGGGTGACGGGGACGGCGAAGCTCTCCAGGTATCCTTGGAGCCCGTCCTCCCCAAACCTCGGCGGCACCGACGACCACAGGAGGTCGGGCCGGGCCAGGGCCAGAAACGCCACCACCCAAGCGACGGCGTGGGCCCACGCGTTGTGTTTTCGGTCCACGCTGCTCCTCGTCACCCCCGGGGTGGCAGGGTACTGTATGGTAGCCGATGCCAAACGGGGGGTTCAAACGCTTTTGCCACCCGGTTCGTCCCCCGTCCTCCCTTCGGTGGAAGCGGCGCACGGCTCCGCTCCAGGGCTCCCCGGCCCCCTACCAGGCGGGCATGGCGTAGCGGGGGAAGGGCGCCCCGGCCGCCTCCAGGGGGGCCCAGGCGTCTGCGTCCTCCCCAAGGAACCAGCGCAGGGCGCTCCGGGCCCGCCGGCGGCGGTACTCCACCCGGGGCTTGCCTTCCAGCCCGGCCAGCTCCCAGGCCGCCCCCACGGCGTCCCAAAAGCCCCCCAGCTCGTCCACCAGCTTGAGCTCCTTGGCCTGGCGCCCCGAGTACACCCGCCCATCGGCCAGGGCGAGCACCGCCGCCCGCTCCAGGCCCCGCCCCTCGGCCACCGCCTCCACGAACTGGGCGAAGAGGTCGTCGATGAGGGACTGGAAGGCCGCCCGGTCCTCCTCGGTCATCTCCCGCAAGGGGGAGCCGGCGTCCTTGAGGGGGCCGCTCTTGACCACCCGCCCCCGCAAGCCGAAGCGGTCGAAGAGCAGGTGGATCTCCTGGAACTGGAGGATCACCCCGATGGAGCCGGTAGCGGTGCCGGGGTTCGCGTAGATCCGGGTGGCAGGGGCGGAGAGGTAGTAGCCCCCGGAGGCGGCCAGCGCCCCGAAGGACGCGACCACGGGCTTCTCGGCGACGGTGCGGCGGACCTCGTCGTGGATCTCCTGGGAGGGGGAGACGCCGCCGCCGGGGGTCTCCACCCGCAGCACCACGGCCTTCACCTCCGGATCCTCCCGGAAGGCCCGCAAGGCGTCCACCGCGGGCCGCGGGTCGGCGATGAAGCCCCGGACCTCCACCACCCCCACCCGTTCGCCGCCCGCGACGCCCTCCGCCGGCCCCCCCAGGGACACCAGGGCCAGGGCCAGGGCGAGACCCGCCCCCAGGGCGACCGCAATCCCCATCCCCCACAGCACTCTCCGCATCGCCATCCCCTTCCCTCCCGGGTCCGGGCCTTCGCCGGGGCCCGAAAACGCGAGGAGCCGGAACCCTCCCGGGGCTCCGGCTCCTCGCGGTCATGCCGTCGGGCGCTGGGGCACTAGGCCTCCGACCCATCCTTGGCCTTGCGAGCCATCAAGAGCTTCTCCCCCAGCAGGGTCGAGGCGGATTGGGCGGCGACCTCCCGGTTCTTCTCGGCCATCGCCATCTTGGCCGCGAGCACGTCCGCGTCCTCCACGGCCTTCATGGAGAGGGAGATCTTGCGCTCTTCCTGGTCGATGTTGAGGACCTCGGCGGTGATGCCCTGGCCCACCTGCACCACCGCGGAGATGTCCTCCACCCGCTCGGTGGCGACCTCGCTGACGTGCACCAGGCCTTCGATTCCCGGCTCCAGCTCCACGAAGATGCCGAAGTCGGTGATGTTGCTCACCATGCCGGTGACGATCGACCCCACCCGGTACCGGGTGTGGATGGTCGCCCACGGGTCCGGGGTGAGCTGCTTGATCCCGAGGCTGAAGCGCTCGTGACCCTTGTCGATCTGGAGCACCACCGCCTCCACCTCGTCCCCCACCTGGTACAGGCTCGAGGGATGGGTGACCCGCTTGGTCCAGGAGATGTCGCTGACGTGGATCAAGCCGTCGATCCCTTCCTCGACCCCGAGGAAGATGCCGAAGTCGGTGATGTTGCGCACCCGGCCCCGCACCACCGCCCCGGGGGGGTAGCGGCTCTCCAGGAAGTCCCAGGGGTTGGGCTGGCACTGCTTCATCCCCAGGGAGATGCGCTTGCGGTGGGTGTCGAGGTTGAGGACCATCACCTCCACCGGCGCGCCGATGGAGACCTTCTCGCTCGGGTGGTTGACCCGCTTGGTCCAGCTCATCTCGGAGATGTGCACCAGGCCCTCGACCCCCTTCTCCAGCTCCACGAAGGCGCCGTAGTCGGTGATGGAGACGACCTTGCCGTCGATCTTGGCGCCGATGGGGAAGCGCTCCTCGGCCATGGTCCACGGATCGGGCTGGAGCTGCTTCAACCCCAGGCTCACCCGCTCGCGCTCGGGGTCGAAGGAGAGCACCTTGACCGTCACCTCGTCGCCGATGTCGAAGACCTCGGAGGGGTGATTCACCCGGCCCCAGCTCATGTCGGTGATGTGCAAGAGGCCGTCGATCCCGCCCAGGTCCACGAAGGCGCCATAGTCGGTGATGTTCTTGACCACCCCCTTGATGATCGCCCCCTCTTCGAGGCGCTTGAGGGTGTCCTTGCGCTGGAACTCGCGCTCCTTCTCCAGGAGCACCCGGCGGGACAGCACGATGTTGCCGCGGCGGCGGTTGAACTTGATGATCTTGAACTGGAACTTCTCGCCGATGAGCTTCTCGAGCTGCCGCACCGGCCGCAGGGCCACCTGGGATCCGGGCAGGAACGCCCGTACGCCGATGTCGACCGACAACCCGCCCTTGATGCGCGCCACGATCCGGCCCTCGACCACCTCGTCGCTCTCGGCCGCCTTGCTGATGGCGTCCCAGATGCGGATCTTGTCGGCCTTGTCCTTGGACAGCATCACCATCCCGTCGTCGTTCTCCAGGTGCTCGACGAGCACCTCGATCTCGTCGCCGACCTGCACGGTGACCTTGCCGTCCTCGCCCCGAAACTCGGCCAGGGGCACGATCCCCTCGCTCTTGTAGCCGATGTCAACGACGGCGTAGTCGTTGGTCAGCTGGATGACCTTCCCGTGGGCCACCGTGCCTTCGTCGTGCCCGCCGATGCTCTCTTCGAGCAAGCGGGCGAAGTCCATCTGGTCGTCCTCGAGGGGGGTCGTCATGCGGTCCTGTACCATGTCTTCTTCGTGCCTCCTTTGGGCTTTTATTCAAAAAGGGATCGCGCAGCGCCCCCTTTTCGTCGCAGGCGCAGCAAGCTACCACGGTCGGCCCCGTGGTACAACCCCGGATTGTCTGACGGCCTACAGCTTAGGCACGGGCGCCCCCAAGTCGGCTCGGCAAGCCCCGGGCGCGAACAAAGCCGCGCCAGCGCCCCTGCCGCAGCCGCGGCCTCGTAGTCCTCCTGTCGGTGATCTGCCCCCATCCCTTTCTCCCCGCGCGTCCCGCTCTCGTTACTCCCGGCTCGCGCTTTAGACCTGAGCCGAAGCCCAGGACCGAGGCGGCCGGGGCTGGCGGCGGGCAGCTGAAGAC
>JBBIIA010000128.1:0-12841 GCA_037446775.1 Deltaproteobacteria bacterium
GCACGGACGCCCCGCGAAGCGCTGCGGGCCGCGTATCAGGCGGGCTGGCTCGAAGACGAGACGGCCTGGCTGCAGATGCTGCGGGACCGCAACGAGACCTCCCACATCTACGACGAGGCAGCCGCGCGGCGGATCTACGGCGACGTGAAGCAGTACTTCCCCGAGCTCGAGCGCGCCTACCGGTTCCTCACTGCCCGCCGCGCCGCCGACCCCTGAGGGGCCCGCCGGGGGTGATTCAGGACCGGGGGGCGACCCGTCGGTATTCGACTCCGGGCAACCCCTCGAAGTAACCGTCCTGGGTCCACAGGGTCGCACCACAGGAACGGGCGGCGGCCAGGATGAGGGAATCCGCCATGGGCAGGCCCAGGGTGCAGCTCAGCTTCGCGGCCTCGACCGCCAGTCCGGCATCCAGGCCGACCAGCCTCCCCTGCTGCATCACGGCGATCGCCTGGAGCGCCTCGGCCTCGCTCCGCTGCTGCAAGACGCGCTTGTACACCTCGTACAGCGTCACGGTCGGAACGACCAGCCGGGCCGTGTCCTCGATCGGTCTAGCGAACTCCCCCGCGTTGGGCCCGTCGGCGAAGTACTCGAGCCACGCGGACGAATCCACCACGTTCACGTCCGGTCCTCCTCCCGCTCAATCGCCGTGTCGATGCCCCGCAGGAACCCCCTGAGCTCGGCCGGAGGGCGCACCGGGATCAACTCGATGCGGTCACCGTAGGCGAGGGCCTGGACCTTCTGGCCGGGCGACAGCCCCAGGTGCTCGCGGATGTTCTTGGGGATCACGACCTGGTACTTGGGGGAGATGGTCACCAGTTCCACGGGAGCCTCCTTCCATCCGGCGTACGAGGCTCAGCATATCGAAGGCCTTACGTATTACGTCAGCGGCGTCGATCGAACGCCGCTCCCCCCCAAGACGAGGTCGTCAGTCGGCTGACTGCTCGTCCAGGTGCTCCAGGGCACTATCGACCACTTCGGACATGACGCCGACCGCGGCCTCCAGGGTAGCGAGCGCGTCGCCGAGGCGGCTCTGGCCGAAGTCGAAGGCCGCCTTCGCCAGCTGCTTCGACCGGCCCCCGACGGATGGCATAGAAACATGGGAGGAGGTGTGCCATGAAGACCACCGGCAGAACGGACTTCCACCTGCCGTTGCCCGCGAAGCTCCGGGACCAACTGCGCGACGAGGCCGAGCGCGCCGGCCGGTCGGCGAGCTCCCTCGCGCGGGAGGCGCTGGCCGAGTGGCTCCAGGAGCGCCGGCGGACCCGGCTGCGGGAAGAGATTGCAGCCTACGCGGCGGCGTGCGCAGGGTCCGAAGCCGACCTGGACGAGGATCTGGAGGCCGCGGGTCTGGAGGCCATCGGGGTGCGGGCGGCGCTCGACCTCGGCCAGTAGTGGGGGTGGGGGGAGACGCCGCCAGGGGTGTCCGGGACTGCTTGGAGCAGAGCGCGATCGCGAAGGCATCCGAGCCCCGGCGCGCTGCGGTGCCGAGAGGGACACGGCGCCGCGAGATCACGGACCGTGCGGGCGCGGTAGAGGCCACCAGGCCCGGGGCCGACGCGGCGGCCTACTCGCCCGAAGCGTCGAGGACCCGTTGGACCAAGGTGGGGTGGTAGCGGATCCCCTGCTGGACAGCCCGGTCGAGCCACGGTCGGATCGCCGGGATGAGTCCCACGGCTTTCGCGCGGCCCAGAAGACCGAGCACGCCGAATACCCTCAGGCCTACGGCGAGCGCTGCCTTTCGGCCTTTCCACTCGTCGATACAGACCCGCTGGATGCCTCGGTCGAGCGCCACCTGGATCACCGCAGCCTCGCCGCTGTCCAGGCTGGACAGCGCCAAGGGGGGCACCTGCGACGGGGGGCAGACGCGCAACCACGGGGGGGCGACGGCCGGGTAGCCGTGGGCGACATCCGCGTCCAGCTCTGCACGGACCTCGGGAGGGCAAAGGAACTCGTAGGGAAGCTGCCCCACGACTTCGAGGGCGTCGATGCGGGCCAGGGTGATCAGGGGGCCCGTGTTGATGACGACCAGCTCAGCCATGCCGCAGGAACTCGGTCTCGTCGGCCGCATCCTCGGCGCGGAGGTTGCTCACCGCCCCCCCGGCCCGAGGGAGCGACAGCAAGAAGTCCACCCGCGCCTTGCCGCACAGCCGGGCCGCCTGCCCCGAGGTGAGCTTCCCGAGCTCGTAGAGCTTGGCCGCCAGCAGGAACCGGACCTCGTCGTTGAACTCGCTCTGCGACATCCCGACGCTGAACAGGACGTCGTCGCCGTACTCAATCGTTGCCTGGTGCATCGCGCGCCTCGCTGATCGTGCCGCCCCGGGGTCGAGTCTACGCGGCGCCCGGCCAGCCCGCAACGCCTGGGCTCGCCGGCCGCACTCGCTGCTCCTCCCCACCGCCGGGGTACCGGCGCCGTGAAGGGCGGCGCTGGGGGCTGACGCCCTCGGGCGCTGGCGGACACGGCTGCGGCAGGAGCCCCTTGCCCACCCACGTGGCGGCGGGCGCAGGGTCCGCAGACGACTCGGACGAGGACTCGGAAGCCGCCCGGGCCCACCGCGGCCTGGCCAAGGGCTGCGGAGGCCTCGCAGCCGACGGCGTCGCGTCGCGCCGGCAAGAGCGTCCTGCTACAATGGCGTACGCGCTGGCGCACGCTCGTCCTTCTTCCGGAGGTTGCTCATGCCCGCCACGGCCTCGCTCGAAATCCCCCTGGAGGTACTTCACGCAACCAGGATGAGGCCCCAGGAGCTCGTCGCAGAGCTCGCCGTCGTGCTCTACGAGCAGGGCAAGCTGTCTCTTGGGAAGGCCCGCGAGCTCTCGGGAATGACGGTGTGGTCCTTCCAGCAGATGCTCGGGCTGCGGGGCATTCCGGTCCACTACGGTGTGGAGGAGTACGAACAGGACCTGGAGACACTGGCGGAGCTCGATCGGGCATGATCGCCGTCAGCAACTCGTCGCCGCTCCTCAATCTGGCGGTGATCGGCAAGCTCGATCTTCTCCGCCACGTCTTCGGCGCCGTCACGATTCCCGAGGCGGTGTGGCGGGAGCTGGTTCTGGACGGGGCCGGGCAGCCGGGGGCGGCCGAGATCGAGAAGGCGTCCTGGATCCGGCGCGCCACGGTCCGAAACGAACACCTCGTTCGCGCCCTTCGGCAGGAGCTGGATGCGGGCGAAAGCGAAGCGATCGCCCTCGCGTTGGAGGTGGAGGACGCGCTGTTGCTGATGGATGAGCGCCTGGGGAGGGAAACGGCCCGACATCTTGGGATTCGCCACCTCGGGCTCGTCGGTGTGTTGGTCGAGGCCAAGAGGCGGCGGTTCATCGACGCGGTCCGGCCCTGCCTCGAAGAGCTTCGGGACCGGGCCGGCTTCCGGTTGGGCGAGAACGTCTGGTCGCGGGTGCTTCGAGACGCGGGAGAGCTCTGACCCGCGCCCCCTCGCGCTCGCCCCGGCGACCGAAGACCTGGGGGGGCGGCGCAGGCGCCTGCGCCGCCCAGGGGTCGCGCCGGCTACCGGCAGGATCTCACGCCAGCGTCTCGGTCACCCGGCACTGGTACACCCGCTCGAGCTGCGCCCCGAGCATCCCGTCCAGGTCGACCCCGCTCGCGCGCAGGAACGCGGCGTTGGGCGGGTCGAGGTAGCGGACCAGCCCGTCGTACAGGGCGTCCCAGGTGGCGTAGGCGGGCCAGTCCCGGTACCCGGGCGCCGTGTACCGGAACCGCTCCGTCACCAGCCGTTGGAACACGAAGCCCGGCAACCGCCCCACCTTGCTCTGCCACACCCGCCGCTGCTCGTCCACCTTCAGCCGGCCGTAGGCGGTGGCCAGGGCCTCCTCGGTGTCCCGGTCGTGGCGCGAGCCCGGGAACAGCCGGCGCTGGACGTCGCAGAAGAAGTGGAAGTACTCGTGGTGGTAGGTGCCCAGCGCCACCAACTGGGCCATGGGCAACAGGTCGTCCCGCAGGATTGGCGTCCCCTGTCGGGCCAGCAGGGACACGAGCGACCAGAAGAACTGCCGCTGCCGGTCGGCCACCAGGGTGATCCGCCCGGGGCTCGCCATGGGAGTGTACGTCCCCAGGATCCCGTCGTCCCCCTCGCCCAGCACCGCCTGGGCCCGGCCCGCGAACTCGGCGAGGGGGCCGCCTGGGGTGGGCAGCAGGAGGTTCGAGTCGGGGCCGAACTCCAGGGCTTCCTGGCCCTGGAGCATGTGTTTCACGCAGAGGTCAACCAGCGGCATGTGCGCGACGCTTCTCGCCTGGCTTTCAGACCCGGGCCCAGTCGGTGGACAGCAACAGGAGCGCATCCCGGGCTCCTGCGCACCCGAGGATGGGGTAACTGTCCCGCATCCGGGTGAGATTGAGGTAGGCATCGGGGGTTTCACGAAAGCCGCCGTCGTGGCGGAGGTACACCCCGTAGCGAAGACCGTCCGTCACGACCAACCGATTGCACCGTTCGCGTCCCGGTTGTTCGGCGTAGGCTTTCGCCTGCGATCGAGCGGTGAGGCACGCCCTGTCCTTCTTCTTCGCCTCGACCACCACCTCCAGGTTCCCGTTCTCCCGAGGGAGTTGACGAAACAGCGCGATGTCCACGTTGGCCCACTCGATGGCCATCTTCTGGGGCGTCCAACCCAACGCGCGGAGTAGGGGAACCGCGAGATACGCCACGGTCTCGTGTTCGGACGGGGACTTGGTCCGCTGATACCAACGTGAAATCCGAACAAGCTCGTGGATTTCAGTTCCGAGGCGCTCGATCGAATTGGAGGCGACGCCGTGATCGAAGAGGTACTCGGAGATCTCTTTCCAGTCGATTTCTCTGGATCCCTGGGGAAGATCGGCAATCGGTCGTGCGAATTCCGAGGCGGCGATGTCCAAGGTGCTAATCCAACCAAAGAGAGGCTTCGAGTCGGCCAATTGGACCGTATCGCCCAGTTTCATGGTGTACGTGTCGAACCTCTGCGGCGTGCCATTAGCCTTCCAGACCCACTTCACACGGCGGACGTGCGCTAGGTCCCAGCCATCGACGTCGCCAAATTCCTGGCTCCACAAGTACTCTCCCGCGGCAACGCCGACGCCAAGCACATCCGTCGTCCCGAGCCGCAGGACGACAACATCCCCCTCCGCGATCTCTTCGGCAAATCGCTTCAGGTCGGAGATCTTCCTCGTCAATCCCCAGTCTCCCCGCAGGGCTTCCCGACATGTCGGCCACGGACCCTCTTCTCCGGGGCCGTTGAGGATGACGTCCCATTCCAGACAGACGTCCGCGTAGTCCCTGTTCGTGTCTCCTGCGGCTACCTGCCAAACCCTCTTCCCCGTAAGCCCCATTTTGTCATTCCTCCACATTCCTCCACAAGTCCGTGTGGCCGCGACTGGCCTCCTGTACTTCCCCTCCGGTCTCAGTCCGCCACGCCAGTTGATGTGCGGCGCACAAGGAGGCTCAACAGGAGGCCCCCCAAGCGGGATCTGCCCCGCGTCCCCACTTCCGGGTCACCCTGGTTCCTCGTGCTTCGAGGCCGGCGTCGCGTCCTGGCCAATTCACCTCTCAAATCCACCTCTCAACCGTCCGGGTCTTCCTCTATATCGTCGAGCTGTCTGGCGAACTCATTGCGGTCACAGTGGCTCCAACCGTCGCGCGACAAATCCTCCAGACACGACAACCGGGCTTCCGTGTTTGCCCTCACGCGGCGCTTTGCTCTCGCTGCGTCCTCCGGATCGGCCGCGACTTCCAGCGGGAAGCCGACCTCGTCGCTGTCGCAGTGGGGACACCGCCCGGTGTTCTCCAATGCTTCCAGCCTGAACACGGGCTCGCCGCAGGTCGTGCACTCCCATTCCTCATGCCGGATATCGATGTCCACGTACTCGTCGAGTCTTCGCCGCATGATACTTCCAATCCTTGGAAGTGATAAGCAAGAAACATCGCACAACAGCCATTAACAGGAGAGTCGATGACGTTAATTGGGTATGTCGAGCTTGTTGTCACAATAACAACTTCACGCGCACGTACAATCGCCTGACCTTACTTCTTCACATCGCTGTCGTCCTGCAATAGCCCGTCTTTCTTGAGTCGTTCTTCTATCACCTCTCCGATTCCATCCGGCAAGATAAACCATGTCGGAATTCCTCTAGACTGTGGATTTCCAACGATGCTCCCTTCCTTGTGCGAAGAGCCGTTCCATCGCATCCCATAGGCTGGGTCTCCGTTCCATTTCATGGAAGCTAGCGCCCAGTTTCCTGCGCCTCCGTCATGTAGCACCCGTAGGTCCGAAATGCTCGCCTTCGGAGAAAGGACCAAGGAGGGTGGAATGTAGCTCATTCGAGGGTCTCCTGCTTGCTCGGGTTGACTGGGGTGGACGATTCGCCGCCAGCGCACGCGTACCTACATAAGTACATATGTGTGGGCCGTTGTCAAGCGCAAAGAAGGGAAGAGAGGGAAGAGAGAGCAGGGGGCGGACCGTGCCGCGTGGTATGCGATTGCGTGTATTCCCCTGGTTGGGCTCGCTTCGAGCGAGGCCAAGGTGAGCAAAAAGGGGACGTTCGACGTTCGTGCAGAAGAGCTTAGCGATGGAGCTGGGGCGAGCGTAGGACTTGCGGCATGCCAAGGCAAGCGCGACTGGACGCGCCCTCGACCCTGCCTCACGGGACACGACGGAGGCGCTTCGCTCTGGGACGCGTCGGCCCGGGGTGGTCGCGGCGCGCCGCGCGCTGGCCCAGGTGGCGATCCGAGCGATCGGTCTCTCGGGCGCGTCGGTGGCGAGGTACTTGGGGGGGGGCTACCTCCACCTCGAACCGCGCCGTAGCGGGTGAGCTCGATCCTCTGGCCCAACGGCTGCGGGAGACTCTTGCAGCCGACGGAGGGGCGCAATGCTCTTCTGCACGAACGTCCCCTTTCTTTTCCCTTCAGGGCGGAAGACCCGGGCAAGGCGCGAGGCCCCTTGCGTCTCGGGCGCCGTTCCCCGACACTCGGGCCTTCCTTCCTCCCCGGAGGCCCGATGACGACGCCCCTCGAAGGCTGGCTCAGGCACCGGCTGGCCGCCACCGGCCCGGTGCCCTTCCGGCAGTTCATGGCGTGGGCGCTCTTTCACCCCGACTTCGGCTACTACGCCGCCGGCCGCGTGCGGGTGGGCCACGGCGACGGGGACTTCACCACCGCTCCCCACCTGTCGCCCCTCTTCGCCCGCTGCCTGGCGCGCCTGGTGGTCGCGGCCGACCGGGGGCTGGGCCACCCCGACCCCTTTACCCTGGTGGAGGGCGGCCCGGGGGAGGGGCGCCTAGCCCGGGACCTCCTGGACGCCCTCGGGGAGACCGCCCCCGAGCTGTACGCCCGCCTCCGCTACGCCCCGGACGAGGCGAGCCCCGCCCTGGCCCGCCGCCAGGCCGCGGCCCTAACGCCCCACGCCGGCATTTTGAGGACCTGGGTCCCGGAGGGCGGCGAACCGGTGACCGGACTGTACCTCTCCAACGAGCTCCTGGACGCCTTCCCGGTCCACCGCCTCACGCGGCGGGGGGAGGAGCTGGCGGAAGTGCACGTGGCCGTGCGCGACGGGGCCCTGGAGGAGGTCCTCGCCCCCCCGAGCCGCCCCGACTTCGAGGCCGTCCTAGCGGCCGCCGGGGTCACCCCGGGGGAGGGGTACGAGGTGGAGTGGAGCCCCGAGCTGGCCCGGTGGCTCCACCGGGTGGCCCGGGGTCTCGCCCGGGGGTACCTGGTCACCATCGACTACGGCGACGAGGCCGCCCGGCTCTTCGGCCCCGGGCGGCCCCGGGGCACCGTGGCGGCCTACCGCCGCCACCGGCTGGCCGAAGACCTGCTGGCCGAGCCCGGCCACCAGGACCTGACCGCCCACGTCAACTTCACCGCCCTGCGGCAAGAGGCCGAGCGCTGCGGCTTCGCCTGCGCGCCCCTGCTGGGGCAGCGGGAGTTCCTCTTCGCCCTGGGCCTGGCCGAGGAGGTGGCGGCCCTGGAAGAACAGGACCTCGAGGCGCCGGACCTCCTCGCGGCGCGCCGCGCCCTGGCCCCCCTGCTCTTCCCGGACGCCGGCATGGGGGAGGCGTTTCGCGCCCTGGTGGGCGGGCGGGGAGCCCCCCTGGAGGCCCTGCCCCTGACCCCGTGGCACCCCGAGATGGGCTGACCGGAGCCCCCGGGGCCGGTCACCCGGCCGCGATCCTCATCAGGCGCACCGCGATCTCGGGCAGGGCCAGCACCTCGTCGACGCAGCCCGTGGCCGCCGCCTCTCGGGGCATCCCAAAGATCACCGCCGTCTCCTCCGATTCCGCGTACACCCGGCCGCCGGCCGCCTTGACCACCCGGACCCCCTGGGACCCGTCCCGGCCCATGCCGGTGAGGATCACCGCGGTAACCAGGGGCCCGAGAGCCGACGCCGCGCTCTCCAGGAGCCGGTCCACGCTCGGCACGTACAGCGCCCCCCCCGGGGGTTCGAGGCGGATCTTCACCGCCGTGCCGACCCGTCGCACGGTGAGGTGGCGCCCCGCCGGGGCTAGGAGCACCTCCCCCGGGCGCAGGGTCTCCCCGTCCCGGGCCTCCCGAACCGGGTGGGGCAACAGGCCGTCCAGGCGCTTCGCGAAGGGTTCGGTGAAGCCCAGGGGCATGTGCTGGGCGATGAGCACCCCGGCGCCGAGGCTCCGGGGGAGCCCGGTGAGGAGGTACTGGAGGGTGGCCGGGCCGCCGGAGGAGGAGCCGATCACCACCGCGGGGAACGCCTCGGGGACCGGCCTCGGCGGCTCGGGCGCCGCGGCCTCGGGGGCCGCCGGGAGGGTCGCCGCCAGCACCTCCCGGAGCTTCAAGCGGAGCTCCTCGGCGATGCCCTCCAAGCCCCGGTACGGGTCCCCGGGCTTGGAGACGAAGCCGGTCGCCCCCAGGGCGAGGCACCGCTCCACGTTTCCCAGGTCGGCGTAGGAGCTGACCACCAGCACCGGCGCCCGGGAGCGGGCGCGGAACAGCCGGAGGAAGGTGAACCCGTCCATGGTGGGCATCTGGAGGTCCAGGGTAACGAGATCCGGCGGGCGGCGCAGCGCCTTCTGGAGCGCGATCTGCCCGTTGCCCGCCCCCTCCACCTCCCCCACCAGGGGGTCCGCCTCCAGGATGCCCTTGATGATCTGCCGCGTGTAGGGGCTGTCGTCCACCACCAGGACCCGAACCCCCGCGCCCCCCTTGGTCTTCATCCTCTTCCCTCCTCCCCCCGCCCCAGCCGGGAGGCCCGGGTGCCCACCCGCTCCACCCGCGCCAGGAGGTCTTGCAGCAGCTCCTCCACCCGGTCCAGGCCCTGCTCCTGGGCGGCGTTGCGCTCCTCGAGCTCGGTCATGTGGCCGAAGATCCGGTCGGCTTGCGCCCGCTCGGCCTCCACCGCCTCCAGGAGCTCCCGGAGGTTCCGGTCCGTCCCGGAGATCGCCTCCGAGAGGTACCGGCTCACTTCGGCCTGCTCGGCGGTGGCGAGCTTTACCTGGGTGGTCAGGTCGCCCATGGTCCCGGCGGCGGCGGTCACGCTCTCGCCGCTGCGGCGATGCTCCTGGGCCGCCTGCCGGATGTACTCTACCAGGGCGCTCACCGTCTGCATCGACGCCATGACGCTCTGGCTCCCCCGGGACTGCTCTTCCGTCGCCCGGAGGATCTCGCGGTTCATGCCGTGGGCCACCTGGGCCGTGGAGAGGATCTTCTCCAGGGTCCGCCCCGCCCGTTCGGCCAGCTGGACGCTCCGCGCCGTGGTGTCCTCCCCCTGGCTCACCGCCTGGGTCGCGGCCTCGGTGCGGTCTCGCACGCCCCGGATGATCCGCGAGATCTCGCCGGTACCAGCCGCGGTGCGATCCGACAGGCTCTTGATCTCGTGGGCTACCACGGCGAAGGCCCGGCCGTGCTCCCCGGTCTGGGCCGCGATGATCGCCGCGTTAAGCGCGAGGAGCTTGGTCTTGTCGTTGACGTCGTTGATGATCTTGACCACGCCGCCGATGGCCTTGGAGGCCTCCGCGAGCTCCCCCATGGCCCGGGCGGTCTCCCGGATCACGCCGTAGGACTCGTGGATCCCGCGCAGGGTCTCCTCCACGGCCAGGCTCCCCTCCCGGGCCGCCCCCGCCATGCGCCCGCTCAGTTCCGCCGTCTCCCGGGCGTTCGCCTCGATCTGCCGGGTCGAGGCGTCGATCTGGGCCATGGAGGACGCCGTCGCCTCGGTCTCCCGGGCGAGGACGTCGATGCGCTCCGCCACCTCGCCGATGGAACGGACCATCTGGAACACCGAAGAGCTGCTCTCCTCCACCTGCTGGGAGAGCTGGTCGGCGCTGGCCGCCACCTCATCGATGCTCGCCGACATCTGGGTCAGGCTGGTGGAGTTGTCGCTGGTGGCGGACGCGATGGCGTTGAGGTTGCCTCGAATCCGCTCCAGGTCGGCGTCCAGGGAGCCGACGGCGCCGAGGATCCCCTGGGCGGCGTCCCGGTCCGCCTTGGAGCCCTGCCGCAGGCGGGCAAACGCCCCCTGGGCCTCCCCGCTCCGCTCGCGCAGGTCCCGGGTGAGGCCCGCGAGCTCGCCCACCACCTCCGCCTGGCGCAGGGCGACCCCCTTGAGGGCGGCGCCGAGGGCCGCCGCCTCGTCGGCTCCCCCCACGTCGAACTCCACCCGGGGCTCTCCCCGACTCCACTGCTCCGCCAGCTCCCGCAGGCGCCCGAGGGGCCGCAGGACGAACCCGCCGACCGCGGCGCCCCCCAGTCCCAACAGGGCGATGCCCGCGACCACGCCGATGCCGAGGACGGCCACCAGCTCCCGCCACAACCGGGCCAGCTCCCCCTCCACCGGCACCTCGAGATACACGTACCCCAGGGGGTCGCCGTCCCCGGGGTGGCACCCGCGGCAGGACTCCCGGGACGCCAGGGGTCGCACCACCCTCGCCACGGCGCCGCCGTCCTCCCCGGTCCCGAGGCGGGCCGACGGCCGCGGCGCCTGGCCTCCGTGGCACCCCGCGCAGGTGGGGATCTGGGCCGGGTCCACCCCGGGGGGAAGGGCGGGAGCGGCCGCGAGCACCCGCCCGCTGCGGCCCAGCACCGCTGCCCCGGTGTACGCCCCGATCGCCGCCTCCACCGCTCGCTGGACGCCCCGCTCGTCCATGCCCTCGAGATGCGGGCCCACGGCGGCCCCCAGGGCGTCGGCTACGGCCTCGGCCAGGCGTAGGGCCCCCCCGTTCACCTCCTGGGAGCGGGTCCACGCGTACCACCCGAAGGCGGGCAGGCAGACCACCAGCAGGGCCAGGGCCAGGGCAGCCAGGAGCTTGGCGCGGAGGCTCTTCACGTCTCCCCTCCCCGCCACTCCGCAAGCTTCTCCGCCAGGGCTCGCAGGCGCGACTCCCCGGTCGGGTCGCCGCTCCCCGCCTCCCGGTACCCGGCCTTGAGCTCGGCCGCCGTCCGCAGCCGACGTACCAGGTGCTCCGCCTCCTCGACCCCCTGGAGCACCCGGGTCACCTCGTCCGCCACCGTCTCGGCCACGTCATCGGCACTCCGGGGAGGCTCGGCCGGGCCGCCCGTCGGGGGGCCCCCGAGCCGTTCCACCAGGTCCCGGGCCTTGACCATCAGGGAGGCAGCGACCAGCACCTGGGCCCGGGTCGCCTGATCGGCCCGGGTCAGGTCGGCGCCGAGCGCTTCCAGCGCCCCGTGCACCTGGCCCACCAGCCCCCCCCCCGTCGCCACCCGCCCGGCCTCGGCCTCGATGACCCGCACGGCACGGGCCGACTCGGATTGCACGGCTTCGATCTGACTCGAAATCTCCTTGGTCGACTCCGCCGTCCGTTCGGCCAGGTCGCGGATCTCGTCGGCGACGACGGCAAAGCCCCGGCCGTGCTCCCCCGCCTGGGCCGCGAGGATCGCGGCGTTGAGGGCGAGCAGGTTGGTCTGCTCGGTGACGTCTTCGATGACCGTCAACACCTTGCCCACCGACTGGATGCGCTCCCCCAGGCGGCGCACCGCCGTTACCGCCCCCTCGATGCCCAGGTGAATCTGATCGATGCTGGCCTGGAGGGAGGCCAGCGCCACCCGCCCCTGCTCGGAACCCTCCTGGCCGTGGGCGACGAGGTGCGCGGCTTGTGCGGCGCGGCCCTCCAGGATCTGGACCTCCTCGGCGAGGTGCTCCGCCGACAAGGCCCCCTCCTCGACTTGCCGACCCAGGGCGGTCAGGGCGGCTTCCCGTGCGACGCCCCGGGCGCGCCACTCCTCCAGCGTCTCCCGGACCGTGTGGCCGACCTGGAGGAGGTTGCCCGCTTCCGCGCGGGACTCCTCCAGGCGGGCCTCCAGGTCGGCTAGCGCCGCGAGCACCGCCTCCTGCCCGTCTGGGCGCGGCGCCTCCGGTTCCCGGGGCGTGGCTGCCACCGCGACCCGGGCTTCGGCCGCGAACCGGGCGAGGGTCCGAGCCGCCTCCTCCCGGGCCTCCCGCTCCCCTTCGGCGACCCGGCGAGCGGCGCTCCCCTCCTCCCGCAGCTGGTCTTGGAGGGCGGCCACGTGGGCGCCGAGCCGTTGCAGCTCGGGCGGCGCGTGGGGCCCCGGCTCCTCCCCCTCCAGGACGGCCCGGGCGCGCTCCGCCCAGCGCGCTTCGACCCGGGCGACGCGCTGACTCCCCCGCCACATCGCCCAGCACGCAAGGGCCCCACCGAAGATCATCGCCGGACCGAGCCCCCCCCAGCCGAGACCCGCCCCCAGGGCGCCGGCCACGATCCCGCCGACCACCCCGGCGAGGCAGATCTGCGCGTCCGAGCCCTTCATCGGTCTCCTCCCGCTCTGTCGACCCCGATCCACCGCCGCACCACCGCCGGGCGCACGAGCAGCACCACCGTGTCCTCCTCGCCCAACATCCCCCGAAACACCCCGGTCACCGG
>JBBIIA010000129.1:0-12638 GCA_037446775.1 Deltaproteobacteria bacterium
AATGGGCGTTCCTACTCCGACTCAAAAAGACCTCCCGCTCGACCCTCGACGGTCTGCGGCGGAGCTCCGCTAGCCGCAGCGCCTCCCCCGCTCCAGGGCGTGGCGGTTGGCGGACCGGTGGGGGCCGGGGCTGATCCCCTCCACCACCCCGAGCACCTCCTCGTAGGGGAAGGGGAACCCGGGGAGGCTAGCGGCGAAGCCCAGCAGGACGAGGTTCGCCACCAGCGGGTTGCCGATCTCCCTGGCGGCGGCGTCGGCCGGGCAGGTGTGGACCCGGAGGCCGGCGGCGGCGACGAGGCCGGCGAGCCGGGGATCGGGGAACACCCCGGGGCTCGGCGCGTTGACCACGCACAGCCCCCCCGGGGTCCCGGGCGCGCCCTGGCGGAGGAAAGCCAGGTTGCGGTGGGCCTCCAGGGCGTCCAGGCCCAGGAGCACGTCCGCCTCCCCCTCGGCCACCAGCGGGCTCGCAAACGCCCCGAGCTTGAGGTGGGAGGTGACCGAGCCCCCCCGCTGGCTCATGCCGTGGTTCTCGGACCCGATCACGGCGAGGCCCCGGGCGGCGGCGAGCTCGGTGAAGACCCGGGTGGCGAAGAGCACCCCCTGGCCCCCGATCCCGGCGATGACGATCTGGCAGCGGTCCTGCGCTGGGGCCGGGGTCATGGCGCCGTCCTTTCCGCCGTCTGGGCGCAAATCGCGCCCTGGGCGCACACGTGGATGCACAGCCCGCAGTCGATGCAGATCCGCCGATCCACCTCCACCAGGCCGTCGGCCCCGCGCACCAGGGCGGGGCACTCGAAGAGGGTGGTGCAGTACCCGCAGCCCACGCAGTGGCCGACGGCGGGCATGGTGATGGCGCTACGGGGACACTCCACCTGGCACAGCCGGCACGCGGTGCACTTGGCCCCGTCCACCCGGTAGCCACCCTCGGTGCGGACGATGGCCCCGGAGGGGCACGCCTGGACGCAGGCGTCGCACCGGGTGCAGACGCCGCAGTGGAAGCACCGGTCCCGAGCCTCGGCCGTGGCCGGCTCCGGGGGGAGCCCGAGCTCGGCCTCCTCGAAGCCCCAGATGGCCTCCTCGGGCGCCCGCTGGCGGGGGCGGCTCCGGGGCCGGGGCGGGAAGTGGCGCAAGTTGATGGAGCGAAGGGGCGGCGCCGCCTGGGCCCGGCCGGCCCGGGGGGACTCGGCGCCCCGGAAGAAGACGTCGGCGGCGATGCCGGGCCCGCGCACCAGGCGAAGGGCCCCCTCGTCCAGGGGCTCTCCGGAGAGCTCGCTGTGGAGCGCCAGCGCCGCCCGCTTGCCGCCGTCGATGGCGCCGGCCACGGTGCCGGTGCCCGCCGCCGACGCGTCCCCGGCGGCGAAGACCCGGGGCCCTGCGGTGCGCCCCCAGGGGTCCGCCACCAGGCGGCCTTCCCGGAGCAGGGCGGGATCGACGTAGCCGAGGTCGGGCTCGCTCCCTACGGCGACGATCACGGTGTCCACCTCGGTCCAGAAGTCCGCCGAGGCCTCTACCGCCCCCGGCCGGGCGGCAAAGGGCTCCTCCCGGGCCATGGGGCGCAAGTTGAGGGCGAGCTTGCGGCTCCGGCCCGCCTGCACCAGCCCGGGGACCACCTCGAAGCGGAAGAAGATCCCCTCCGCCCGGGCCGCCGCCACCTCCTCGGGCAGGGCCCGCATCTGGGCCGCCCCCCGCCGGTAGTAGACGGTCACCTCCGCCCCCAGGCGCCGGGCGGTACGGGCCGCGTCGATGGCGGTGTTGCCGCCGCCGATCACCGCCACCCGACGCCCCACCTCCGGGGGGCTCCCCTCCCGCACCCGGGTGAGGAACCCCAGCCCCTGCCACACCCCCTCCCGGTCCCCCCCGGGGCAGGTGAGGCGCTTCTCGCCCCACGCCCCGGAGGCCAGGACCACGGCGTCGAAGCGGCCGAGGTCGGCCCAGGGGAGGTCGGTGCCGACCCGGACCCCCCGGTGCACGGTCACCCCCAGGGCGTCGAAGACCTCGAGCTCCCGGGCGAGCACCCGGGCCGGCAGGCGGTACTCGGGGATGGCCCAGCGGAGCATCCCCCCGGGCTCGGCTCGGGCCTCGAAGACCTCCACCCGGTAGCCGAGGCGGGCCAGGTGGTAGGCGGCGGTGAGCCCGGCGGGGCCGGCCCCCACCACGGCGACCGCGCGGCCCCGCGCCGGGGCCTGCTCCACCGCCCGGGCCGCCGTCCCCCCGGCGTCCCCGCACAGGCGCTCCAGCTGGCGGATGGTGACGGCCCCGTCGGTGCCCCCCCGGTTGCAACTCGCCTCGCAGGGATGGCCGCACACCCGGCCCAGGGTCGCCGGGAAGGGGTGCTCCGCGTACAGGGCCTGGGCGGCTTCGGCGAAGCGGCCCTCGGCCACCAGCGCCATCACCCCCTCGATGTCGTTGCCGGCCGGGCACGCCTCGGCGCAGGGGGGGATCTTGTCCTGGTGGCGGGGCAGCCAGGCGGGGTCCAGGGGGCCGGGGGCGTCGGCCGCTCGGGGCAGGGGGCCGCGGCGCACCTCCACCGGCACCGGCTGCCGGTCGGGCCCGAGCCCCTTCACCTGGGTCACGCAGGCGTAGCGGGCGATCACCGCCGCGACCCCGCCCCCGGGGGAGCGCGCGTGCTCCCAGGCGTCCCGGAGGGTCTCCTGGAAGCGCTCCAGGTCGTAGGGGTCGGCGCCCACCAGGTACTCGACGCCGCACCCCCGGACCAGGGCCTCGAGGCCGATGGGCCGGCCCGGGTGCCCGTCGGCGGTGACCCCGAACTCCGGGGTCGGCTGCATACCGGTCATCCCGGCGGTCCCGTTGTCCAGGATCAGAAGGACGAAGCGAGCGCCGTTGTACACCGCGTTCTCCAGGGCCGGGGCCCCGGAGTGGTAGAAGGTGCCGTCGCCGATGGTGGCGAAGATGGGGGGCACCGCGCCGTCCTGGGCGTGGGCGTGGTAGAAGCCCGCGGCCATGGCGATGGAGGCGCCCATGTCGTGGACGGTGTCCACGCCCCCCAGGTTGAGCCCCAGGGTGTAGCACCCGATGTCCCCCGGGAAGAGGGCGTCGGGGAAGGACCGGCGCAGGGCGTAAAAGGCGGCCCGGTGGCCGCAGCCGGCGCACAGGGTGGGCCGCCGGATCGGCAGCTCCAGGGCCGCCACCGCGGCCCCCAGGGCGGCCGAGGGCCCGGGCCGGGGGGTGAGCCCCGCCTCTTGGGCCGCCCGGGCGACCACCGCCCCGACCACCTCGGGGGTGAGCTCCCCCTCCCCGGGCACGTGGCCGGTCAGCCGCCCCCAGGTAGGCCCGGGGGCGCGGAGCTGGAGCTCCACCGCGGCGTCCGGCTCCTCGAGCACCAGGAGGCGCTCGCACCGCTCGGCGAAGGCTCCCACCAGGGCCCGGGGCAGGGGGTAGGCGGTGGCGAGCTTGAGTAGGCCGACCCGCCCCGTCAGGTCCAGGGTGTCCAAAAGGTCGGCGACGGATGCGTAGCTCACCCCGGCGGCCACGATCCCCAGGGGCACGCGCCCCTCGGGGCCGGTGGCTCGGTTCTCCGGCCACGCCTCGAACTCCCCTTCGATGGCGGCGAGCTTGCGGTTCAACAGGCCGTGGAGCTGGAGCCGGGCCCGGGGGGTGGCCGCCCACCGGCGGGGGTTCTTCTCGAACCGCGCCGTGCGGTCGGCCACGGTCACGTCGCCGCAGCTCACCGACTGCTTGGCGTGGCAGATCCGGGTGGTGGGCCGCAGGATCACCGGGAGCTGGTGGCGCTCCGAGAGGTCGAAGGCCCGGGCGATCAGGTCCTTGGCTTCTTGGGGGGAGCAGGGGTCCAGGACCGGGAGCTTGGCGAAGAGGCCGAAGAGCCGGGTGTCCTGCTCGGTCTGGGAGGACTGGGGGCCGGGGTCGTCCGCCACCACCAGCACCAGGCCCCCCACCACGCCGATGTACGCCGCCGAGAGGGCCGGGTCGGCCGCCACGTTGAGGCCCACCTGCTTCATCGCCACCGCCGCCCGCTTGCCCGAGTACGTAGCCGCCAGGGCGGTCTCCAGGGCGACCTTCTCGTTGGTGGACCACTCGGCGTAGGTGCCAAGCCCAAGCTCTTCCTTGAAGCGGACCACCGCCGGGAGGATCTCCGAGCTCGGGGTGCCGGGGTAGGCGGTCATGAACTGGCAGCCGGCCTCCACCAGGCCCCGGGCGATGGCCTCGTTGCCGAGAAGGATGCGGCGTTCGGTCGCGGGCATGGGGGTCCTTTCTGGGCGTTCGGCGGGGAGGGCTTTTGGGGGTGGACGGGGTGGACGGGGTGGACTTGGTGGACTTGGTGGGCGGGGTGGACGCCCCCCTGGGCCTGTGTCGACCTACGGCATCCTGCGTATCCTGTTATCCGGTCGAAAACCCCCGGTCTTGCTTGAGGGGGGCGGGGGCGGCGGAGCGCCGCCCCCGCCGGGTCTCTAGCCGGGGGCGGGCAGGCCCTGGATGGCCTGCCAGGCCCGGGCCAGCTCCTCCTTGGGGAGCTCGTAGTCCAGGAGCTTCTTGGCGAAGTACGCCTCGTACGCCGACATGTCGAAGTGGCCGTGGCCCGAGAGGAGGAAGAGGATGGTCTTCTCCTTGCCTTCCTCCTTGGCCTTGAGGGCCTCCAGGACGGCGCCCCGCACCGCGTGGGTCGCCTCGGGGGCGGGCACGATGCCTTCGCAGCGGGCAAAGAGGACGCCCGAGTCGAAGCACTCGATCTGGTTGAAGGCGACGGCACGCAGCAGTTGGTCCTTGAGGAGCTGGCTGACCAGGGGCGCCATGCCGTGGTAGCGCAAACCGCCGGCGTGGATGCCGGCGGGCACGAAGCTGTGCCCCAGGGTGTGCATGGGCAGGAGCGGGGTCATCCCCACGGCGTCGCCGAAGTCGTAGTGGAAGTGGCCCTTGGTGAGGGTAGGACACGCCGCCGGCTCGCAGCCGACCACGTCGAGCTTCTTGCCGGCGATCTTGTCCTGGAGGAAGGGGAAGGCGAGGCCGGCGAAGTTGGAGCCGCCGCCGCAGCACCCCAGCACCACGTCCGGGTAGTCTCCCGCCAGGGCCATCTGCTGTTGGGCCTCCTGGCCGATCACGGTCTGGTGCAACAGCACGTGGTTGAGCACCGACCCCAGGGCGTACTTGGTGTCCTCCCGGCTCGCCGCGTCCTCCACCGCCTCGGAGATGGCGATGCCCAAGGAGCCGGTGGAGTCCGGGTCCTCCGCCAGGATCTTGCGGCCCGCCGCGGTCTCGGTGGAGGGGCTCGGGGTGACGGCGCCGCCCCAGGTCTCCATCAGCATCCGCCGGTAGGGCTTCTGCTGGTAGGAGATCTTCACCATGTACACCTTGGCCTCCAGGCCGAAGAAGTTGCACGCCAGGGACAGGGCGCTGCCCCACTGGCCGGCGCCCGTCTCGGTGGCGATGCGCTTCACGCCCTCCCGCTGGTTGTAGAACGCCTGGGGGATGCTGGTGTTGGGCTTGTGGCTGCCGGCCGGGCTCGTCCCCTCGTACTTGTAGTAGATCTTGGCCGGGGTCCCCAGGGCCTTCTCCAGGCGCCGGGCGCGAAACAGGGGCGTGGGGCGCCACAGGCTGAGGACGTCGAGGACCTCGCTCGGGATGTCCACCCACCGCTGGCTGGAGACCTCCTGCTCGATCAGGCTCATGGGAAACAGCGGCGCCAGGGCGTCGGGCCCGATGGGCTGCCCGGTGCCGGGGTGCAGGGGCGGCTGCATGGGGTTGGGCATGTCCGCCGCGATGTTGTACCACTTCCGCGGGATGTCCTTTTCGGTGAGCAGGTACTTGGTCTGGTCCATGTCGCGGCTCCTCTGCTGGGGTGGGCGGGGCGGTTCGATTCGGGCTGCCGGTGAACGGGGGGTCAGCGCAAGCGTACTAGCTGCCGGGCGAAGCGGGCCAGGGTTTCCGCGTTGTGGGCCGGGTAGAAGCCGTCCAGGTAGGGGCGGGCCGCGGCCATCCCCCGGCACAAGGGGCGGTAGTCGGGATCCCCCTTGAGGGGGTTGAGCCAGTATAGCCGCGCCGTGGCGCCCTTGAGGCGGACCAGCTCCCGGCGCAGGAGGGCGGGGTCCCCCCGGTCCCAGCCGTCGCTCAGGATCACCACCACGGTGTCCCGCAGGTGGGGGCGGCGCGCCAGGGCCCGGTGGAACTCCCCGAGGCACGCGCCGATCCGGGTCCCCCCGGACCAGCCCCGGGTCTCCCCGCTCAGCCGCTCCAGGGCCCTGGTCGCGTCCTTCTCGCGGACGAAGTCGGTGAGCCAAAAGAGCCGGGTGGAGAAGGCGAACACCTCCACCCCGGGCTCCTGGCGGGCCACCGCCCGGGCCACCAGCAGGAAGAAGCGGCTGTAGGCGTCCATGGAGCCGGAGACGTCCCCGAGAAAGGCCACCCGGCGCCGCCGCACCTTCTTCTCCCGCCGGACCAGGTGGAAGAGCTCGCCGCCGACGCTGCGGCGGAAGGTGTGCCGCAGCTCGACCCCCCGCCCCCGGCGGGCGGGGCGGGTGCGCCGGCCCGGCCGGGTGGCGAGCTTGGCCAAGAGCGCCTGGAGGATCTCCCGGAGGCGGGGCTCCTCGGCCGGGGTCAGGGTGCGCAGGTCCTTGCGGAGCAAGACCTCGTCGGGGCTCGCGCCGCCGGTGGCGTCGGCGCCCGTGGGCCCGGTGCCGCCGCCCTCCGGCGCGGCGGGTGCGAACACGGGGACCGCTCCGAGGGGCTCCCGGGGGGGCGGGGGCAGCTCCCGGACCCCTTCCTCCCAGAAGAGGCGATACAGACGGTCGAAGGCGTCGTAGCGGTCGCGGTCGGTGACCAGGTTGGCGCGCAGGGCCCAGTACACCTGGCGGCGGTCGGCGACCCCGAGCGCGGTGACCGACCGGCAGGCGTCCATCACCGCCCCCGGATGGGTGGGCAGCCCGGCGTCCTTGAGGAGGCGGGAGAAGGCCACGATGTGTCCGGCCATGCCCAGGGGGGCACCGGCGCGGGGAACGTCCGCCATGGGCACTCAGTCGAAAGGTGTCGTCACGTCGCTCCTCCCAGGCTCCCGATGAGAAGGCATCCTGCCCAGGATCCGCGGAGTCAGTAGGGCTCCACGAAGATCCACATCTTGCCGCCGCAGACGTCGCCGCCGCGGGTACCGAGGTCGTCGGTCAGGTCCACCGCCACCAGCTCCGGGCGGTGGGTGGTCAGCAGGCAGCGCAGCGCCGCGGTCTTCACCTGGCGCTCGCCGCAGCCGCCTCCCACCGAGCCGTAGGTCGTGCCGTCGGCGCACGTGAGCATCTTGGCTCCCACCGCCCGGGGGGTGGACCCGGCGGCCCGCACGATGGTGGCGAGGCACCCCGCCACCCCGGCCGCCCGCAGGCTGGCGAGCCGGGCCAACACCTCCCGGTCCGTCACCGCTCCCCTCCCGCCGCAGCCCGCAGGGCCTGGGCCTGGGCCGGTCCCTGGCGCCGCACGCAGACGAGTTCGGCGGCGATGGAGAGGGCGATCTCCTCCGGAGACTCGGCCCCCAGGGGCACCCCAATGGGGGTGAAGACCTGGGCCAGCCCGGCCGCCGGCAGCCCCTCTTCCTCCAGCATGGCGAGGACGAAGCGCACCCGACGCCGGCTCCCGATCAAGCCCACGTACGCCGTGGGCTTGGCCAGGATGGCCGCCAGGCACTCGGCGTCGTGCTCGTGGCCCCGGGTGATCACCACCGCGTAGGTGGTGGGGCCCAGGGGCAGGCGCCCCAGGGCCGCGGTGAACTCCTCGGCGAGCACCGTGCAGCCCGGGAAGCGGCTCGGGTGGGCGAAGTCGGGTCGGTCGTCGAGCACGGTCACGGCAAAGCCCACCCGGCGGGCGAACTCGGCCAGGGGCACGGCGATGTGCCCGGCGCCGCAGATCAAGAGCTCGGCCTCCCCGGCGAGGACGTCGAGGAAGACCGTGAGGCCCGGCACCGGCTCCACGATCCCCTTGCGGGTCCGGGCCAGGGCCTCCCGGGCCAGGCGCACCAGGGCCTGGTCCGCGGCCCCGCTCCCCAGGGACCCCTCTACGGTACCGTCGCGGCGGACCAGGACCTTGTGCCCGACCGGCACCGCCCCGTCCGGCGCCGCCACCACAGTGCCGAGGCAGCACGGCTCCCCGGCCTCCAGGAGCTCCCGGGCCCGGTCCCAGGGGTCGGCCGTCAGCACCCGTGCTCCTTGATCTCTCGCAGGTAGGCGTCGCGCCGCGCCTGGTCGCCCCAGATCTCGCCGCGGAACACCTCGATGTCCTGCTGGTTCTTGAAGATGCAGCCGAGGGTCGCCGCCACCACCTCGGCGTCTAGGGTGCGGCGATTGAGCGCCAAAAGCGCCGCCGCCCAGTCCAGGGTCTCGGCCACCCCCGGCTTTTTTAAGAAATCCTCGGTGCGGATGCGCTCCATGAACCGGCACACCTGGGCCGCCAGCTCCCCCTCCACCCGGGGCAGGCGGCTCTTGACGATGGCGTACTCCTTGGCGAAGTCGGGGTAGTCGATCCAGTGGTACAGGCAGCGGCGCTTGAGGGCGTCGTGGACGTCCCGGGTCCGGTTCGAGGTCAGAAGCACCAGGGGCTTGACCGTGGCTCGGATCGTGCCGAGCTCCGGGATGGTGATCTGGTAGTCGGCGAGGAGCTCCAGCAGGAACGCCTCGAACTCCTCGTCGGCCCGGTCGAGCTCGTCGATGAGAAGCACCGCCGGCCGGGGCCCCGGGTGCTGGATCGCCTGGAGGAGGGGCCGCTTGATCAGGAACTCCTCCCCGAAGATGGTCTGGGCCAGGCGATCCCGGTCGCCCCGGGTCTCGTGCAGCTTGATCTCCAGGATCTGGCGCGGGTAGTTCCACTCGAAGAGCGCCATGGCGGCGTCGAGGCCCTCGTAGCACTGGAGCCGGATGAACTCGGTGTCCAGCGCCCGGGCGAGGACCACGGCGAGCTCGGTCTTGCCGACCCCGGGCGCCCCCTCCAGGAACAAGGGCTTTTGCAACGCCTGGCTCAGGTACAAGACGGTGGCGAGCGACGGCTCGGCCACGTAGTGCTCTCGGCCCAGGGCCTCGATGATGGCGTCGACGGAGTGGAACATGGGGGGGCGGATCAGTCCCCGGAGGCTTCGTCGTAGCTGCGGTAGAAGTCCCCGTCGATGATCTCGGTGAGCACCCCGTGGAGCTGGGGGGGCGGGCAGATGAAGGCGTAGCGCTGGCCCATCAGCTCCCGGGGCTGGCGGTCGATGGTCCGGTAGCCCTTGGCCGCGAGCTCCGCGAGGCCCGCGGGCACATCCCCCACCCGGTAGGAGATCAAGAAGAAGCCCTCGCCCCGCTTCGCCAGGAAGCGCCCGACGTCGCTGTCGGGGGTGGTCGCCTCCATCAGCTCCAGGGCCACGTTCTCCAGGTAGTACCGGGCGACCCGGATGCTCTCCGAGGGCGCGGTGTAGTACCCGTCGGGCTCCAGGCCCAGGGTGTCCCGGTACCGGGCAACGGCCTCGTCCAGGTCATGGACGACGAAACAGAGATGGTCGATGGCGGTGGCTTTCACGGGTTTGCCTCTGGTGGACGGGGTGGACGGGGTGGACGGGGTGGACGGGGTGGACGGGGTGGACAGGTTCATCCTGTCCACCCTGTTATCCTGTCAAGAACCCCCGGTTTTCTTGTTCTCGATCGCCGCCAGGATCCGGTCCGGCGTGTACGGAAACTCCCTTATGAAGCCCCCGATGGCGTTGGCGATGGCGTTGGTGTAGGCCTGGGCGGTGCACATGGAGATCGACAGCCCGCCCTCCTTGGCGCCAAAGGGCCCTACCGGGTCCTCGGACTCGACGATGGTGCAGTGGATGGGGGGCATGTCCGGGGCCAGGGGGACCTTGTAGTCCAGGAAGCCGGTGTTCAGGTTGGCCCCCTGGTGCCACCGGCACGCCTCCAACAGGATGCCGCCGTGGCCCCCCATGGCCACCCCCGCCTCCATCTGGCCCTCGACCTCCTTGGGGTTGATGGCCCGGCCGCAGTCGTGGGCCACCCAGACGTCTTGCACCTCCACCTGGCCGGTCTCGGGGTCCACCGCCACCTCCACCACCGCGCTCCCGTAGCTAAACGCCGCCGCGAGCTGGCCCCGGGGGTTGGTGATCCACTCCCGGGTCTGGTCCACGTTGGGCCCAAAGCTCCCCTGGCCGAGCACCGCCTTGCCCTTTAAAAGGCCGGTGCGCAGCGCCCGGGCCACGGGCATGGCCCGGGAGGGGGAGCCCCGGACGAAGATGCGCCCGTCGGCGATGTCCAGATCCTCTACGCTCGCCTCCATGGCCTCGGCGGCGAGCTCCAGGAGCTGCCGCCGGGCGTCCTCGCACGCCAGGCGCACGGCGTTGCCGCTCACCAGGGTGGTGGCCTGGGAGTAGGCCCCCTGGTCGATGGGGGTGACCTCGGTGTCGGAAGCGGTGAGCTGGATCTGGTCCACCGGCAGGCCGAGGGCCTCGGCGGCGATCTGCAGCACCACCCCCTCGTTTCCCTGGCCGTTGTCCACCACCCCCGAGATCACCGTGGCGCCCCCGTCCTCGTCGAACTTCACCAGGGCCGCCGAGCCGCCCCGGATGCCCATGGGGAAGCCGCTCATCACGCTGACGCACCCGACCCCGATGCCGCGCCAGGGGGGGAGCTTGCCCCACTTCTCCCGGAACCCGCTCGCCTTGGCCACCGCCTGGATGGTCTCGTGGCTCGCCATCGCCGGGATGAAGCTCTGGGTGGGGGTGTGCTCGCCGCCGCGCAAGGCGTTCTTGGCCCGGATCTCGATGGGATTTAGGCCCAGGGCGGCGGCGGCGAGGTCGAGCTGCATGTCCACGTTGCACGCCCAGGCCCGGCCGTGGGTGCGGATCATGCCGCGGATCGGCTTGTTGGTGTACACCCGGTAGCCGTTGTAGCGGACGTGGGGCACCCGGTAGGTCTGCTCGAAGCACAAGAAGGGCACGCTGGTGGCGATGGGGCCGGTGGAGGAGTAGGCGCCCCCGTCCATGTGGGCGGTGATGTCGGCGGCCACCAGGGTTCCGTCCCGGCGAAAGCCGAAGGTGCTCTGGACCACCATGGAGTGGCCCTGGCGGACGGCGATGGAGTTCTCCTCCCGGGTGTAGACGAGCTTCACCGGCCGCCGAGCCTTGCGGGACAGAAGCGCCGCGATGTACTCCCCGGGGAACAGGTCGCTGCGGCCGCCGAAGGCGCCCCCCACGGTCACGTGGCGCACGTGCACCTTGGAGACCGGGAGCTCCAGGGCGTTGGCCAGCCCCTTGGCCTTGGTGTGGGGGCTCGCGTTGGGCATCCACACCTCGACCGTGCCCTGGCGGTTGCAGTGGGCGACCACCGCATAGGGCTCGGTCATGAAGTAGCTCTCTTCCTCGCTCTCGGTGCGCTCCGTGTGCACGTAGTCGCACCCGGCGAGGGCCGAGACCACGTCCCCCACGTGGATCGGCACGTGGATGTTGACGTTGCCTTCGGCGTGCTCGTGGAGCCGGGGCGCCCCGGGGGCCAGGGCCGAGAGGGGGTCGAAGACCGCGGGGAGGAGCTCGTACTCCACCTCGATCCGGGCCACCGCTTCCCGGGCGAGCTCCTCGGTCTCGGCGGCCACCCCGGCGATCTCCTCGCCGATGTAGCGCACCACGTCCCGGGCCAGGAATTCCTGGTCCCGGGTGTAGCGGAAGACCCCCCACTTGACCCCGGAGGTGTCGGCGCTGGTGACCACCGCCTTGACCCCGGGGAGCGCGAGCGCCGGGCCCACGTCCAGGCGGGTGATGCGGGCGTGGGGGTGGGGGCTCCTAAGGACCGCCGCGTGGAGCAGGAACGGGAGGCTCACGTCGGCGGTGTAGCGGGCCTCGCCGGTGGCCTTGAGGCGGGCGTCCCGCCGGGGGAGGCTCTGGCCGATCACCCGTCCCGGCTTCACGGCTGGCCCTCCCCGAGGCGCTCGGCGGCAGCGAGCACCGACGCCACGATCTTGGTGTAGCCCGTGCAGCGGCACACCTGCCCCGAGAGGCCGTGCCGGACCGCGGCTTCGGTGGGCCGCGGGGTCTCGTCCAAAAGCGCCGTGGCGGTGAGGATCATGCCCGGGGAGCAGAAGCCGCACTGGATGCCGTGGTGCGCCACGAACGCCTCCTGGACCGGGTGGAGTTCCCCCTCGGCCCGGTTCGGCCAGGTCTCGGCCAGCCCCTCGATGGTGAGGATCTCGGCCCCCTGGGCCTCGCTCGCCAGCGTCAGGCAGGAGCGCACCGGGCGGCCGGCGAGGAGCACCGTGCAGGTGCCGCAGGCGCCCACCCCACACCCCTCCTTGGCGCCGGTGAGGCCCAGGTCTTCCCGGAGCACCTCCAGCAGGGTGCGCTCGGGGGCCACCCACAGCTCGTGATCGGCGCCGTTGACCCGGAGCTCGACGGGGATCTTCGGGGGCCGGTTCACCCTTCACCTCCCTCTCGCGCCGCCGCGGCCCACGCCCGGCGGGCGGCCCGGGCGACCAGGACCCCGACCACCTGGCGGCGGTAGGCGGGGGTGAGGTCGACGTTTTTGACCGGGCGGGCGGCCCGCCGCGCCGCGGCGGCAGCGCCCTCCAGGGCGGCCCCGTCGAGGTCGGTGCCCACCAGGGCCGCCTCGGCTTCGGGCACCCGCAAGGGCGCCGACCCCACCGCGCCGAGGACCACCCGGGCGGCTGCGCACCGC
>JBBIIA010000130.1:0-12547 GCA_037446775.1 Deltaproteobacteria bacterium
GTCCGAAAGGTGCCCTCGCCGCCGCGGCTCCCGGCGGCCGTCTGGATCAACCCACAAGTCGTTGACACATACCGGGGGTCGAAAGCCGGGAACTTCGAGGGTCATGCGCTTGAGCAGATCTCGATGCCAGGAGTCGGCCCCGAGGTCGTTCTCGAAGAACCGGGCGATCGACCGGAAGATGCTCTCGCACCCGTTGTAGAAGTTGTGGAGCAGGTAACCGATCGCTCCGCGATCGTAGTTCGAGAGTTCGTCCTCGGACAGCTTGTCCTCCACGAGGGAGAACTCCTGCGCCAGCCGGGCGAGCTTGTCCAGCTCGTCCGAGACGTCGGCTCTCAGGAGCTCAACGTCGTGCCGCATACACGGTCTCCCCGCGCTCCAGGATCTTCTCGACGAAGGTGGGATCGTCCCTCTCGGTGTAGATGTCCACGGGCATCCCGAGGGCCTTCTCGAGGTCGTGGCGAAAGGGCCAGTACTCCGCAGGCCCGAGGGGAATGACCAGGAGGTCCACGTCCGAGTGCTCGGTGCTGCGCCCCGCGAGCACGGAGCCAAAGAGCACGACCCGACGGACGCCGTAGCGACCGAACACGGGCCGACCTCGCTCCAGGAGGCGAGCCCTCAGCCGCTCCGCCCGGTCCGCCCGGTCGGCACGCTCCCGCGCCCAACGCTTCTTCAGCTTCTCGAAGGCCATGGTCACCCTCGCCATCCGCAGCCGAGGACAGCGGGAGTATCGACGGGAACCAGGGGAGGGTCAAGGCCACGGCCAGGGCGGCCGCCGCCCCAGCGCCAGGGCCCCGCTCATCGGGCCGATGGTGCGTCCCCGGGCCCACATCATGATCGCCCCGGCGAAGTCGAGCATCAGCAGGTACAGGGGCTTCTCGATCCGCAGCAGGAGGTCGTGGAACGCCTCCCTCTCGGTGCTGCCGTTGGCGGAGAGGGCTCCGGCCACGGCGCAGGTGACCACCGGGGAGAGGCCAAGGTGGGCGCTCACCCCGCTGCTCCGGAGCACCACCCCCAGGAGGACCTTCACGGCCCGGCGCCGGGGGCGGCCTCCCCTGCCCGGCCCGCCCGCACCGGAGCCTCGGTCACGCCTCGAACCGCTGGGCCACCCCCGCCAGGAGGTCGAGGATGGTCTCGGCGAGCGCCGGGGAGAGGCTCCCCATGCCGCAGGAGGGGGTGATCAGGGCCTGGCGCCGCAGGAGCCCCTCGTCGACGCCGGCGGCAGCGAGCCCGGCGATGGCGCCGTCGAGGCGCGCCCCAAGGGTCTCCCCGGTCTCCCCCCGGGCCTCCTCCGAGGTCGGCACCACCCCCCACGCCAGGGCACCGCCACCGGAGAGGAAGGCGGCGACCTCGGCCGGGTAGAGGAGCAGCTTCTCCACGTAGTGGTAGGCGTCGAAGTTCACCACGTCGGCCCCCGCCTCGCACAAGAGGGCCCAGTCGGTGTTGCCGCAGCAGTGGATCCCGGACAGGGCTCCCTGGGCGCGCACGCCGACGAGCGTGGGGGTCCACAGCGCCAGCACGGCGTCGCGGCTGAGGGTCGAGTAGGCGGAGCCGTACACCTCCAGCACCGGCTCGTCCAAGAAGATCATCACCGGCACCCCGAACCGCTGGAGCCTACGCACCTGCCAGAGGGCCTTCTGGGCCACGTGGGCTGCCACCGCCTCGGCCCAGGCCGGATCGTGGAGGACCTCCCGCCCCGCCCCGTCCTTGAGGGAGGTGGCCAGGGTCACCGGGCCGGTCACGTGGCCCTTGAGAAACCGCAAGCCCCCCGGGGGAGCCTTGCCGAGGGCCGTTTCGAACGCGTAGAATCCGGGGGCGCGCTCGGGCGATAGGGCAAAGCCCTCGCCCCGGTCGCTGAGGGCGCGGTCCCAGAACCCCGCCAGCTCCTCAAGTCCCTCCCCGCTGGTGTCGACATAGGGGTCGGCGCCCTCGCCCCGAGACCGCAGGGCCGGAAAGCCCTCCAGGTACTGGAGGGTCATCCCTTCCAGGGGGCTGCGGCGGGGCAACTGGGGCCAGAAGGGGAAGGCGGGGAGACGGGCGAGCACGGCGGCTACCGCCTCGGCCGGCTGGAGGTGGGGCAAGCTGCCGATGCCGGTGGCCAGCCCGCGAGGTTCGAAACGAAGGGGTGACACGCCCGGGACGGCCCCGGCGGCAAGGGACGAAGGAATGGCAGGCAAGATCGTGTTTCCTCTCTTTTGGGGTCTGGGGGCGCTCCTGGTGGTCCTGGCCGCCCGAACCGGCGGCTGGGCCCTGGTGGTGCCCGCGGCGGTAGCCGTGACGGCCACGGTCTTCGCCCTGGACCTGGTGCGCCACCGGGAGATCGTCACCTTCGACCAGGACCTGGCGCGCACCGCCGCCCACGTGCTCTCGGCCGCAGCGATAGCCGCCTCTTGCATGTACTGGCTGGGTCTCGTGCTCCTGGGGTCCTAGGGCGGGATTCTAGGCGGCCCCGGGGCGACGGGCAAGGCGCGGCGGCGGGTCCGGCATCAGGGCCGCAGGAGGCCCTGCTCCCGCAGGAGTTCCCGGGTGCGGATCGACTCCTCGCGTCGGCGCAGCCCGGCTTCCCACCGCCGCCGGTCCTCTTCCGTCTCGCAGATGAGGGACGGGACGGGGCGGGGGCGGCCGTCTTCCCCGAGGGCCACGAAGGTCAGGTACGCCGAAGCGGTGTGGCGCACCTCCCCGGTGCGGAGGTTTTCCGCCTCCACCCGGACCCCCACCTCCATGCTGGTGCGCCCCACGTGGTTGAGCGACGCCTTGAGAAACACCAGGTTGCCGACGTACACCGGGGCGTGGAAGTCGAGCCGGTCCAGCCGCGCCGTCACCACGTTGCCCCGGGCGTGGCGGATGGCCACCGCCCCCGCGGCGTCGTCGATCAGCTTCATCAAGGTTCCGCCGTGGACGTTGCCCACCGGGTTGGCGTGGTGGGGCATCATCATCTCGGCGGTCGTCACCCGGGTGTCCGAGACCCGGCGGCTCGTCTCACGCGTCACCGCTCTCCTCCTCCGGGACCGGCAGCAGGGCCCGGACCTCTTCCCGCAAGCCGTCGGACTGGGCCACCAGCTCGTTGACGATGGCGTGGATGGTCTCCAGGCTCTCCCCGGTGCTGTCGCCCGAGTCGGCCACCTGGGCCAGGGCCGCTTCCAGGCGGTTCGAGGTGTCCCGCTGCCCGTCCACCAGGCCGTGGATGCCCTCCACCTGGGTGGTGAAGGACGCCATCAGCTCCAGGGTCTTCCATCCCGTGCGCCGGTGCTCTTCGGTGGCCGCCCGCACCGACTGGGAGAGGGCCGAGAGGGCCTGGATCAGGGCCTGGATCCGGTCCATCTCCACCAAGCTCTGGCCGAGGTTCTCGGCCACGTGGTGGAGGCTCTCGTTCACCTCCCCGGCGGCGCTCACCATCGCCCGGCTCTTCTCGTCCTGGCCCTGGGCGGCTTCCGCGATCCGCCGCGCCCGGGTGAGGCTCTCGGCCACCGACCCCTCGATCAGCTCGAGCTGGTGCACCGCCTCCCGGCCCAGGGCGTCGCCCTCTTCCACCGCCGCGAGGCTCGCCCCGAGCCCGGCGTTGGTCTCGGCGATGTTGGCCTGGATGCCCCGCACCAGGCCCTCGATGTGCTTGGTGGACTCCCGGGTGCGCCGGGCCAGGCTGCGGATCTGGTCGGCCACCACCGCGAAGGCCGCCCCCTTCTCCCCCGCCTGGGCGGCCAGGATCGCCGCGTTCAGGGACAACAGCGCGGTCTCCTCCGCCACGTCGGTGATGATCCCCAAGACCCCCTCGACCTCCTGGGACTGGCGCGTCAACCCCTCCACGGACTGGACCATGGACCGGGAGGAGCGGCGGATGGCGTCGATCCCGGCCCCGGCCCGGACGACCACCTCCCGGCCCCGGCGGGCGTAGGCCTCGACCCCCCGGGCGAGCTCCAGGCTCTGGTCGGTGCCCTCCCGGATGCTCCCCATGGCGCGCCCCACCTGGGCGATGAAGTCGGTGGTCCGGTCGCTGGCGTCCGAGAGCAGGGCAACCCCCTGTTGCACCCCGGAGAGGGCCCCGTGGATCTGGATCACCGAGGCGGTGGCGTCCTCCACCGAGCGGTTGAGGGACTCGGCGCCCTGGAAGAGCTCCTCGGTGCTGCCCCCCATGGTGTCCAGGAAGGAGACCCCCTTCTGGCTGGCGGCGAAGACCTCCCCGGCGTGCTCCTCCACCCGCCCCGCCGCCCGCTGCATGGTGGCCAGGCTCTCCCGGGCCTCCCCCACCGCGTGGTTGAGGGTATCGATCACCCACGCCACCAGGGTGGCGTGCTCCTGGAGGCGGCGCACCACCGCCCGAATCGCCTGGCCGTGCCCGTCCACCCGGGCCACCAGGGCCTCGATGTCGGCCGCCAGGGGGGCCAGGGGGTGGTCGGGGTCGCCCTGGGCCTCCCGGACGAACCCTGCCAGGGACGTGGGCCGCGGGGTCGCCCGGCCGAGGCCCAGGGCCAGGGCCCCGAGGACCCCCAGGGCGAGCGCGCCGAGCCCGGCCGCCGCCAGGCCGCTGGCCGCCAGCCCCCAGCCCACCACCCCGCCGACGGCCACCGCCAGGAGGCCGGGGAGCCCGGTGCCGTTCCCTCTTCCGCGGTCCCTCATCCTTCGACCTCCCGCCCCCGCAGCCACTACCGTCGCGCCCTACCCTTCGGCCGACGGGTCCTCCACCTTGAGGTCCTCCGAGGGGTCCCCCCCCCGCTCCTCGGGCCAGAAGCGCTCCTCCAGGGCCGCCATCAGGGGGGCGAAGCTCGCCGGGTCCTTCGCCGACAGGGGGATCGCCCCGTGGGAGGCGGCGAGGGCCTCGGCTTCCCCCGGGGCCAGGAGGTCGGCCTTATTAAAGACCAGCACCGCCGGCTTGTCCCCGAGCTCCAGCTCCCGCAGCAGGCGCTCCACCGCGGCGATCTGCTCCTCGAAGCCGGGGTTCGAGGCGTCTACCACGTGGACCAGGGCGTCGGCGTCCTCGAGCTCCTCGAGCGTCGCCCGAAAGGCCCCCAACAGGCCCTTGGGGAGATCCCGCAAAAAGCCGACGGTGTCGGTGATGATCACCTCCCGCTCCCGGGGGAAGCGCAGCCGCCGGGAGGAGGTGTCGAGCGTCGCGAAGAGGAGGTCTTCGGTGAAGACCTCGGAGCGGGTCAGGGCGTTGAGGAGCGTCGACTTGCCCGCGTTGGTGTAGCCCACGATGCTGGCGATGGGGACCCCGGCCCGCACCCGCCGGCTGCGGCGCTGGCGCCGACCCTTGGCGAGCTCCTCCAGGCGGCGCTCCAGGTGGGCGATGCGGTCGCGGACCCGGCGGCGGTCGAGCTCGAGCTTGCTCTCCCCCGGCCCCCGGCCGCCGACGCCCCCCATCAGCCGGCTCATGGCGGTGCCCTTGCCGGTGAGCCGGGGCAGGATGTACTTGAGCTGGGCGAGTTCCACCTGGACCTTGCCGTCCGGGGTGTGGGCGCGCCGGGCGAAGATGTCCAGGATCAGCTGGGTGCGGTCCACCACCCGCACCTCGGCGAGGTCGGCGATGGCCCGCACCTGGCTCGGGGCGAGCTCCTGATCGAAGACCAGGAGGTCGGCGCCCTTCTGGAGGGCCGACGCCACCACGTCCCGGGCCTTGCCCTCCCCCAGGAGGTAACGGGGGTTCACCTGCCGGGTGCGCTGGACGACGACGTCGAGGACCTCGATCCGGGCCGTGCGGCACAGCTCCTTGAGCTCCCGGATGCGGTCCTCGACCTCGTGGCGCGGCGCCGGCCCCACGCTCACCAGGATCGCCCGGTCCTGGGCGGACCGCACCTCCCGGGAGCGCACCTGTTTGAGCGCCGTCTCCTCTTCCAGGGCCTCGACGAACGCCTCGAAGGGGGGGCGGTGGGCGTAGAAGTCGGCGGGGGGCAGGATCCGGTAGGTCTCGCCCTCGGGGTTGGGGGGCAAGAGGTGGGCCAGGTGCAAGAGCCCCGGGCGCCCCTCGGGGGTCACCCCCAGGGCCGCCATGGCGTCCAGGCGCAGGAGCCGGAGGTCCGCCAGGTCGTCCTCGGAGAGGGCCTCCTGGCGCAGGTGGGTGTGGACGCACCGGATGCCCCGGAGCTTGCCCCGCCCGAGCCCGAAGCGCGACAGGTTGGGGATGAGGATGCCCGCCTCGTCCCCCACCACCACGTGGGCCACCTCGCCCCTCCGGGTGAGGAGCACCCCGAGCTGGCGCCCGGTGTCCCGGGAGAAGCGGGCGAGCTCGGCGGCGAGCTCGGTGCTCACCAGGTCCTCGGGCTGGGTCTTGCGCCGGAGCATCCGCTCCAGGGTGCGGAGCTGGCTCGGCTTGAGCCCGGTCAGGTTGCCTTCGACGCTGCTAGCGATGGCGTGCTCCTCTCGCCTCGGCCTTCGCCTTCAGGTGGGCGAGCCAGGCGTCCATCCCCTCCCCGGTGCGGGCGGAGACCCGAAAGACCGCGAGGGCGGGGTTGAGGGCCCGGGCGTTTCGCTCCAGGGCCTCGACGTCGAACTCCAGGTGGGGCAACAGGTCCACCTTGGTGATCACCAGGGTGTCCGCGGCGTGGAAGAGCGCCGGGTACTTGAGGGGCTTGTCCTCCCCCTCGGTGACACTCACCACGGCGACCTTCTCGTCCTCCCCGAGGTCGTAGGCCGCCGGGCACACCAGGTTCCCCACGTTCTCGATCACCAGGAGGTCGAGCCGCGGGCCCACCCGCTCGGCCAGGGCCAGAAACGCCCGGCGCACCATGGCCGCGTCCAGGTGGCAGGCGCCGCCGGTGACGATCGCCTCCACCGGGGTCCCGGTGCGGGCGATCCGCACGGCGTCGTTTTCGGTCTGCACGTCCCCCTCCACCACCGCCACCCGCAGCCGACCTGCCAGGGCCCCAAGGGTCGCCTCCAGGAGGGTGGTCTTCCCCGCCCCGGGGCTCGACACCAGGTTAATCGAAAAGGCCCCCGCCGCGGCGAAGAGCTCCCGGTTCCCCTCGGCCACCGCGTCGTTGCGGCCGAGCACCTTGCGTTGCACGGCGATGTCGGTCACGGATCCTCCACCTCGAGTTCGGCCAGGGCGAGCTCGTCCCCCGCGACCAGCTCGGCGCCGTCGCCCCCGCAGGTCGGGCACGGGTCGAAGTAGGTCTCGGCAGGGTAGCGGCCGCCGCACCCGGCGCACCGGAGCTGGGGCTCCACGGCGTCGATCTCCACTCGGCAGCCGTCGAGATCGGTGCCGTCCGCCAGCGCCCCCAGGGCGAAGCGCAGGCTCTCGGCCTCGACGCCCGACCAGCGGCCGATGCGCAGCCGCAGGGCGGCGATCCGCTGGCCCGCCGCCTCTTCCCGCGCGATCCGCAGCACCTCTGCGGCAATGCCCATCTCGTGCATCCTGGTCCTCCGGTGAAGCCCCTTATAGGGCGGGGGCCGACCCGGTGTCAACGCGGGGGGGCGGGGGGGCGGGGGGGCGGGGGGGCGTGGGGGCGTGGACTGACACGGACTGACACGGACTGACACGGACGACAACGGACCACCTACCGCTTTTCCTCCAGCTCGGCCCAGCGCTCCAGGCGGTCTTCCAGGCGGTTGGTCAGGGTGGCTAGGGTTCTTGCCAGCTCCTCCAGGGCCCGGTGGCCCCCCGGTAGGGCGGCCGGGTTGGCGAGGCGGGCTTCCAGGTCGGCCTTTTCCCCCTCCAGGGCGGCGATCTCGGCTTCCACCGCTTGGAGCTCCCGCTCCTCGGCCCAGGTGAGGGCCGCGCGGGGTTTGGGGGCCGCCTTGGCGGGGGCCCGGGGCGCCGCGGCCCGGGCGGCGGCCTTCGCCTCCTCCTCGGCCCGGGCCCGCAGGCGGGTGAACACCTCGTAGTTCCCCTCGTAGTAGGCCACCTGGCCCCCCGCCTCGAAGTGGAGGATGCCGGTGGCCACCCGGTCCAGGAAGTAGCGGTCGTGGGTGACCACCAGGGCGGCCCCGGGAAAGGCCGCCAGGGCCTCGTCCAGGACCTGGAGGGTGGGGATATCGAGGTCGTTGGTGGGCTCATCGAGCACCAGGACGTTGGCCCCCTGGAGCAGGAGCCGCGCGAGCAAGAGCCGCGCCCGCTCGCCCCCCGAGAGGGTACAGACGGGCTTTCGCTGGTCGTCCCGGGGGAAGAGGAAGTCCTCCAGGTAGCCCACCTTGTGGCGCCGCTCTCCCCGGGGGCCCCCCACCAGGACCCAGTCCCCCTCGCCCAGGGTCTCGGCCACGGTGGCGGTCTCCTCGAGCCCGGTGCGGTGCTGGTCGAGGTAGCCGACGAGGGTGTTCTTGCCCACCGTGGCGGAGCCCGCCGCCGGGGGCAGCTGCCCGAGGAGGGTGCGCACAAGGCTCGTCTTGCCGCAGCCGTTGGGCCCCAGGATGCCGACCCGCTCGCCCTTGCGCAGGGCGAAGGTGAGGCCCCGCACCAGGGGCCTACCGCCCACCGCCACCCCCAGCCCCTCCGCCTCGAGGATGGTGCCGCCGAGGCGCGGGGTAGCTCCGGTGTCGAAGTCCAGGGCAAGGTCCCGGGCCCGGGGGCCGCTCTGCTGGCCGCGCAGATCCTCCACCCGGCCGATGCGGGCCTTCTGCTTGGTGGTCCGGGCCTTGGCCCCCCGGGCAAGCCACGCCTCCTCCCGCCGGAGCAGGTTCAGGAGGCGCGCCTGGGCGCTCTCCTGCTGGGCCAGGCGCTCGGCCTTCTGCTCCAGGTACGCCGAGTAGCCCCCCTGGTAGGCGGTGAGGGCGCCCCCTTCGAGCTCGAGCATGCGGGAGACCACCCGGTCGAGGAAGTAGCGGTCGTGGGTGACCAGGAGCACCGCCCCGGGGTAGGCGAGCAGGTGCTCCTCGAGCCACGCCACGGTGTCGGCGTCGATCTGGTTGGTGGGCTCGTCCAGGATCAGAAGGTCGGGGGTGCGAAGCAAGATCCCCGCCAGGGCCACCCGCTGGGCCCAGCCCCCGGACAAGGTGCCGACCCGGGCGTCGGGCTCCGTAAGGCCGAAGCGGGTGCACATCTCCTCCACCCGGTGGTCCAGGGTCCAGGCGCCGTGGTGGTCGAGCCAGGAGTGGACCTCCTGCTGCTCGGCCAACAGGCGCTCCACCTCGGGGCCCCGGGCCCGGGCGAGGGCCTCCCCCAGCTCCCGGTGGCGCCCGAGCCGCTCCCGGGCCTCCCCCAAGTGGCCCTCCAGCACCTGGCGCACGGTGGCAGCCGGGTCCAGGACGGGGCGCTGGGGCAGGTACCCCACCGTGAGGCCCCGGCGGCGCACCACCCGACCCCCGTCCGCGTCCTCCAGCCCGGCCAGGAGGCGAAAGAGGGTCGTCTTGCCGCAGCCGTTGCGGCCCACCACCCCGACCTTCTCGGCCTCCCCCAGGGTGAACCCGACCCCGTCCAGCACCCGGGTGGGTCCGTAGCTCTTCCGCAGCTCCGCGATGTCGAGGACGTTCACCGGCGGCTTCCTCCCGGAAAGGGGCCCAGGGATGGGCAGTGTGACAAGATCGGGGCCCGGGCGCCAGGGGCGGGATTCGCGGGGACGCCGGGTTCGTGGTAGACCGGAGGGGCCGGTGCCTCCCGTTCCCGAGAGGAGTACCTACGTGCTCGGGGGGAGGTGGAGCACGGGCACGGCACCTTCATCCGGCCGTAGCCCCCGGGGCGCCCCGGGGGGCTGCCTCGGAGCGCCGCGGCGTGGTCAGAATTCCGCGGAAGGCTCCAGACCGGGAGCATCGGGAGCCAGACCGATGGCGGGATCCACCGCTTGACGGAACTCCCCTCCCAGGGTAAACGTCGTCCGGCTGCCCCACCCCGTGCCGGAGGCCCCCATCGCCATGGCCCTGATCGAGCTCTGCGGCGTCGAGAAGACCTACCGCCTCGGCGAAACCCGGGTCCTCGCCCTGCGGGGGGTCGACCTCACCATCGACGCCCGGGAGTTCGTGGCGGTGTGGGGTCCCTCGGGGAGCGGCAAGACGAGCCTCTTGAACCTGATCGGGGCCATCGACGAGCCCACCGCGGGCTCGGTGCGCATCGCCGGGGACGACGTGGCCGCCCTCTCCGAGAACCGCAAGGCCGAGCTCCGCAACCGCCGCATCGGCTTCATCTTCCAGAGCTTTAACCTGGTGCCCGTGCTCTCGGCCCTGGAGAACGTGATGCTGCCCCTCCAGATCCGCGGCGTCTCCACCCGGGAGGCTCGGGAGCACGCAGCGCGGCGCCTCGACGACGTGGGGCTCACCCCCTTTGGGCACCACCGGCCCGACAAGATGAGCGGGGGCCAGCGGCAACGGGTCGCCATCGCCCGGGCCCTGGTGACCGGCCCCGACGTGGTGATCGCCGACGAACCCACCGCCAACCTCGACTCGGGCACCAGCCACCACATCATCGAGCTGATGCGCCACCTCAACGACGCCGAGGGCACCACCTTCGTCTTCTCCACCCACGACCCCCGGCTCTTAGACCAGGTGAAGCGCCTGGTGCGCCTCGAGGACGGCTTGATCGCCGCCGAGGAACGGCGGGGGTGAGCCGCCCGTGGGGCGTAGCCCTGGGCGCGCTCCTGGCGGCGGCGCCGGCCGCGGCGGGTCCCCTGCCGGGCCTCGGGGACAGCGCCGAGGCGACCCTGCGCCTGGTCGCTTCCCACCGGAGCCAGCGCCTCTCCCTGGGCGCGCTCAACCCCGATAACCGGGCCCTCAACCTCCCCTCCCGCACCAGCGAGGGGGAAGCGCGCCTCGACCTGACCCTGGCCGTCGGCCCCTTCGACGTCACCGCCAAGCCCCGGGGGCGGGTGACCCGGGACGCCTGGTCCGACGGCCGCCGGGCTGGCGAGGCGGAGGGGGAGACCGACGCCCTGCTCCTCGGGGGGGTGGTCCGGGGGCGCCTCGGGGATCGGCTCTTCGGCTCCTTCGGACGGGAGACCCTCCAGTGGGGCCCGGGGCAGCTGGTCAACCCCGCCAACCCGTTCTTCGCCGAGAACGGCCGGGAGAACCCCCTGCGGGAGATCCCCGGCCTGGACTTCGCCCGGGCCGTGTGGCTCGTCGGGGACGGGATCACCCTCTCCTGGCTCACCAACACCGGGGTCGGCGAGGGTACGCCCCTCAACACCCCGTGGCAGCCCTCCCACGCCCTCCAGGTGGAGGTTACGGGCCAGGAGGCGAGCGGCGGCGCCGTGCTGCACGGGGGACGGGGCCGTCCCCCCTCGGCGGCCGCTTTTGGGCAGTGGACGGCCAGCGACGCGCTCCTCGCCTACGGGGAGGTCCGGGTCTCCCGGGGCACCGAGGGCCGCTACCCCGGGCCCACGGGCGTGGCGGCGAGCCGGGAGGAGGACGGCCGGCTGTACCCCTTCGCCCTGCTCGGCGCCTCCTACACCCTGGAGGGGGGGACGGCCCTCTCCCTGGAGTACGCCTATCACCGGGACGGCTACGACCGCGGCGAGGCCGGGCGCTTCTTCGACCTCGCCCACGCCCGCGCCGACCTGGTGGCCCGGGGCCTCGCCCCCCCGGGGGACCCGGACGACACCCTGGGCCTGCGGCTCCTCCGGCGCCACTACCTCTTCGGCCAGGTCCTGCGGGCCGAGCTGTGGGACCGCCTCACCCTGGTCTTGCGCTGGACCCAGAACCTGGACGACCGCAGCGGCCTCGCCACCGGGTACGCCGAGTGGAACCTGGCGGACCGGTGGCGCCTCTTCGGGTTCGGGGCCGGCGGCACCGGCGGCAATCGGGCCGAGTTCGGCAGCGCCGTGCGGGCCGTGGGGCTGGTGGGCGTCGAGGTGACCGCCTACTGACCCTGCCGCCTGAAAGGGCCCGGGGAGGGGCCAAGCGGCGCATCGCCGGCAGCAGGGAGGCGGATCGAACCCAGCGCCGCCCGGGCCGAAAATTGCGCCGGGGCGCCCCCCCTGCTATGCTCGCGGCAAGCCGCGCTCCCGCGGCCCCGCTTCAGCGAGGTAGCCCCGTGGCCTCACCCCGGTTGCTCCCTTTTTGGGCGACGAGCCTCGCCGCCCTCCTGGCCGTTACCGCTTACGCCGCCCCCACGCCCCAGGAGATCCTGGAGGCGAGCGACCGGGCCCGGGGCCAGCTCCCCGGCATCGTCTGGACCGTCGACCTGACCGCCCGGGAGGGCACCCGGGAGACCAGCCAAACCCTCGAGGTGAGCGCCAGCGGGGACAAGGCCCTGGTGAAGGTGCTGGAGCCCCCCCGGGTGCGGGGCCAGATGATGCTCTTCGTCGGCCGCAACCTGTGGTTCATCAAGCCCGGGGTCTCCAAGGCCGTGCCCATCAGCCCCCGCCAGAAGATGGTGGGCCAGGCGGCCAACGGCGACATCGCCAGCACCAACTACGCCGGCGACTACGAGGGCGCCCTGCGGGGCTTCGAGGAGATCGACGGGGAGCGCTGCTACGTCCTGGAGCTCACCGCCCGGGTCAAGAACGTCACCTACGACCGGATCACCTACTGGGTGTCGGTGGCCCGCCAGGTCGGCGTGCGGGCGGACTTCTTCACGGTGAGCGGCAAGCGGCTCAAGTCGGCGTCCTTCGCCTACGACAACGCAATCGCCTACCAGGGCAAGACCATCCCCTTCGTCAGCCGCATGGTGATCCGGGACGCCCTGGAGGCCGAC
>JBBIIA010000131.1:0-8428 GCA_037446775.1 Deltaproteobacteria bacterium
CTGGCCATCCTCTTCGCCCTGCTCAAGGGCCTGGGGGGCCACGAGCTCCTCAAGCCCCTCCTGGTGGAGCACCTGGCGGTGGGCAACGAGGCCCTGGTCGACCAGATCCTCACTTACGTCGACCGGACCAAGGTGGGCGCCCTGGGGGCCGTGGGGCTGATCACCCTGCTCCTCACCGCGGTGAGCGTCTTGGGGAACGCCGAGCGGAGCCTCAACGACATCTGGCAGGTGCGCCGGGGCCGCAGCTTCATCCGCAAGGTCGCCGACTACACGGCGCTTCTGGTGGTCGCGCCGGTGCTCCTGTTGGCCATCGTCAGCGCCAACGCCACCCTCCAGTCCCCGGCGGTGCTCGACCGGCTGTCGGTGGTGGCCGCCGCCCTGCCGCCCTTGCTGGCGGTGGCGCCCTATGCGCTGGTGTGGCTGCTCTTCACCGCCTTTTACCTGATCCTCCCCAATCGCACGGTGCCCCTGGGGGCCGCCCTCTTGGGGGGGGCCGTGGCGGGGGCGGCGTGGCAGGTGGCCGAGCTCCTCTACCTCCGCTTCCAGTTCGGCCTCGGCCGGTACAACGCCATTTACGGCGCCCTCGCCCAGTTGCCCCTCCTGATGGCGTGGGTGTACCTGAGCTGGTGCCTGGTGCTCTTGGGGGCCGAGCTCGCCTTTTTGTGGCAGTCCCCGGGCCGGGGCCGGCGCCTGCGGGGCCGGCTCGACCTGTGGGTGCCCCGGCTCGACGCCGCCCTGGCCCTGCTGCTCGCCGTGGCGCGCCGCTTCGAGGAGGGGAAGCCGGCCCCCCGGGAGGACGAGGTGGTGGCCGAGGTGGGGCTCGATCCCGGGGAGTCTCCCCGCCTGGTGGAGCGGCTGGTGGAGGTGGGGCTGTTGGCGCTCACCCACGACGACCCCCCGGGGCTCCTGCCCGCCCGGGCCCCGGACCGCACCCCCCTGATCGAGGTCCTGGGGGCTGTCGCCCGGCTCGGGGACGGCGGCGGGGCCGAGGCCGACCTGGTGGCCCGGGTGCGCCTCGCCCTGGGGCGCGAGCTCGCGGGCGAGACCTGGGGGTCGGCGGCCCTCGCGGGGCGAACGCCGTGACCCGGGTCTGGGCCCTGGACGTGGACAACACCCTGTACCCGGCCTCCTCGGGCCTCTTCCCCCGGGTCCAGGAGCGCATCGACCGCTACCTGGTGGAGCGGGTCGGGGTGCCCCCCGGGGAGGTGCGGGACTTGCGCCGCCGCTACCGCCGCGACCACGGGATCACCCTCACCGGCCTGATGGCCGAGCGGGGGGTGGACCCGGGCGACTACCTGGCCTTCGTCCACGACGTGCCCCACGGCGAGTACCTGCGCCCCGACCCGGCCCTGGCCGCCACCCTGGCCGCCCTGCCCGGGGAGCGGGTGGTCTTCACCAACGGCTCCGAGCCCCACGCCCGGCGGGTGCTCGGGCTCCTGGGCATCGAGGGCCTGGTCTCCCGGGTGTTCGACATCGCCTTCATGGACTACGTGCCCAAGCCCCGGGCCCACGGCTACACCAAGCTCCTGGCGGCCCTGGGGGTGGCCCCGGCGGAGTGCTGCCTGGCCGACGACGCCGTGGAGAACCTCGACACCGCCCAACAGCTCGGCATGGCCACGATCCTGGTGGGATCCGAGCCCCACCCCCGCCACCGCCACGCGGCCACCGCCCACGACCTGGGGAAGGGGTAGGGGAAGGGGGAAGCGCGGTGCGGGGACGCCCGGGGGGCGGGGGTTCTGGGACGGGATGACAGGACGGACAGGATGGGGGGGAAGGGGGCCCCGAGCCCCGCGCAGGCCCCTTACTCCTCCTCGAACCCCTGACTCGCAAACTTCAGCGTCCGACCGTTCTCGGTCACGGTCCGAACCACCTGTTCCGGGGCGCCGACCTGGAGCTACGCCTCGATCTCCAGGGTGACCCGCACGTTGGCGCCCACCAGTCCTACCAGGTGCGCGATCACCTCGTCGGCGATCCGGTCGGCGTCGCGCCCGACCCGGGCAGGGGCGAGGACGACGGTGCCGTGGTAGCGCTTCGGTCCCTTCTTCGGTGGCGGTGTTGGAGTCTGACCGACGCCACGCTCGGCTACCTGGTCAAGGGGCCTGCCCTCCCTCTGTATGAGAAGCTTCTCACTTGACCTTCGCCGCGGCGGGCGCCTACCCTGGGCCCGCTGCCTTTCCTCTCCGCGGAGTCTGTCGCCCTTGCTCAACGCCCTCGGAAGTCGGCGCCTGTGGGCCGCCGTCCTCACCGTCGCTTTGGTCTGGAGCTTCTGCGCCCCCTGGTGCGCCGAGCTCGGGGGCGGGGCGGAGGGGTGCGCGACGGCCGCTGCCGAGGCGCCCGGCCCGTGTGCCGCTGACGGCGACCACCACGCCCACGGCGACTGCCCCTGCGCCTGCCACCACGCCCCGATCCTGACCTCCACCGCCTCCGCCCGGTCGGCCCTCCCCGTCGCCGCCTTCGCGCTGCCCGAGGCGCCGCGCCCCCCCTCTCCCGCCCGGGAGCCGCTCCTCCACGTCCCCATCGCCTGACCTCCCGCCCGTCGTCGCTCTTCCTCGTCTGATGTAAATCCAGGGCCTCGCCGCCGCCCCCGCGGGAGCTGCGCGGTAGTCCCTCGGCCGCCCCCCAACGGGAGGTCCCATGATTGCTGTCGTCGCCGTGCTGTTGGCCCTGGCCGTCGCCGGGCCGGCCCGCGCCTTGACCCTGGACACGGCCCTGGCCCGGGCCCTGGTCGAACACCCGGAGCTCGAAGCACTGGCGGAGGAGGGGAGGGCGCGAGAGGCCCTCGCCGTTCAGGCCGGGCTCCGCCCCAACCCCGAGCTGGAGGTCGAGGTGGGGGAGTTGGGCTCCCCCGGGGGCGCCCGGGGGGTGGAGACCACCTTCGCCGTCAGCCAGACCCTGGAGCTCGGGGGCAAGGGGGCCAAGCGCCGGCGCGCTGCTGAGCGGGAGGCCGGCCTGGTGGCGTGGGACCGGGAGGCCGCCCGGCTGGATCTCGTGGAGCGGGCGTCCTCGGCCTTCTGGGCGGCCCTGGCTGCCCAGGCGCGGGCCGACCTGGCCGCCGAGCTCGCCGAGCTGGCCCGGCGGGGCGCCGAGACCGTGGCCGAGCGGGTGCGGGCCGGCAAGGTCTCGCCCATCGAGGCGACCCAGGCCCGAGTGGAACACGGCGCCGCCCAGGCCGCCCTGGCCCGGGCCCGGGCGGAGGCGCTGGGGGCCCGCCGGGCCCTGGCTGCCCTGTGGGGCGGTGCCGACGACCCGGCCGAGCGGGTGGAGGGCGACCTGGGGGGGGCAGCCCCCGCGCCGGAGGCGGAGCTTCGGGCCGCCCTGGCCCGAAACCCAGACCGGGCGCGGTGGGCCGACGAGGTCGAGGCCCGCCGGGCCGCGGCGGAGCGGGAGGAGGCGGGGGGCGTGCCCGACCTCACCCTGGGCGGCGGGGTGCGCGTGGTGGGCGGCGGCGACGAAACCACCGTCTTCGCCGCCCTCTCCCTGCCCCTGCCGCTCTTCGACCGCAACCAGGGCGCCGCAGCCGAGGCCCGGGCCCAGGTAGCCCGGGCCCGGGCCGAGCAACGGGCGGCGGACCGGCGCCTGGGGGCCGAGCTGGCCCAGGCCCTGGGGGAGTTCGCCGCCGCCCGGGCCGAGGCCGCGGCGTTGGAGGCCGAGGTGCTCCCCGGGGCCCGGGCCGCCCTGGAGGCGATCCGGGAGGGGTACCAGCGGGGCAAGTTCGGCTACCCGGCCCTCTTGGAGGCCCAACGAACCCTCATCGACGCCCGGGGCCAAGCCCTAGACGCCGCCGCGGCGGTGCGCCAAGCCCAGGTGCGCCTGGACCGCCTCACCGCCGCCCACCGGGCGGCCCCGTGATCCGCATCGACCTCTCCACCGGAGGAAGGACCCCATGAACGAGACGCGCTGGAGACGATTGCTTTCGGCCCTGCTCCTGGGCCTGGCGCTGGCCGCACCCGCCCCAGGGGCCGAGAAGAGCCGGGGCCACGACGACATCGGCGGCGAAGACATGCACGAGGACCACGGCGACCACGGGGGGGAGGGGGTGGTCCACCTCACCCCCCGGGACCGCCAGGAGCTCGGCATCGAGGTGCGCAAGGCTGGGCCGGGCAAGCTCGGCCTGGTGCTCAAGGTGCCCGGCGTGGTCGCCCTGGCCACCGACCGGGTCGCCCACGTGGTGCCCCGGGTGACCGGCTACGTCCGGGAGGTGAGGGTGCACCTGGGAGACCGGGTGAAGGAGGGCGAGGTGATGGCGGTCCTGGAGAGCCCCGAGCTCGGGGAGGCCAAGGTGGCGTTCCTCTCGGCGGTCCAAGAGGTGACCCTGGCCGAGGCCGACCTCGCCCGGGCCCGGGCCGTCCAGGGGAGCGCGGCGGCGCTCCTGGAGCTATTGGCCCAAGACCCGACCCCCGAGGAGCTCGCGGCCCAGGGGGACGCCGAGGTCGGGGAACATCGGGCGCTCCTGGTCTCGGCCCACGCCGAGCTCGCGTTTGCGCGCCACACCTACCGGCGGGAGAAGGAGCTCCACGAAAAGCAGATCGCCAGCGCCGACGACTTCTTCGCCGCCGAGAGCGCCTTGCGCAAGGCCCAGGCCGAGTACTCCGCGGCCCGGGATCAAGTGGCCTTCGCCGTGCGCAAGGGCCTCTTGGAGGCCCAACGCAGTGCCGAGGTGGCCCGGCTGGGGGTCCGCTCCGCCGAACGCAAGCTCCACGTGCTGGGCCTAAATGAGGCCGCCCTGGGCGACCTGGCGGCGGGCCGGGAGCCCGAGGAGCGCCTGGCGTGGACGGCCATCCGCGCCCCCTTTGCCGGCACGGTGATCGAGCAGCACATCACCCGGGGCGAGTACCTCAAGGACGACGCCGACGCCTACCGGGTGGCGGACCTCGGCACGGTGTGGGTGGACCTGGCGGTCTTCCCCAAGGACGTCAACCAGGTGAAGGTCGGGATGCGGGCGATCGTCTCGGCCGGGGACGGGGTGGTGGCCGACGGCAAGGTCACCTATGTGGCCCCCACGGTGAACCCCGAGACCCGCTCGGGCCTGGCGCGGGTGACCGTGGCCAACGGCAGCGGGGCGTGGAAGCCCGGCCGCTTCGTCACCGGCGAGCTGGTGCGCAGCGAGGTGACGGTGCCGGTGGTGGTGCCCAAGTCGGCGCTGCAGCAGGTGGACGGCAAGACCGCGGTGTTCGTCGCCGAGGGGGACGCCTTTGCGGCCCGGCCGGTGACCCTGGGGCGCTCCAACGAGCGGGATGCGGAGGTGCTCGGGGGCCTCAAGCCCGGGGAGTCCTACGTGGCCCGGGGGGCCTTCGCCCTCAAGGCCCACCTAGCCCGGGGCAGCTTCGACGACGGCCACAACCACTGACGAGGGCCCCATGGAACGACTGATCCGCTTCACGCTCCGTTACCGGCTGCTGATGGCGGTGCTGGGCGCCGTGGTCCTGGCGGCGGGGGCCATCAGCTACCGGTCTTTGCCGGTGGACGCCTTCCCCGACGTCACCCCGTCTTTGGTGCAGGTGTTCACCCTCACCGAGGGCCTGGCCCCCGAGGAGGTGGAGCGCTTCGTCACCTACCCGGTGGAGACCGCCATGAACGGGCTCCCCGACGTGGCCAAGATCCGCTCCACCTCGGTCTTCGGGCTGTCGGTGGTGAACGTGTACTTCGCCGACGGCACCGACATCTACTTCGCCCGGCAGCTGGTGGGGGAGCGCTTGCAGGAGGCCCGGGACGAGATCCCCGAGGGCTTCGGCGAGCCCGAGATGGGGCCCATCACCACCGGGCTCGGGCAGGTGCTCTTCTACTTCGTCGAGGACGAGACCGGCCAGCGCTCCCCGGAAGAGCTCCGCTCGATCCAGGACTGGCTGATCAAGTTCAACCTCCAGAGCGTCCCCGGGGTGACCGAGGTGCTCTCGCTCGGCGGCGAGGTGAAGCAGTTCCAGGTCCACGTGCGGCCCATGGATCTCGTGCGCTATGGCCTCGTGCTCCACGACGTGGTGGAGGCGATCCGGGCCAACAACACAAACCGCGGCGCCCAGTTCATCGTCAAGAACCAGGAGGAGTACGTGGTGCGGGCGGTGGGGCTCGCCGAGGGCCTGGCCGACCTGGAGCAGGTACCGGTCAAGGCGGTGGGGGGCGTGCCGGTGTACCTGGGGCAGGTGGCCGACGTGGTGGTGGGGGGGGAGATCCGCCGGGGCCTCGCCACCCTGGACGGCCAGGGCGAGACCGTGGCCGGCATGATCCTCAAGCTGATCGGCACCAACACCTCGACGGTGATCGCCGCGGTCAAGGCCCGCATGGCCGAGATCAACCGGGTGCTGCCCCCGGGGGTGCGGGTGGTCCCCTACTACGATCAGGCGACCCTGGTGGCCCGGTGCGTGGCCACGGTCACCGACGCCCTGGTGCAGGGGGTCGGCCTGGTGGCCCTGGTGCTCCTGGTGTTCATGGGGGGCCTGCGGCCGAGCGCGGTGGTGGCCCTCGCCATCCCCTTCTCGCTGCTCTTTGCGACCCTGGGGATGGGGGTGCTCGGGATCACCGCCAACTTGATGAGCCTCGGCGGCCTCGCCATCGCCATCGGCATGCTGGTGGACGGCACCATCGTCATGGTCGAAAACGTCGACCGCCTGCTCCGACAGGCCGACCCGGCGGAGCCCCGGGTCCACGTGGTGGCCCGGGCCTCCGCCGAGGTGGGGCGGCCGATCCTCTTTGCCGTGACGATCATCGTCCTGGTCTTCACGCCGCTCTTTACCCTGCAGGGGGTCGAGGGCAAGACCTTCCGGCCCCTGGCCGAGACCGTGTCCCTGGCCATGGTGGGGTCGCTCCTCTTCGCCCTCTTCCTCGCCCCGGTGGCCGCCCACCTCCTGATGCGGCGTCCCCGGGGCGAGGCGAAGGAGAGCGCGGTGGTGCGGCTCCTGCTGGTGCCCTACCGCCCCCTGGTGCGGTTCTTCGTCCGCTTCCGCGCCGCGGCGGTGGCGCTGGCCCTGACCATGGTGGCGGCCGGGTTGTGGGTGCTGCCCCGCCTCGGGTCGGAGTTCGTGCCCAGTATGAACGAGGGCGACCTGATCGTACGGGCCACCATGGCCCCGTCGATCTCGCTGGAGGAGGCCCGGGAGACCATGCTGCGGTTCGAGGGGCGGTTCATGGAGGAGTTCCCCGAGGTGGCCCGGGTGGTCACCCGGGTGGGGCAGGGGGAGGTGGGGGCCCACGCCCACGCGGTCAACTCCGCCGAGTCCTTCGTGGCCCTAAAGCCCCAAGCCGAGTGGACCTCGGCGGCGACCCACGAGGAGCTGTACGAGAAGATGAGCCACGCCTTCGAGGCGTTTCCCGGGGTGCAGTTCAACTTCGCCCAGCCCATCGCCATGGCGGTGGACGAGCTGATCACCGGGGCCAAGGCCGAGCTGGCGGTGAAGATCTTCGGCCCCGACCAGGAGGTCCTCGACCGCACCGCGGCCGCCATCGAAGGGGTGATCGCCGGGGTCGAGGGCGCCACCGACGTGCAGCGGGAGCAGGTGACCGGCACCCCCCAGCTGCGCATCACCGTGGACCGGGAGGCCATCGCCCGCTACGGCCTCACGGTGGCCGACGTCCAGGAGGTGGTGGCGGCGGCGGTGGGGGGCGAGGGGGCGGGGCAGATCTTCGAGGGGGTGGCCCGGCGGGACATCGTGGTGCGCTACGCCGCCGAGGCCCGGGAGACCCCCGAAGCCATCGGCGAAGTCCTGGTGGCCGCCCCGGGCGGGGCCCTGGTGCCGCTGCGGGATCTCGCTGCCATCGAGGAGATCGTGGTGCCCCGGCAGATCACCCGGGAAGGGAACCAGCGCTTCACCACGGTGCAGTGCAACGTGCGCGGCCGGGACATCGGCTCCTTCGTGGCGGAGGCCCAGGCGGCCCTAGCCGAGGCGGTGGAGCTGCCCACCGGGTACCTGGTAACCTGGGGCGGCCAGTTCGAGCTCCAGCAGGAGGCCAACCGGCGCCTCGCCCTGGTGGTCCCGGCCACCTTGGCGGCGGTCTTTCTGCTCCTGTACCTGAGCTTTGGCGCCATCCGAAGCTCCCTCCTGATCGTCTTGAACATCCCCCTGGCGCTGGTGGGGGGGGCGGTGGCCCTGTGGCTCACGGACCAAAACCTGTCGGTGCCGGCCTCGGTGGGGTTCATCGCGCTCTTTGGCATCGCCCTCCAAAACGGCATGGTGCTGGTCTCGCACTTGAACCGGCTCACCCGGGACGGCCTCGCCCTGGCCGAGGCGAGCGTCGAAGGCGCTTGCGTGCGCCTGCGGCCGGTCTTGATGACCGCCATCACCACGCTCCTCGGGCTGGCGCCGCTCCTCTTTAGCACCGGCACCGGCAGCGAGGTGCAGCGGCCGCTCGCCACCGTGGTCGTCGGGGGGCTCGTGACCTCCACCGTGCTGACGCTCTTGGTCCTTCCCGCCCTGTACAAGTGGTTCGCCATCGACCC
>JBBIIA010000131.1:8528-12513 GCA_037446775.1 Deltaproteobacteria bacterium
GGGCGGGTCAGGTTCGGTAGTCGCGGGGGTCCAGCGAGGCGTCGTAGGTGGCGCGATCGAAGGGGAGCCAGTCCGTGTGGTTGATGCCCCTGCGGTTTCGGCTGGTGGGGCTCGTGGGGAAGGCCGAGGCGATCTTGATCCAGCGTTCCTGTTCCTGGGAGATCACGCGGATTTCGTCGGCGACCTCCGAGAGGTCCTGATCTTGGCTGAAGACGAGGGCTACGTCGAACTCCCTCTTGTGGGCCATGCGGACCACGTCCAGCGCGATGCGGACGTCGATCCCCTTCTCCTCCCCGGAAAGGAAGCTGTGCGGGGTTCCGTTGGACAACGTCACCACCCGGTTGCGGTACCGGAGGGGTCGCGAGAAGAGCCAGATGCCGCGACGGCCCATGGTGGCGAGTTTTCTCTGCCAGAAGCCGTTCCAGAAGGGGTTGTCTGCGGGGTCTGGGACGCCCGTGTAGAAGCGCACCTGAGCCAGCGCCCAGCCCTTCGACCTGCAGAGGGTAGCGGCTAGCGCCGAGACATCGTAGTTGGGGTAGTTGTAGCCGAAAGGCTTCGCGAGCTGAGTGATAGAGGTTCTGACCGTCGATGAAGGCCACCGCTCTCTTGACCTGCGGCTCAGCGGGCATGCCCTACCCCAGAAAGAAATAACCCCGCCCGAGGCCTTTCGGCGTGTCGGACGGGGGGCAAGTACCCGAGGAGAAAAGGCAGTGGGCCGAACGAGCACCGCAAAGCCTCCATGCAGCAGTATCGGCAGGGTCCCTTCGGCAGTCAAGCCCCTTCTCGCCGCCTGTCCTCCTACCCCGCGTACCGCCCGCCCTCCAGCCGCCGGGCCTGGCCCAGGGAGGCCAGGGTGTCGAGGAGCTCGGCCACGCGGTCGGCGCGGGCGCCTTGGAAGGTGCGGGCGAGCTCTTCGGGTGTGGCCGGGGCCGGGGCGGACGCCAGGGCGGAGCGGACGGCCTGGGCCTGCTCGGCCAAGGACTTGGGCCAGGGGCGCCTGGCCGTCGGGGCGGCGGGGATGGGCGTGGCACTGCCGGTCTTCGGTTCTGTCGGGGCAAGCCCCGACCTACGATCGTCTGTCTCGGGAGCGGTCACCTGCTCCCCGCCCGGGTTCTGGTACTCGGGCCTAAGCCAGCGGACCAGCCCCCGCTCCTCCTCCGCAGCCCGCTCGGCGTTGAGCGCCACCAGGCGCTCCAGGATCGCCTCGTCGGTCAGGGTCGCCGGCCAGCCGTAAGCCGCGAACACCGCCGAGTCCAATTCGTCGTGGAGCTCGCGAAGCACCGACACCAGCCCCTGCTCGTGGATCGCGCGCTCGGCCGGGGTCAGCCCCGTCTCTCGTAGGTCGGGGCTTGCCCCGACGCCGGCTCCTGCCGGGCCCGATTTCGGCGGGGCGAGCCCCGCCCGGAGCTTCTCGAGCACGTTGTACATCTTCGTGAGGGTGAGCCCCTCGTGGAGCGCGAGCTGCCGCTTGCGGTGTGCGTCGAGGCGCTCGGCCAGGTCGCGGATGCGGGCCTTCTGGGTGTCCGTCGCGGCGGGGAAGGGGAAGGGGAGAAAGCAGGTAGAGTTCGTCCAGGTCGGGTCGTTGCCGACCCCAATTCGCCCTCCCGCGGCGAGTGCCCATACCACGTGCGCCCGGGCAGACAGGACGCCGAGTACGAAAGCATCATCCGATGCGATGACATAGAGCTTGTGGTCGGGGCAGACGTCGGCGGGCAGGAACAGGAAGGGTTTATGCTTTGAAGTCTCCACGGTCACGATGAAGCGATCCAGCCGCTGAATCGCCGTGCGCAGCGCTCCTCGTGGCTCGCCGAAGACCCACCACCGCTCGCGGTAGGACGCCCGCTTGTTCTCGTCGCGTAGAGGCTTGACCCGTTCTAGAACCCACTGATAGACGGCGGGGTAGCGGTCCAAGACCTCTCCCCGCTCCAGCCCGTAGAGGTCGATTACGAACCGACTGGGCCGGCCCTGGAGCACGTCTTTGCCGTTGACATAGGGTCTGACCACGGCAGGCATACCGCCGGAGGCTGCAGCCAGGTTCGCTGCTTCCTCGGACGTCAAACGAAACTCCCCCACCAGAGTCATCCCCATGAAGCTCAGGCCGGTGTTTGCATTCAGGGGCGCCGCCGATGAAACCTCGGGCCCCACCGTCATGTCCGCGTGAATCCGTCCACGCCTGCCCACAAGCCTGACCTCGAGGAAGCCCTCTTCGTTCGAAACCTCGGCTGTTACTTCAGCCAGTGTGCCGTCAGTTGGTCCTCTCTCTCCAACCGTCATCGCGATGCGAACGGCCGCGCCGTCCGCCGATTCGACCCAAGGGTGGTCGGGCACAGCGAAAGCAATTGACAGGGACGGGGTTTCGTCCAGGTGGCGCTGGACTGCTTTCCGATTGAAGGTTTGAGTGATGCTGTTTGTGGTGACGAACCCGAACCTCTGAACCCCTCCTTCGCGCACCCGGTCGGCGGCTTCATTCCACCAGTACATCACCAAATCCACGGTCTCGGGCACGTCGGCATGCGCTTGTCGCAATGCCTCTACATATCCGTCTCCGAGGGCGAACCGCATCCTCTTGTTCCCGATGTACGGCGGGTTCCCGACGATGAAATCCGCCTCCGGCCACTGGGCCTTCCGCGGATTCACGTAGCGCACCACCGGCACTCGGGCCGCCTCGTCGGGCACGGGCTGGCCGGTCACGGGGTGGGGCTTCACGGTCTCGCCGTCCCAGCGGGTGACCGGGTGACCTTCGTCGTCCCGCACGGGCTCGGTGCCGTCCCAGTCCAGTACCGCGTCGCGGCACTCGATGTTGTGAAACACCCGGAGCACGGGCTCGGGGGGCATCACCCGGCCGCGGGTGCGGAAGTGCCACTGCAGGTAGCCGATCCAGAGCACCACGTCGGCGATGGCCGCGGCCCGGGGGTTGACCTCGATGCCCAAGAGCTGGTGGGGGTCGACGGTGAGGCCGGCGAGGTCGAGGCCCAGCTGGCTCTCGCCGAATTCGTGCAGGGCGTTTAGCACCTCGCCCTCCAGGCGCTTGAGGTGCTCCAGGGCCACGTACAGGAAGTTGCCGCTGCCGCAGGCCGGGTCGAGCACCCGCACCGCGCAGAGGCGGCGGTGGAAGGCCCGCACCTCGTCCCGGGCCTCCTTGAGCTTGCCCTGGGTGGCGAGCGTCACGGCGGCGGCCTGGGCGGCCTCCCACTCCTCGCGGAGCGGGTCCACCACGGTGGGGACGACCAGGCGCTCCACGTAGGCCCGGGGGGTGTAGTGGGCGCCCAGGCGGTGGCGCTCCTTGGGGTCCAGGGCCCGCTCCAGCAGGGTGCCGAAGATAGCAGGCTCCACGCTCTTCCAGTCGGCCCGGGCGGCCTCGTGGAGCAGCCGGAGCTGGCCGGCCGTGAGGGGCAGGGCGCCCCGCTCCGCAAAGAGGTTGCCGTTGAAGCGCAGCACCTTCTGTTTGAGGATCGGCGCGAAGCCGCCGGTCTTCATGGAGTCCCACAGGGATTCGGCGATCAGCGGGAAGAGGTCGGGCTGCTCCCGGGCTTCCTCTAGAAGGCGGGTGAAGGAGCCGGGGGGCAAGAGCTCCACGTCCTCGGCGAACATGGTGAAGACGCAGCGCATCAGAAACGACGCCACGTCGTGGGGGGCGTGGCCGGCCTCCTCCAGGGAGCGGGCGAGGGCGGCCAGGCGCTCGGCCGCCTCGCGGGTAACCCGGGCGCTGACCCGGGCGGGATCGAGCGACGCGGGCTCGAGCCACACGGCCTGCAGGCGGGCCCGGATGTCCGCGTGCTCCAGGTCGGCCAGGCGGACGCGGAAGGTGCGGGCGTCGGGGAAAGGGAGGTAGCGCTTGCCGGTGCCGGTGAAGTCGCTGAAGAGCTCGATGACGTGGCCCACGTCCACGACCACCAGGAAGGGCGGCCACCCCTCGTCGCTGGGCAGGGCCTTGGCGTACTGCTCGGCCTGGCCCCGGGCGGCGACCATGGCCGCGTCCCAGGCG
>JBBIIA010000132.1:0-12364 GCA_037446775.1 Deltaproteobacteria bacterium
CGGTGCGGGGGGCGCGACGGGTTCGGGGACCGGAGCGACCTCCACCAGGACCACCTCCACCGCGGCGGGGGTCGGGCGGGGGGGCAACCCGGGGCCCGGGAGCACCCCCAGGAGGGCGGCGTGGAGCCCGGCCGACAGGACCGCCCCCAGGGCCAGGGCCCCTTCGGGCTTCACGGCCCGGCTCCCGCTACCGGGGCCTCCAGCGCCGCCAGGAGCGCCTCGGCGTCCGGGAGCACCCGGGCGCCCGCCGCGGCCAGGTCAGCCAGGGCCCGGGCCGCCGCCCCGCCGGTGAAGTCCCGCTCCGGCCGGGGGTCCAAGAGGACCACCGCGACCCCGCGCCCCAGGGCTTCTCGCACCAGCCCGAGGCACGGGAGGTTGCCGGGCCCCCAGGCGGTGGGGGCGACCACCACGGCGGCGGCCCCGGCGGCCAGGGCCCGGGCCTCGGCGAGGGCCGCTTCGGACACCGGGGAGAAGGGCTCCTCCCGGGCCACCGGGAGGCCGAGGGCCCCGGCCAGGACCTCGTCGGAGTCCCCCCGGTTCAAGGGGCCCGCGGTCACCGCGCACCCCGCCCCGTGGAGCTTGCGCAGGGCCTCGCCGCCGCTGCCCCCGCCGCACACCAGGTGGACGCCGAGCTTCAAGCCGCCCTTGCCCCGCCCCCGCCCCACCGGCAGCACCCGGGGGGCGCCGGTGTAGGGGTTGGGCTCCACCCGCACCTCCACCCGGAAGGCGTGGCGGAGGTTCGCCGGGGTGAGCACCGCCGCCGGGGGCCCCAAGGCCACAGCCCCGCCGTCCCGGTCCAGGAGCAGCAGGCGGTGGGAGGTCTCCGACGCCAGGTCGAGGTCGTGGGAGACCTGGAGGACCGTGGTCCCCTGCTCCCGGTTGAGCCGGCCCAAGAGGTCGGCGACGTCGAGCCGGTGATCCAGGTCGAGGTGGCTGGTGGCCTCGTCCAGGATCAGCACCGGCGCCTCCTGGGCCAGCGCCCGGGCCAGGACGATCCGCTGGTACTCGCCGCCACTCAGCTCGGTCACCCGCCGGTCCGCCAGGTGCAGGGTGTCGGTCATCGCCAGGGCCAGGTCCACCGCCCGGCGGTCCGCCCGGGTCGGCCCCCCGAGGCCGTGGCCCCGGGCGTAGCGGCCCATGGCCACCACCTCCCGGGCGACGTAGGGGAAGGACGGCACCGCGGTCTGGGGGACCACCGCGGCGAGGCGCGCCATCTCCCGGCGGGCCAGCCGGTGGGCGGGGCGGCCCGCCCAGGTGAGCTGCCCCCGGGTCGGCCGCAGGAGACCCCGGGCCAGGCGCAGGAGCGTGGACTTCCCGCACCCGTTGGGCCCGAGGACCCCGAGGATCTCCCCGGCGCGCACCTCCAGGTCGATCCCTTGAAGCACCGGGGACGCCCCGTAGGCGAAGGAGAGGCCCTCGGCGCGGATCACCCGTCCCCCTCCCGGCGGCGCAGCAGGTGGAGGAAGAAGGGGGCGCCCACCAGGGCCGTCACCACCCCCACCGGCACCTCGGCCGGTGCCAGGACCGAGCGGGCCAGGGCATCCGCCGCCACCAGGAAGGCGGCGCCCAGCAGCGCCGACGCCGGCAGGAGCCGCCGGTGCCCGGGCCCCAACAAGAGCCGCACCGCGTGGGGCGCCACCAGGCCCACGAAGCCCACCATCCCCGCCAGGGCCACGGCGGCGGCGGTGAGGGCCCCGGCGGCGGCGAACACTTGCAGGCGGGCCCGACCCACGTCCAGCCCGAGGTCGGCCGCCGCGTCGGGGCCCTGGGTGAGGAGATCGAGCGCCGGGGACTGCACCCACAGGGCCAGAAGCGCGAGGCCCGCCCAGGCGCCGGCCCAGGGGAGCCACTGGGGGTTGGCCGAGGAGAAGTCCCCGGCCAGCCAGAAGATGGCCGCCCGGGCCGGGTCGGCGGGGGCCGCCCAGAGGAAGAAGAGGAGGAGCGCCGAGGCGAAGCTCCCCACCATGACCCCCGCCAGGATCAAGGTGTGGGGGGAACTGCGGTGGGCCCGGGCCACCAGGTACACCAGAGCGAGCGCCCCGAGCGCGCCGGCAAAGGCCGCCGCCGGGACCGCCAGGGGGGCCGACGCCCCGAGGGAGAGGCAGGCGACGGCGCCGAGCGCCGCGCCGCCGGAGACCCCCAGCAGGTAGGGGTCGGCCAAGGGGTTTCGCAAGACCGCTTGAAAGCCCGCCCCGGATCCCGCCAGCGCCGCCCCCACCAGGGCGGCGAGGAGCGCCCGGGGCAGCCGCACCCGCAGCACCACCGCCCGGTGGGTCGGGTCCACCTCGCCGCCGAGAAGCGCCGAGAGCACCTCCCCGGGGGGGATCCACAGCGCCCCGGCCACCAGCCCGAGGGTCAGCGCCGCCAGCAGCGCCCCCCCGAGCCACAGGGCCCAGGCCCCGGGGCGTCTCACGGCAGCCCCGGGTGGAGCGCCCGGGCCAGGGCCTCCAACCCCTGCACCAGCCGGGGACCCGGCCGGTGCACCCAGTCCGCTTCGACACTCACCACCCGACCGCTCCGCACCGCCCGGAGCTCCGGCCACGCCTTCACCGCCCCGGTGGGGTCGGGCTCCCCGGGGTGGGGCGTCACGATCACCACCTCGGGGTCGGCGGCCAACAGCGCCTCGGGGCCCCAGGTAGGGTACGGGGCGCTTCCCTTGGGGACGGCGTTGGTGCCCCCGGCGAGCCGGATCAAGTCGTCCCCCAGGGTCCCCGGCGCCACCACCACCAGGGGCTTGAGCATCACGCCCAAGACGACCCGGGGCCGGGGACGGCCGGCGACCGCCGCGGCGACCCGGGTCACCGAGGCCTCCAGCCGCGCCGCCAGGGCCTCCCCGGGCCCCGGGGCCCCCGCCACCCGGGCCACCTCCCCCACCGCCGCCACAGCCGAGGCGACGTCCTTGGGGTAGATCACGTAGACCGCGACCCCCAGGCCCTCCAGGCGCTGCACCAGCGCCCGGGGGGTGGAGTCGGCAGCAGCAAAGACGAGGTCGGGCCGAAGCCCCACCAGGGCCTCCACGCTCGGGTCGGAGTAGCCCCCCACCTGGGGCTTGCCCCGGGCCTCGGGGGGGTAGTCGCAAAACCGGGTGACCCCGGCCACCCGCTCCCCCAGCCCCACGGCAAAGAGCACCTCGGTGACGCTCGGCACCAGGGAGACGATGCGCCGGGGCGCCGCCGGCACCTCGACGCTTCGGCCCAGGGCGTCGGTCCACCGGACGGCCGGGGCCGTCCCTGGCGCCAAGACGAGGAAGAGGGCGACGGCCAGCGCCGCTCCCCAGGGGAGAAGAAGCCGAGGGGAGGCTCCCCTCCCCTCGGCGTGGCGGATCGACGGGTTCCTCACGGCACCTCTAAAAGGAAGCGGTGACCCCCGCGTGCCACTCCCGCGGCGGCATGGGGTAGCCGGGGTTCACCTCGTAGTCCCGGTCGAAGAGGTTCTTAACACCGAGGGTGAGGTCGAGCGCCACCCGGTCGCCGAGGTAGAACCCCCGGGTGAGGGTGGCGTCGAAGACGGTGTAGCTCGAGTCCTCGCGACGGTCGAAGGCGAAGGGTGCGTCGGGGTAGTGGCGAGCGTACCGGCCGTCCAAGCGGAGCTTCGTCTCCGTCAGGGGCTCGAGGGTCAGGTGGCCGCTCGCCTGATGGCGCGGCTTGCCAGGCAAGAACTCCCGGGTATCGCGATCCACCGGATGGAGCCAGGTGTACCCGCCGCCCAGGGTGACCCCCCGGCAGACCTTGACGTCCAGGGAAGCCTCGGCGCCCCAGGTCCGGGAGCGCGCCACGTTGATCGGCGTCCACACCCCTGCGGAATTTGCCCTCCACTCGATCAGGTCCTTGGCGTCACGGCGAAATCCGGTGAAGGACACCGCCGCGGCAGTTCCGAACGCCTGGCTCACCCCCGCCTCGTACTCCCAGGCGGTCTCGGGATCCAGGTTTGGATTGCCCGCGGCCCAGGCGCTGGCCGGCCAGTACCGGTCGTTGAAAGTCGGCGCCCGGTAACCCCGGCCCACCGAGGCGCGCACCGTGGTGCTCGAAGTCGCCCGCAGGGCAACGCTGCCCCGGGGGCTCCACTCGTTGCGAAACTCGGAGTGTGCATCGTAACGCGCCCCGGCCGTCAGGGTCAGCTTGGGTGCCACGGCCCACTCGTCTTGAGCCAGCACCGCCCACCGCCCCTGGTCCCGCTTCCCGTTGGCCGAAGAGTCGAGGAACTCCCGGGCAAACTCCCCGAGGACGGTGACCACGTGGGGGCCCGCCTTGAGGTCCCCCTGGGCCTCCAGGGCCGCCGTCTCTGCCACGTGGCGATCCGACCAAACCCCCGGATCGTACGGCTGGTTGTCGAGCCGCGTCCACTGCCCTAGCACCCGCAGGTCCGCCGGGCCGAGCGGCCCAGACAGCCGCGCGGACACGGCGCTGTTGGTGTCGTCCTGACGCTCCGTAGCGCTAACCCACGACCGGGGGCCCGGGGTCCCGGCTTCCTTCTCCAGGCGCCGTCCCGTGAGCTCCAGGGCCGCTCCCCGCGGCAGGTCCAGGGTTAGGGCCGCGTCCAGCGACACCTGCTCGCTGTCCCCATTGGGCCGGTGGCCGTCGGAGCTCTCGTCGGCCACCGCCACGCGAACCCCCACGGGTCCGGGCTTCCACCCCCCGGCGAGCCCGACCCGGCGGGCGCCAAAGCGACCCACCGCGACGGAGGCGTCTAGGGAGGGCTCGGCTTCGGCCCGCTTGGTGAAGATCTGGATCACGCCGCCCAGGGCCCCGGCCCCGTACAGGGCCGAGCCCGGCCCCCGGAGCACCTCGATGCGCTCGATGGACGCCAGGGGCACCGGCAGATCCGCCAGGTTGAATTGCCCGTTGCTCGAGGAGTTCAAGCGGACGCCGTCCAGGAGGACGAGGACCTGGGAGGCCGTGGACCCCCGCACCCGAGGGCTGGCGAGGGCGCCGGGGGTCCCGCTCGAGACGATCTCGAGCCCCAGCGAGCCCGCCAGCACCTCCTCCAGGTTCCGGGCCCCGGAGGCCTGGATCTCGGCGGCGGTGATCACGGTCACCGAGGGGGCGACCTCGGCGGCGGGGCGCTCGGTGCGGGTGGCGGTGACCACCACCGGGGCCAGGGTCGGGGTGGGCGCCGGGGCGGCGGCCAGGGCGGCGGCCGGGGCGGCGGTGCAGCACAAGGCTGCGAGGAGGCTTCGTCTCATGGTCGGGTCCTCTCGTCGGGTGAATCCCGGCGCGCGGCAGGAGGGTGGGATGCAGGGGGTGAAACGACCGGAGGCCCGCACGTGCGTCCACGCGCGGGCCTCCCGAATTCGAAGCACCGATCCGCCCACCCTCCCGCAACGCCCGGGGAGGTTTGCCGTGGGTCGTCCGTCCCGGCAGGTCTTCTGGCTCGCGAATCGTCCTCGGGGCCGCCTTCCCGGTCGCGGTGCGACCAGTGGTCTTTTCGGCCCTTCGTCCTCGCTTACAGCGGCGGGTCCGCGGGGGCTTTGCACCCCACTTCCCTCAAGGCCCTCTCGGGCGCCGGCGGACGGTATGCAGTTGTCAGACGGGGGCCCTTCTACACGACCGGGGCGGGGGCCGTCAACCCGCAACCGCCCTCGCGGCCCCCTCGTCCAGCCGCCCGCGAGCCCCCCAAAAGGCCTCCCGGGCCTCCCGGGCCCAGGCGTCGAAGGCGTCCGGAGGGAGGCCCGGCCGGTCCTTCAAGCCGGGGTCCAGGGTCTCCTCCGCCCGGCACCGCTGGACGGTGAAGCGGGTGGCGCCCCGCCGGGGCCCCGCCAGGAGCGCCCCCGCGGTCTCGGCGAGGCGCCCGAGCTCGGCCCGCGAGAGGAGCGCCGGGTGGACCGTGGTCCGCACCTCCAGGTCCACCTCGGCCCCCGCCAGGAGCGCGAGGCTCCGGCGCACCGCGTCGGGCTCCGCCCCGGGGCCGCCGTTTCGCCGGTAGGGGAGCGGCTCCAGGGGCGCCTTCACGTCCAGCGCCACGGCGTCCAAAAGCCCCCGGGCCAGGAGCGCCTCGAGGACCTCGGGCCGGGAGCCGTTGGTGTCGAGCTTGACCGGCAGCCCCCGGGCCCGAAGCCCCGCCAAGAGCGCCGGCAGCTCCCGGTGGAGGGTGGGTTCGCCCCCGGTGACGCACACCCCGTCGAGCCACTCCCGAAGCTCCCCCACCCGCCCCAGCACCCCCTCGGGATCCCAAGAGACCAGGGACTCCGGGGCGAGCACCACCGGGTGGTTGTGGCAGTAGGGGCACCGGTAGTTGCACCGGGGCAAGAAGACCACCGCCGCCACCCGGCCGGGCCAGTCGACAAACGAGGTCTCCAGAAACCCCACTACCGGGGGCAGGGCCCCGGCGGCCGCTGCCGTGGCGGTCAGTGGGAGATCCCCTCCAGGTAGCTCTTGATGGGGATGGCGCCGGTCAAGTGGCTCATGTCGTCTAGCACCAGGATCGGCAGGGCCTTCTCGGCCACCGACACCAGGCCGTGCCACGCCAGGTGGGCCAGGGCGTCGGGGTTCTCCGGCCCCAGGACCTCGATCTTCACCCCCAGCCGATCGAGATCCACGTGCTTCTTCACGTAGTCGCACTTGCCGCAGTCATCCTTGGTGAAGAGCGTCATCCCACACCTCCTTCTGCCTTCGCCGAGCCCGACACGGCGGCCGGGGCCGAGAAGAAACCCCGGCAGCGCGCGCGTTCGTGGAGTTCCCCGATCTTGCCCTTGTTCCAGGAAGAGACCTTGGTGAAGTACCCGGTGATGCGGGTGATCCCCTCCACCTCGTCGCTGCCGCAGTAGGCGCACGCCTCCTTGAGGCCCCGGGCCGTGCGGCCGCAGGCGAGGCAGGTGGTGAACTCGGGGCTGAAGGCGATCTGGTCGCTCTGGGTGTGGCGGAAGACCTTCTCGACGAAGCTCGCCAGCGCCGCCGGGTCGGGCTGCTCCTCCCCGAGCCACAGGTGGGTGATGGAGCCCGCCTCGATGAGCGGGTGGAACAAGCCCTCCATGCGCACCCGGTCGATGGGGCTCGTGGGGCTCCCCACGTGGAGGTGAGTGGAGTTGGTGTAGTACACCTCCCCCCGGCTCAGGTCGCCCCGCACGTAGCGCCCGGCCTGGGGCGAGTAGTACTTGAGGTCGAGCTTGGCGAAGCGGTAGGCGGTGGACTCCGCCGGGGTCTGCTCCAGCACGAAGTGCATGTGGTGGTGGTGGCCGAGCTTTTCTGCCACCAGCTTCATGTGGGCGATGACCCGCAAGCCGAACTTGAACGCCTCGGGGCTCTCGTGGAGCTCCTGGCCGAGGTGGATCTTCACGAGCTCGTTGAGCCCCACCATGCCGAGCAGGTAGCTCACCCGGTGCATCCGCAGGTAGGGCTGGCCGTCCCGGTTCATGGTCAAAAGGGACAGGGGCCCCCGCTCCCCCTGGCTCAACAGCTTTTCGATGAACGCCTTCTTGTCCAGGTGCGCCCGGCAGGCGAGCTCCAGGACCTCGGTGATCGCCCCGAAGAGCCGGGTGTCGTCGCCGCCGGCCCGGTACGCCAGGCGGGGCAGGTTGACGGTGACGTTTTGCAGCGCCGAGTAGCGCATGCGCCACGGCTGCTTGGCGTCGTCGAGGTCGGACTTCTCGAGCTTAAAGGAGAGCCGGCAGCACTCGGAGATCTTGGCCGTGTCGCCCCGGTCGAAGATGAAGTAGGTGTTGCCCTTCTCGGCCGACAGCTCGCACAGCTGGCGCAAAAACTCCTGGTGGCCCTCGGTGCGGAAGAACTTCTCGGTGATGTGCACCAAGGGCTTGGGGAAGAAGAAGGGCCGCCCCGAGGCGTCGCCCCCCCGGTACACCTCCAGAAGCATGGTCAGGAACCGCTGGGCTTCCTTCTCGTACGCCCCGTAGGTCTGGCCGGTGTACTCGCCCCCGGGCCCGATGGCCGGCACGTCCTCGAAGTGCTTGGGCACCTCCCAGTACAAGTTGATGTCCGAGAAGATCGCCTGGCCGCCCCGGGCCACCGCCTGCTGGGAGTACTCGAAGATCAGCATCTGGGCGAGCTGCTTCACGTCCCGGTCGCTGCGCCCCACCAGGTACGGGGCGAAAAACAAGTTGACCGCGTCCCAGCCGATGGCCCCGGCGAAGTTGGACTGGAGCGCCGCGGAGAACTTCACCATGTGGGCCAAGAGCACCTCGGCGTGCTTGGCGGGCTTGGCCATGGCGAGGCTGTTGGGGAGGTTTAGGCCGAACTTCTTCAGGTACTCGAGGCTCTGGCCCGAGCAGTAGGGGCGGTCGACGAAGCCGAGGTCGTGGAGGTGCAGGTCGCCCCGCATGTGGGCGTCGGCCACCTCCTGGCCAAAGACCGCCAGGAGGGCGTACTCCTTCTTGATGTTCTCGGCCAGGGTGAGGTTGGTCGCCTCGGGCCCGTGGGGCACGTTGGCGTTCTCCCGGTTGGGCTGCACCAGGAGCTGCTCGACGTCAAACAGCGGCATGCCGAGCCGGGTGTGCATCCGCCGGGCGCTCTCCAGGCCGAACTCCACCAGCTTCGCGTCCACCAGCTCGCGGATCAGGGGGGCGGTGAGCACCTCGATCTGGGAGCGCTGGACCACCTGCTCCACGGCGAGGGCGACCTTCTCCGCCGTCCCTTCGTCGAGAAAGGTCTCCCGCACCAGCGCTTCCACGATGCGGTGGCGGTCCCACCCGGCGATCTCCATGTCCGAGGTGCGGACGAAGAGGACCGTGTCCGTGGCGTCCTTGGGTGGGGGAACCGTCCCCCGGCCGAGCTCCATCACCTCGCCCATGCCGACCTCCTTTTCGCCTGGAATAACGAGCCCTTAGGCGGAAGAACCGCCCACATATTGTAGGCGGCGCGGATCATACCACAACCTGTAGTGTCTTCAAACCCAAAAAGCGCCCCTCACGCGCTCTTGCGCCCCACCGCCCCGTCCATTATCCTCGAACCCCGCGTCCCGGAAGCATTTCCCGGCCGCGCCGTGTGACCTCTCCGGCGCTCCTCGCATCTACAGGTTCAAACCATGGACGAACGAGACCTGGTGGCACGGGCCCGGGAGGGTGATTTCGATGCCTTCGCGGCCCTGGTGACCGGCGCGGAAGGGAAGATCTACCACCACCTGTTGCGGCTGATGGGCAACCCGGAGGATGCCAAGGACCTCCTCCAGGAGACCTTCTTGAGCGCCTACCGCAACCTGGGGTCCTTCAAGGGGGGGTCGGCGTTTTCGACCTGGGCGTACCGCATCGCCACCAACCACGCCTTGATGAAGCTGCGGCGAAAGAACCCCGAGGTGCTCGGCCTGGACGAACTGCCGATTCCGACCCACGAGGAGCTCAAGCGGCGGACCATCACCGACTGGGCCATCGACCCCAAGGAGGCGGTGCTGCGAAAAGAGGTGCGGGGGGTGATGGACCGGGCGATCCGCGACCTGCCCCCGATCTACCGGGCGGTGGTCGTCTTGCGCGACATCGAAGACCTGAGCACCGCGGAGACCGCCGAGCTCCTGGGCATCACCGAGGGGGCGGTGAAGACCCGTCTCCACCGCGCCCGGATCTTCCTGCGCGAAGCGCTCAACCCCTATTTCGAGCTGGACGTGGAACCCAGCCCTGCGGGGACCCGATGATTCAACAGCTGAGCTGTCGCGAGATCCTCGAGAACCTCTCGGCGTACATCGACGCCGAGCTCGACCCGGGCATCTGCGCGGAGATCGAGCAGCACATGGCCGACTGCACGCCGTGCGTGGCGTTCTTGAACACCCTCAAGAAGACCGTGGTGCTGTACAAGTACGCGGGGGAGGAGGATCCGGTGCCCCAGACGGTGCACATCGACCTCCACCGGTACCTCAAGAGCGCCTGCGCCGAACCCAAAGGAGGCCCATGACGTGAGTACCCTGGTCTGGATCGCCCTGGCTGCCGCCGTCGCCTGGTTCGCCCTGCGGGGCGGCGGCTGAGGCTGCTGAGGAGCCGCCGGTCGGCGGCGAGTTAGGGAATAGGAAATAGGGAATAGACAACAGGGAACCGGGAACAGGGAACTTGGAACAAGCAAACGTTCCTGCCCCTGCCCCCAGACAGCGAGGAACTCCATATGGCTAGCCCAAGCGTGCTCACCGTCACCGACGCCGACTTCGACGACAAGGTCCTCAAGGCCGCGGTCCCCGTGCTGGTGGACTTCTGGGCCGAGTGGTGCGGCCCGTGCCGCATGATCGCCCCCATGGTCGACGAGGTCGCCGTCGCCTTCGCCGGCAAGGCGGTGGTGGCCAAGATGAACGTGGACGAGAACCCCCAGACCCCGGCTCGCTTCGGCGTCCGCGGCATCCCCAACCTCAAGCTCTTCAAGGGCGGCGCCCTGGTGGACGAGGTGGTGGGCGCGGTGCCCCGGCAGAAGATCGAAGAGATGCTGAGAAAGGCACTGTGATGCCGCTGTACGAATACCGCTGCCTGGCCTGCCAGGGGGTGACCGAAGCCCTGGTCCGCAGCGCCTGCGGCGCCGACTCTTTGGCCCCGGCGTGCCCCGCTTGCGGCGGCCCCATGGAGCGCCAGTGGGCCCCCGTGGCCGCCCCCGCCCGGAGCGGCGGAAACCCGGGGTGCGCGCCCCGGGGCGGCTTCACCTGAGGGTGAGCATCGGGGCCGGTCGGCCCCTCGCACCCCGGACTGCACCGCTTTCGGCCCGGGCCTTCCCCCGGGCCGTTTCCGTTCATCCCGGCACTGGGGCGCCGGAACAAGGAGGCACGCGATGGTGGGGCTCAAGGCGGTTCGCGTCCTGGTGGTACTCCTCCTCTCGACCCTGGCCGGCTGCTCCTCCCAGGAGCCGCCGGCAATCAAGATCCAACCGGCCCCCGACTTCACCCTCGGGACCGAGGGCGGGGGCACGGTCACCCTGGCCGAGCACCGGGGCCAGGTGGTGCTCCTGGACTTCTGGGCCACCTGGTGCCCCCCCTGCCGGGTCGCCATCCCCCAGCTCGTGGCCCTCCAGGAGAAGTACCGCGCCGACGGCCTTCGGGTCATCGGCTTGAGCCTCGACCCGGACCCCGCCGAGCTCACCGCCTTTCTCGACCGCCAGACCCTCAACTACCCGGTGGCCCGCCTGGACGAAGCCACCCGCCACGCCTACGGCGGCATCCCGTCGATTCCGTACGCCTACCTGGTGGACCGCCAGGGGCAGATCCGCCACCGCTACATGGGGTACAGCCCCGACATCAAGAAGCAGATGGAGACGGATCTCCGGGGGCTCCTCGGGGAGCCGCCGTGACCGGGTCCCCCTTTGCCGCGCGGTGGCGCCAGGCGACCGCCCTCGACCGGGCTACCGCGGGGGGGCGGGCCCTGGACTGGGACCGCCGACCCGAGCCCCACAAGGCGTACCCCGGGGCCCGGAGGATCCCCCTGCCCTCCCCGCCTCTGGCCGGAGCGCCGGGCGACCTGTGGGCGTGCCTGGCCCGGCGCCGCTCCTGCCGGGACTTCGGACCCGCGGGCCTCGCCCCGGGGGACCTGGCGGCGCTCTTGTGGGCGGCCCACGGGGTGACCGCCCAACACGGCCCCTACGGGCTGCGTACCGCCCCCTCGGCGGGCGCGCTGTACCCCTTCGAGACCTACCTCTCCCTCCACCGGGTGGACTCTGTGGCCCCGTGCCTGGCCCACTTCCACCTGCCCTCCGGGAGCCTCGAGGTCCTCGCCGAGGGCGACCACGGGCCGGCTTTGGCCCGGGCGGCCCTGGGGCAGGGCTTCCTGGCCGAGGCGGCGGTGGCCGTGGTGTGGACCGCGGTCCTGCCCCGGGCGGCGTGGAAGTACGAGGACCGGGCCCTGCGCTACCTGGGCCTGGATCTCGGCCACGCGGCGCAGAATCTCACCGTAGCGGCCGAAGCCCTGGGGCTGGGCTGCTGCATGGTGGCGGCCTTCTTCGACGAGGATCTAAACCGCCTCCTGGGGGTGGACGGGGAGGACGAGTTCGCCTACTACTGCGCCGCCCTGGGGCCGCGGGCAACCGGGTAGCCATGGGCGTCGGCCGCCCCGCGACGGTCACCCCAGAAGAGGCGGCCCGGCGCCTCGCCGACCCCGGCTGGCGGTTCGTGGACGCCCGCCCCGGGGCCGCCCATCGGGGCTGGCGCCTGGAGTCCGAAGCTCGGGGCGGCTGCCTCCCCGGCGCCGTCCACCTGCCCGCGAGCTGGCTCGGCCTCCTCGACGAACGAAGCGCCGCCGCCCTCCTCGCCGCCAAAGGGCTCGCCCCCGAACGGACCACCGTCGTGTACGGCTACGAAAGAGACGGGGCAGCGGTCGGGGCGTGGCTGCGCGCCCGGGGCCTTGGGGACGTTCGCCTCCTGGCCCCCGGTTTCGAGGCCTGGGCCGCGGACCGGGCCCGGCCCGTGGAGCGAGCCCTTGCGGTGGAGGATGGCCTTCTTCAGGGCGCGTTCGCAGAGGTTG
>JBBIIA010000133.1:0-12229 GCA_037446775.1 Deltaproteobacteria bacterium
CCTCCAGCTCCACCTCGAGCCGCGGCTCCGGACGGTCGGGGAGGCGCAGGGCCAGCCCCAGCGCCCACCCGGCCGCGGCGTTGAGGACCAGCGCCCCGGCCACCGCCGCGGCCCCCCGCCGGGTCACGGCCCGCCGTTCTCGGTGGCCACCACCAGGCGCGAGGCGCCGGCGGCCCGGGCGGCGTCGAGCACCGTTACCGCGGCTTGCAGGGGCGCCTCCTGGTCCCCCCGCACCAGCACGGCCCGGCCGCCGGGCCCCACCGCGGCGGCGAGGCGCCCGGCCAGGTCCCCCCGGGCCACGGCCTCGGCTCCCAGATACACCGCCCCGTCCCGGGCCACGGTCACCGTCACCGGCGACCCGGGCCCCTCCACCTGGCTCCCGGCCGCGGGCAGCCGCACCGCCACGCCCCCCTCCTCCACGAAGTGGGTGGTCAGCAGAAAAAACACCAGGAGCAGGAACACGATGTCGATCATAGGCGTCAGGTTGAGCCCCGCCGCCCGGGGACGCACCGGGATGTCCATCAGGCGGCCCCTGCTTCCCGGTGGGAGTGGCCGTTGGCGAGCCGGCCGGCGTCCTCCAGCAGGTCCAGGAGCGCCCCGGCCTCGTCCTTCAGGTCGGCCACCAGGTCGTGGACCCGGCCCTGGAAGGCGTTGTGGGCCACGGTCGTCGGGATCGCGACCCCCAGCCCCAGGGCCGTGGTCAAGAGGGCCTCCCAGATGCCCCCGGCGAGCACCGAGGCATTCACCTTGCCCCCCAGGCTCTCGATGGCCTGGAACGCCTCGATCATCCCCGTCACGGTGCCCAGGAGCCCTAGGAGCGGCGCCACGTGGGCGATGAGCGCCAGGGTGGGCAGGAACCGCTCGAGCTGGCGCACCTCCCGCGACGCCGCCTGGGCCACGGCCTTCTCCAGGTCGGCCCGGCCCGTGCAGCACGCCCGGCCGAGCGCGTGGGCTAGGGAGGCCGCGAGGGGGTGGGGCTCCCGGCGGGCCAGGGCGGCGGCGCCGGCCAGGTCGCCCCGGGCCGCCCGCTCCCGGATGCCGTGGAGCAGGCCCGGGTCGCCCCGGCGCACCCGGCGGAAGACCCACGCCCGCTCCAGGGCGATGGCTGTCGCTGCCACCGAGCACCCGAGGATCACCCACCCCAGGGGGCCGGCCTTGTCGATCAGCGCGGCGAACGCCTCCATCCCCACTCCTCGCCCCAGGGGCTCAGTGCCACCTTGGTGAAGTTTCGGATCTCAGGGTGTGACAGATTTGAAATTGGTGTTACCGATGCGCAGGATATCGGCGCCGCCGCGGGCGGTCAACAAAAATCACACGTTTTTGATGATTGTGTTACTGATCCTTGACCGGGCTGACGGAGCAGGCCCGGTCAAGGACGGGGTGCCGGAGTGGGCGGGAGGCGCGGGGACGGCGCCCCAACGGGCCACGGGCCACGGACCAGAGCCTCACTCCTCCAGGGTCTGCAAGCGCTTGAGGGACCGGCCCTCCCGGACGCTCTCCTGGTCCAGGTCCCGCAGGGTGCGCTCCACGAAGGCCAGGTGGTCGTGGGCCGCCTCCCGGGCCGCCGGGGCGTCCCCCGCCACCACGGCGTCGAGGAGGCCCCGGTGGTGGCGCAAGAGGACCTCGCGCACCCCCTCCTTGCTGTACAGCCGGGCCCGGGACGCCACGATGCCCCGGCGCAGCAGGTCAAAGAGGCCCCGCATGATGTGCAAAAGCACCACGTTGTGGGCGGCCTCGGCGATGGCGAGGTGAAACTCGGCGTCGGCCTCGGCCTCGGCCCCGGGGTCGCCGCCCCGGTTGGCGTCCTCTATGGCTTGAAACCGGCGCCGCAGGATCTCCCGGTCCACGTCGGTGGCTCGGCCGGCGGCGTACGCCGCCGCCGCCCCCTCCAGGACGTGGCGGAACTCCAGGAGGTCGTAGACCGTCTCGGGGTGGCGCTGGAAGAGCTGGACCAGTGGGTCGGTGAAGGCGGGCGCCAGCACGGCGGTCACGCTGGTACCGCCCCCCTGGCGGGTCTCCACCAGGCCGAGGGTCTCGAGCTTCTGGATCGCCTCCCGCAGGGACGGGCGGGACACCTCCAGGCGCTGGGCCAGCTCCCGCTCCGGGGGCAGGCGTTCCCCGGGCTTGAGGATGCCCTGGAGGATCAGCGCCTCGAGCTGCTCGACGATGGCGTCGCTGATCTTGGGTGCCTTCACTCGTTGGAACGCCATCGGTCCGGCCCTCGTCTCGGTGGGTTGGTTCGCGGCGCGCACGCTACCAGTTCGCCCCGGGCGTGTCGAGGCTCCCGCCGGCCGGGGCCCTGTGGTAGCCTCGGGGTCCCGGCCCCCTTCCCCTGGGACGACGCCATGATCATCGCCACCTGGAACGTCAACTCGGTGCGCGCCCGCCTGGAGCACCTGCTCCGGTACCTCCCGAAGCGGGGGCCCGACGTCCTGTGCCTCCAGGAGCTCAAGGTCCAGGACCCGGACTTCCCGGCGGAGCCCCTGGCCGAGCTCGGCTACCGGGCGGCGGTGGCGGGGCAGAAGACCTACAACGGGGTCGCCGTCCTCACCCGGGCCCCGGCCGGGGACCCGGTGGTCGGCTTTCCCCACCTGCCGCCCGACCACCCCCTCAACGAGCAGCGCCGGCTTTTGGCCGTCACCGTGGCCGGGGTGCGGGTGGTCTCGGCGTACCTGCCCAACGGCGAGGCGGTGGGCAGCGACAAGTACGCCTACAAGCTCGCCTTCTTCGCCGAGCTCCGCCGGTACCTGGCGGCCGAGATGGCGGCGCGGCCCCACCTGGTGCTGGCGGGGGACTTCAACGTCGCCCCCGAGGACCGGGACCTGTACGACCCCGAGGGGTGGGCGGGGGGGGTGCTCTGCTCCCCCCCGGAACGGGCGGCCCTGGAGGCGATCCGCGCGCTGGGGCTGGTCGACTGCCTGCGGCGCCACTGCCCCGAGGCGGGGGTGTACACCTGGTGGGATTACCGGGGGGGCGCCTACTGGAAGAACCAGGGGCTGCGCATCGACCACCTGTGGGCCACTTCGGCCCTGGCGGCCGCCTGCACCGCCGCCGGCGTGGACCGTTCCCCCCGCCAGTGGACCAAGCCCTCCGATCACGCGCCCCTGTGGGCCGAGTTTGCCGTGCCACCCCCTGTCGAGGAGCCCCCATGACCCGCCCCAGCCGCCGCGACGAACTCCTGCGGCTCTTCAACGAGATCGCCCCCATCGCCAAGACCTTCGGGATGCGGCTCTCCTACACCGAAGACGACCGCGCCGTGGTGGATCTGCCCTACCATCCCGGCCTCGACCACGCCATGGCGGGGGTGCACGGGGGCGTCTACGCCACCCTCCTGGACACCGCCGGCTGGTTCACGGCGGCCGTAGCCCACGGGGAGTCCACTTGGATCGCCACCTCGGAGATGTCGATCCACTTCCTCAAACCCTCGGCGCGGACCCACCTGCGGGCCGAGGGGCGGATGATCAAGCGGGGCAAGCGCCAGGACGTGGTGGAGATGCTCTTGTACGACGGCGCCGGGGAGCTGGTTGGCCACGGCACCGGCACCATGATGGTGCTGCCCAACATCCCCCTCACGCCCACCCTGGAGAGAGGAGCGGCCCCATGACCCCCTTCGCCGAGCTCGTCCGCAAAAACCGCAGCTACCGCCGCTTCGACGAGAGCCACCCCATCGACCGCGCCACCCTGGTGGAGCTGGTGGCCCTGGCGCGGTGCACGGCCTCGGCCGCCAACCGCCAGCCCCTCAAGTACCTCCTGTCGGCCGACCCGGAAACCAACGCCGCCATCTTCCCGTGCCTCGCCTGGGCCGCCTACCTCAAGGACTGGCCCGGCCCCGGCCCGGGGGAGCGCCCCACGGGGTACATCGCGATCCTGGTCGACGAGACCATCGCCAAGGACTGGTGGTGCGACGACGGCATCGCCGCCCAGACCATGCTCCTCGGCGCCGTCGAGCGGGGCCTGGGGGGCTGTCTGATCGGGGCCCTCCAGAAGGACCGGCTGCGGGCGGCCCTGCAGATCCCTCCCCACTTGATGATCCGCCTGGTGCTGGCCCTGGGAAAGCCCGCCGAGACGGTGGTGCTGGAAGACCTCGCCCCCGGCGGCGACATCCGCTACTGGCGGGACGAGGCGGGGGTCCACCACGTCCCCAAGCGCGGGCTCGGGGAGCTGATCATCGGGTGACGGGCCCCGGGGCAGGGCGGGCGCCGGGTCACGGCAGGAAGGAGCAGCAGTAGTCCGAAAGGCTCGCCACCTTGAGCTCGAACCGGGCGTTGCCGGGCACCGGGAAGGACTCCCCGCCCTGGACCCGGCGCCAGCCCGCTGCCCCCGGCAGCAGCACCTCCAGGTCGCCGGACAGGATCTCCATCACCTCGGGGGCGGCGGTGTCGAAGGCGTACTCCCCCGGCTGCAGGATGCCGAGGGTCTTCTTGGAGCCGTCGGCGAAGAGCACGGTGCGGCTGGTGACGCCGCCGCCGAAATAGACGTTGGCCTCGCGCACCACGGTGACGTTTTGAAACTCGGACACGGCGACCTCCTCGGGTGGGGGTTGGGGGAGGCGCGAATCTGCCCCACCTGGCGAAGGGTTGCAAGCACCGTGACGGCTCCCCCCTACCTGGTCCGCCGCGCCCCCCCCGGCCCGCGCCCCGCGGGCGACTGGGACGCGCCCCCCTGGGCTGCGGCCGAGACCCTGGAGCTCGCCTGCTTTCGGCCCGAGGGGAGCCCACACCAGCCCCGCACCCGGGCCCGGCTCCTGTACGACCGCGAGAACGTGTTCGGGATCTTCCGGGTGGAGGACCGCTACGTCCGCAGCGTCGGCACCCGGTACGGCGACCCGGTCTACCGGGACAGCTGCGTCGAGGTCTTCCTGGAGCCGCGCCCCGGCCGGGGGTACCTGAACTTCGAGTTCAACGCCGGGGGCACCCTGCTGGCGAGCCACGTGCGGGACCCCACCCGGACCCCCGGGGGGTTTCGCGACTTCACCCCCCTCCCCGAGGAGGAGGGGCGCCGGGTCCGGATCTTCCCCTCCCTTCCCCCGGTGGTGGACCCCGAGGTCCCCGGTCCCCTCACCTGGACCCTGGCTTTCGCCATCCCCCTGGCCCTCCTGGCGGCCCGGGTGGGGCCCCTGGGGCCCCTGGCCGGCCAGACCTGGCGGGCCAACCTGTACAAGTGCGGCGACGAGACCAGCCACCCCCACTGGGCCTCCTGGAGCCCCCTCCCCGAACGCAACTTCCATCTGCCGGCGGCCTTTGGCGAGGTGCGCTTTGCAGCCGCCCCGGCGGGTCGGCGAAGGCTTAACCCGCAGCGCCGGGCGCCCGGGGGCATCCCCGGCGGACGGGGGGGCCCCGAGCCCTTGACGCAAGTCAAGGATTCGCCGACTGCTCCTTGACAAACCAAAAAGGTCAGGTTTTCTTGGCGTAGGTCCTGCCGCTGAACGGTCGGCTACCGGTCCTCGGAGCACGAACGTTCTTGCCAGAAGGCCCACCGGGCCGGAGGTCACCATGCGCCCAGCCAGCTCCCCCCAAGCGGTCCCCCCCTTTCCCCCTGCGCCGACCTGGCGTTCTTCCCTCGGCCGGCTGCTCCCGAGCTCGGGTCTCGGCCGGCTCGGCATCGCCGCGCTGTGGCTGGCCGCAGGCCTGGTCAGCGCCGGTGGGCTCTCGGCGTGCGGCGGAGATGACGGGCCCCCGCCCACCCTGGGCAGCGCGACGGTGGACGCCGGGGGCGGCACGGTGGACGGGCCGGATGGCGTGCAATTGGAGGTGCCACCCGATGCCCTGTCCGGACCGGTGACCATCCGCATTGCCCGCAACAGCGAGGGAGCGCCACCGCTGCCGCCCGAAGCCGGACAGGCGCCGATCTACGAGATCACGCCCCACGACCTGGCGTTCGCGGTGCCGGTGCAGCTCCGCCTGCCGCTGGCGGCCCCCGTCGGCGCCAACCCGGTCGTCATGGCCGCCGCGCCCGGTGGCACCTGGGCGTCGGTGCCAGTGACCTTCGACGCTGGCGTTGCGACCATCGAGCGGGCAACGCTGTCGTGGTTCTCCCAATGGGGCTGCGCGATTCCTCCCGGCAACACGGACCCGTACCCCTGCGTTCTGGACTCGGTCGTCGTGACCGACATGACGACCACGCCGGTCGGCGGCTACGAGGTCATCCCCTGGCCCGGCAACGTCGTCGTGCGCGCGTTCACCGCACCGGTCGACGCCCGATACCGGCTGGTCTTCGGTTCCGCGCGCGATTGCAGCAACGGCGAACTGACGGTGCGGCGGATCGAGGTCCCGGTAGGCGGTCCGGCCCGCCCTGCGCAGACCGTGCTCGACCGCCAGCCGGTCGCGCTCGCGCCGAGCGGCAGCAGTTCGTCCAGCGCCGGAACCTTCGACTTCGTGACCCAGGTCAGCGCGACCCAGAACGGCACGCTGACCTTTGGTTTCGATTTCACCTGCACCCGCGCCTACCAGGGACAGCGCCGGTTCGCGACCAGCTATGACTCCCGGCTGGTACGCATCGCGCCGCCGCCGGGCGCGCCCACCATCACCCAGCAACCCCTCAACGCGGGGGTGACCGCCGGCAGTGCGGCCACCTTCACGGTGCGGGCGACCGGCACCGCGACGCTTGCCTACACCTGGGAGCGCAGCAACGACAGCGGTGCCACCTGGCAGGCGCTGGGGCCGGGCACCGCCGTCGCCGGTGGCAGCGACTTCACGCTCACTGCCGCGCAGGCCGACCACCAGTCGAGGTTCCGCGCTCAGGTGTGCAGCCTCGCGGGCGCGCAGCAGACCTGCATCGCCTCGAACGAGGCGCTGCTGACGGTCACCCCGGCCGCGACGGTGCCGACCTTCAGCGTCCAGCCGACCGATGTCACCGTCGTTGCCGGGCAGACCGCGAGCTTCACCGCGGTGGCGGTCGGGCTGCCCGCACCGCAGGTGCGCTGGCAGGTTGCGGCCGCCGGTAGCAGCGTTTTCGCGGACGTCACCGGCGAGCCCGCCTGCGTGGCGACTCCGGCGCCCGGCAGCGGCGCGCAGACGACGAGTACCTGCGCCCTCGCGCCGACCGTCGTCGGCAGCAGCGGCAGTCGCTACCGCGCGCTGGCGGTCAATGCGGCGGCGCCGGCCGGCGTGCCGAGCACGGCGGCCACGCTGACGGTCAGCCCGGCCCCGGTGGCACCGGCGATCACCACCCAGCCGGCACCGCAGTCCACGGTCGTGAACGGCAGTGCGACCTTCGCCGTCGTCGCCACCGGCACCGCGCCGCTCGGCTACGTCTGGCGCATCAACGGCACGGACCTGTCGTCGGCAGGCCCCTTCGCGGTCGGCACCTGCACCGGCAGCGCCGCGTTTTCCGGCGGCAGCGTCACGCTGAGCAACCTCAGCGCGGACTGCGACAGTGCCAGCGTGAGCGTGGTGGTCAGCAACGGCATCGACCCGAGCGCCACCAGCAATCCGGCCACGCTCACCGTGAGCGTGCCGACGCTGTCGCTCGCGCTGCTGGCCGGCAGCATCGGCGGGGCCGGCTCGATCGACGGCACCGGCAGCGACGCGCGCGTGGCGCTCAATGCGAGTAACGGCATCGGCGTCGACAGCGCCGGCACCGCCTACTTCACCGAGGCCATCTCGAATCGCGTACGCAAGGTCACCGCGGCCGGCGTGGTGACCACGCTGGCCAGCGGGCTGCTCGTACCATTGGGGGTGGCCGTGGACAGCGCCGGCAACGCCTACGTGGCCGAGCGCGCCGCCCATCGCATCGTGCGCTTCGCGCCCGACGGCACGATGAGCGTGTGGGTCGGCAGCGGCGTGAACGGAGACATCGACGGCACCGGCACCGCGGCGCGGTTGACCAACCCCGACTACCTGACCATCGACGCCAACGACAACCTCTACTTCACGCAGGCGACCGGCCACGTGAAGATCCGCCGGGTCTCGCCCGCGGGCGAGGTGACCACCTTCCACGACTTCCAGTCGGAATTCGACGGGCTGCGTGTGATCGCCGCGGCGGCCGACGGCAGCGTGTACGGCGCCGGCGTCGGAGCATTGTTCGGCACCGTGCAGCGCGTGACGGCGGCCGGCGTGGTCAGTCTGGTCGCCGGGGCGGTCGGCGAAGAAGGCAACGCCGACGGTACCGGCGCGGACGCGCGCTTCCGCGGCATCAACGGCCTTGCGTTCGGTGCCGACGGTAACCTGTACGCCACCGACGGCAACAACTTCTCGGTGCGGCGCATCACGCCGGCCGGGGTGGTGACCCGGGTCTCCGGCCTGCTGAGCGGGCCGGCCGACGGCCCGGCCGGCGCCGGCCGCTTCGAATTCCCGGGGGCGATCGGGGGCGCACCCAACGGTGACCTGCTGATCGGCGACAACTCGACGATGCGCCGGCTGACGCCGGGTTTCGACCTCAGTACCTTCGTCGGCCAGCGCCGGCTGATGGGGACCGTGGACGGCACCGGCAGCGCGGCGCTCTTCCAGTCTCCATTCGGACTTGCGCTCGACGACGCCGGCAACGCCTATGTCGCCGACTTCCTCGGCAGCATTCGTCGCGTCACGCCGGCCGGCGTGGTCACCACGCTGTCGGCGACGCGCGCCTCGCACATCGTGCGCGACGTCGGCGCCGGGTTCGTGGTCGCGTCCAGCAATGCGGTCTGGCGAATGACCGCTGCCGGTGTGCTGTCGCTGCTGGCGGGCGATCCGCTGTCCTTCGACTACGTCGATGCGCCGGTCGGCACCGACGCGCGCTTCGGCGGAATCGTCGGGCTCGCCGTCGACGCTGCGGGCAACGTCTTCGTTGCCGAGGGGGGCAACCAGAGGTACACGATCCGCCGCATCACGCCGGCCGGCGAGGTGACGACCTGGGCCGGAACCAAGGACGAGCCGCCCGCGATCGTCGACGGCGACCGGCTTGCCGCCCGCTTCAACTTCCTGACCGGCGGCCTGGCGTTCGACGCCGACGGCAACCTTCTGGTGGCCGACTTTTCGTTCACCACCGGCTCGGGCCTGCTTCGTCGCATCACGCCGCAGGGCACCGTGTCGACCTTCGTCGGCGCCGGTGCCGGGCTGGCGCGGGCGTCGCGGCTCGTGCTGGAGCCCGGCGGCAGCGTGCTGGTCGGCGGCGATGCCTCGCTCCAGCGCATCAGCACCGGCGGCACGGTGACCACGCTGCTCGCGACGGCGCGCGGCGTACGGCTGGGCACGTCGCCGCTCCTCGGCTTCATCAACGGGCTGGCACGGCGGCCGGACGGGCGAGTGGTGCTCATCATGGAGGGTGCGGTGCTCGAGTTGACGCTGCCGTGACGGGGCAGCTGTGCGCCATGGGGCGTGGTCGCGGACGTTCGTGCGCAAGGGCGTACGCGCCCCATGAAGGTAAGCGCCCTATGAACCGCCGGTCAGGGGACGGGGGGCGGGAGGTCGGCGGGCTTGAGCCGGTTGGGCAGCAGGGCGAGGTAGTAGTGCTCCTCGCGGGTGGCGTGGGGGAGGGTCTCGGCGTGGTCGTCGGGGACATCGTGCGCAAGAGCGCTGTGGCTCCAGGGCTCGGTGGTTGGGCTCCTGGGCCGACTCGGCGACCGTCGGCGAGGACGTTCGTGGGGGTAGGAGGCGCCCGTACTTCCTGCTCGCACCCGTGGTATCGTGGTGCCGGCGGAGAGAGGAGGCGCGGCCATGGCGGTGAGCGGCGAGTACCTGTCCTATCTGGTCGACCAGTTCGGGCCCTTTGGGGCGGTGACCTCCCGGCGCATGTTTGGCGGCGCCGGGCTGTACCGGGACGGCCTCTTCTTCGGCCTGGTGGCCGACGACACCCTGTACCTCAAGGTGGACGACACCAACCGGGGGGAGTACGAGGCCGCCGGCATGGGGCCCTTCCGCCCCTTCGCCGAGGGGAAGAACTACGCCATGGGCTTTTACGAGGTGCCGGCCGAGGTGCTGGAAGACCCCCCGGAGCTGGCCCGCTGGGCCGAGGGGGCGTGGGCGGTGGCGGATCGCAAGCGCTCGGGGGCGAAGAGAGGCCGGGCGCGGTGAGCGCCGCCGACCTCCCCCGCTGCCCCTGGGCGACGACCCCCCTCGCCGTCGCCTACCACGACCGGGAGTGGGGGGTGCCGGTCCACGACGACCGCACCCTCTTCGAGTTCCTGGTGCTGGAGGGAGCCCAAGCGGGGCTGAGCTGGGAGACCATCCTCCGGAAGCGGGACCGCTACCGCCAGGCCTTCGACGGCTTCGAGCCGACCCGGGTGGCCCGCTACGGCGAGGCGAAGGTGGCGGCCCTCCTGGCCGACCCGGGCATCGTCCGCAACCGCCGGAAGGTGGCGGCGGCGGTGGCCAACGCCCGGGCGTTCCTCGCCGTCCAGGAGGAGCTCGGGAGCTTCGACACCTACCTGTGGCGATTCGTGGGCGGAGCACCGGTGCAAAACACCTGGGCGGCGCTCGCGGACCTCCCCGCCGAGACCCCCGCGTCCCTGGCCCTCAGCCGCGACCTCAAGAAGCGGGGCTTTTCCTTCGTGGGCCCCACCATCTGCTACGCCCTGATGCAGGCGGTGGGGCTGGTCAACGACCACCTGATGGGCTGCTTCCGCCACGCCGAGCTGCGCCCTTCTCCCGGAGGTGCCCCGTGACCGGGCTGCCCCCCGTCGACCTGCGCTCCGATACGGTGACCCGGCCCACCCCGGCCATGCGCCGGGCCATGGCCGAGGCCGAGGTGGGGGACGACGTCTTCGGCGAGGACCCCACGGTCCGGCGCCTGGAGGAGCTCGGGGCCGGGCTCCTCGGGTGCGAGGCGGGGCTCTTCGTGCCCACGGGCACCATGGGCAACCAGGTCGCCCTCCACGTCCACGCCCGGCCCGGGAGCGAGGTGATCCTGGAGAGCCGCTGCCACCTCCTCAACTACGAGCGGGCGGCCATGGCGGTCCTCTCCGGCCTCTTGCCCCGGGCCGTGGCGAGCGCGGACGGCGTCCTGGAGCCGGCCCGGGTGGAGGAGGCCTTTCGGGCCGGCTCCGTGGTCCTGGCGCCCACCGGGCTTCTGGCCCTGGAGAACACCCACAACATGGCCGGGGGCACGGTGATGACGCCCGACCGCACCCGGGAGCTCGCCGCCCTCGCCCGGGCCCGGGGGGTCCCCGTCCACCTGGACGGGGCGCGGCTCTTCAACGCCGCCGCGGCCCTGGGCGTCTCGGCCCGGGCCCTGGCCGGCGGCTGCGACTCGGTGATGGTCTGCCTCTCCAAGGGGCTCGGGGCTCCCGCGGGCTCGCTTCTGTGCGGGCCCCGGGGCTTCGTCGACCGGGCCCGGGAGGTGCGCAAGATGGTCGGCGGCGGCTTGCGCCAGGTGGGGGTCCTGGCCGCAGCCGGCGTGGTGGCCCTGGAGGCCATGGTCGACCGCCTGCCCGAGGACCACGAGACCGCCCGGCGCCTGGCCGCGGGCCTGGCCGGCCTCGCCGGCGTCGAGGTGCCGGTGCCCCCGCGCACCAACATCCTCATCCTGAAGGTGCCCGCTCCCGCCGACGCCTTCGTCCGCAAGCTCGCCGCGGGCGGGGTGCTCGCCCTGGCCATCGCCCCGGACCGGGTCCGCCTGGTCACCCACTTCGACCTCCCCCCCGACGCGGTGGCGCGCACCGTCGCCGCCGCGGCGTGAGGCCAACGTGGCGCCTCCCGCCCTCACCCTGCGGCTGGTTCCCGGCACCTTCGCCGTCTGCCGGCTGCCCCCCACCGCGGCGGTGCCCGGCTGGGCCCTGGGCGGCCCCTTCGCCTCCCTCACCCGCACGGCCGACGAGCTTTCCGTGGTCTGCCCAGAGGCGGCCGTTCCGGCCGGCGTGGACGCCGAGGGCGGCTGGGCGTGCCTCGGGGTCGTCGGCCCCCTGGCCTTTGCCCTGGTCGGGGTCCTGGCCGCCCTGACCCGCCCCCTCGCCGAGGCCGGGGTGAGCCTCTTCGCGGTCTCCACCTTCGAGACCGACTACCTGCTCGTCAAACGCGCCGCTCTGGCGAAGGCCCTCGCCGCCCTGGAGGCGGCCGGCCACCGGGTAGAGCCCCTGCCCTGAGCCGGCGACCCGAGGGGACCCCGCCCTCACCGGCTGCGCCCGAACCGGGGATCTTGGTCACCACAGAGGACAATAGAGTAAGGAGCAGGGGGATGCCGGAGGGTAGGTTCCCCTTGGCTGTATCCGCCGTTTCCAGCTTCGTGCCCGGTTAGGTTCCCCATGCTCAGGTGCCCTGCTCCTCCTCGTCGCACCGGACGTGCGGCTTTCCCGCATCCGGCGCACCGACAGTCTCTC
>JBBIIA010000134.1:0-12179 GCA_037446775.1 Deltaproteobacteria bacterium
GAGTCGTAGACGAAGTAGCCCTGGGCGAAGTTGTCGGTCTCCTCGCCAATGATCTTGATCGAGTTCTTGTTGGCGCCCACCGTACCGTCGGCCCCCAGGCCCCAAAAGACGCAGCGCACCACGTCCTTGGGCTCGATGGCGAAGTCGGGGTCGAAGGTGAGGCTGGTGTTCGCGACGTCGTCGGTGATGCCGACGGTGAAGTGGTTCTTGGCTTTCTTCTTCTTGAGCTCGTCAAACACCGCCTTGACCATGGCGGGGCTGAAGTCCTTGGAGGAGAGGCCGTAGCGGCCGCCGATGATCCGCAGGTCGCCGGCCCGGCCGGCCTCGACGAGCGCGGTCACCACGTCCTGGTACAGGGGCTCGCCGGTGGCGCCGGGCTCCTTGGTGCGGTCCAAGACCGCCAGCGCCTGCACCGACTTGGGCAGGGCCGCCGCCAGGTGCTTGACCGAGAAGGGCCGGAAGAGGCGCACCTTGACCAGGCCCACCTTCTCGCCCTTGGCGGCCAAAAACTCCACGGTCTCGTGGGCCACCTCGGCCCCCGAGCCCATCATCACGATCACCCGTTCGGCCTTGGGGTCCCCCACGTAGTCGAAGAGCTTGTACGTGCGCCCGGTGAGCTTGGCGAAGGCGTCCATGGTCTCCTGGACCACCCCGGGGCACGCCGCGTAGAAGGGGTTGCACGCCTCCCGGCACTGGAAGAAGGTGTCGGGGTTCTGGGCGGTGCCCCGGATCTTGGGCCGGTCCGGCGTCAGGGCCCGCTCCCGGTGGGCGCGGATCAAGTCGTCGTCCATCAGGGCCAACAGGTCGTCGTTGGTCAGTTCCTCGATCTTCGCCACCTCGTGGGAGGTGCGAAAGCCGTCGAAGAAGTGCAAAAAGGGCACCCGGGCCTTGAGGGTGGCCGAGTGGGCCACGGCGGCCAGGTCGTGGGCCTCCTGCACCGACCCCGAGGCGAGCATGGCAAAGCCGGTCTGGCGGGCAGCCATCACGTCGGAGTGGTCCCCGAAGATGGACAGGGCCTGGCTGGCCAGCGTCCGGGCCGACACGTGCATGGTGAACGAGGTGAGCTCGCCGGCGATCTTGAACATGTTGGGGATCTTGAGGAGCAGCCCCTGGCTCGCGGTGAAGGTCGTGGTGAGGGCGCCGGCCTGGAGCGACCCGTGGACCGCGCCGGCGGCGCCGCCCTCGGACTGCATCTCGGTGACGCTCGGCACGGTGCCCCAGACGTTTTGGGAGCCCTTGGCCGACCACTCGTCCGAAAACTCGCCCATGCCCGAAGAGGGGGTGATGGGGTAGATGGCGATGACTTCGCTCAACCGGTGCGCCACCGAGGCAACCGCCTCGTTGCCTTCGATGGTGATCTTCCTGCGGGTAGCCATGTACGGTCTCCTTCGTGTGGTGGGTCGCTCAGCGGGTAGCGGAGAATCCCTATCATTTCTGCCTGGTTTTAGCAAGAGTAAAGAACTTTAGCACGGCTAAATACGTATCCGGGAACTCCGGGCCCCGTCCCCCCAGCGGCGAGCGATCCACGGCAGCACCAGGACCAGGGCGACGAAATCGAGATACGCGGCCAGGGCCCCCGCCGGGGCGGCCGCCGCCCCCGCTCCGGGGCGCCGGGAGGCGACGAGCGCCAGGGCCAGCACCACCGCGGCGGTGGTCCCCCAGTCCCGAAGCGGGCTCCCCAAGAGCCCGTGGATCGCGGTGCCCGCCGCGGCTCCCAGGGCGGCCAGGGCGAGAAAGCCCCGGGGCCCCCGGAGCGCGCGGCCGGTCGCCCGGCCCCAGGCGGCTGCGGCGGCGAAGGTGGCGGCGCCCACCCCGAAGCTCGGGGCGATAGCGCTGCCTACGTGGGCCACGAAGAGCCCTCCCGTGGCGGTGCCGGTGAGGAGGGCGAGCGCCGCGAGGGCCGCCCCGGCGGACCAGGGGCCCCACCCCTCGACCCGCCCCCACAGGGCCAGGGCCAGGGCGACGGCGGCGAGGCATGCGCCGAAGAGGGCCCCCGGCTCCAAGACCAGGGCGGCCATGGCCGCCGGGCTCGCCACCACCCCAAAGGCCGCCCCGGCGGCGAGGCCGAGGCCCGTCGCCAGCCACCCGAACACCGCCGCCGAGCGGGCGGGGGAGTCCCCGGCGGGAGCGGGATCGGCGGATGGGGGCGGGGGGCGGGGCACCGGGCGTCTCCTGGGGCGGGGCATGGGGTTTCGGACGGCCCTATATACCGTGCTCGGCGGGGAACCTTCAAGTCGGTCGGGTCGAGCCAAGATCCGCCGCAGCCCCCCCGACTTGACACCCCGGGGCCCGGGCCCTAGATTGCTGCCCACGCAAGTCCATCTTCCCCGAAAGGAGGTGACGGCCGATGAAGCGCTACATGGTTCCGCGGGTTGCCCACTGCAGCGAGGGCTGCCCTACGCGGTCCTGGGCATGACGCGAAACTGCCCGTCAGTTCTCGTGCTTCACCCTCGCGCCTGCACCCTCGCAGGCGCGAGTGCTGTGGGGACCCGTCGTCTCCCCCGAGGGCCGGAGGTCTCGTGGACGCCCTGACCCTCCTCCTTCCCCCCGCCTTTGGCTTCGCCATCGGCTACGCCACCAACGCCCTGGCGATCGCCATGCTCTTCCGCCCCCACCGCGAGGTACGCATCCTCGGCTTCGCGCTCCAGGGGATGGTGCCGCGCCGTAAGGACGAGATCGCCGTCGCCGTCTCCCGGGTGGTGGCCACCGAGCTCCTGCGCGAGGAGAGCGTGGCGGCGCGGCTGGCTGGGCCCGAGGTGCGCCAGGCGCTGGCGGTGCTCGTTGGCGAGCTCGGCGCTCGGGCGCTGGATCGGGAGTACGGGGCCGCTGCGGAGGAGCTCGACCCGGTCCGGGCCGAGGCCCTGGAGCGGGCCCTCGCCCACGGGATCCGGGAGGCGGGACGGGCGGCCCAGGGGTGGGTGGACTCGGCGGCGGTGCGCGAGGCGGTGGTGGGCCTGGTGGGCGGGCTTTTGGAGCGCACCCCGGGGGAGCTTCTGGGGGGGGAGCGGGACCTCCTGGCCCGGGCCGCCGGGAGCCGACTGGAGGAGCTCCTCGCTTCCCCGGAGCTCCCCGGCCGGGTCCGGACGGTGCTGGCCCAAAGCCTCGTCGCCCTGGCGGCCGCCGGGGAGCCCGTGGGCCGCCTGGTGCCGCCCGAGGCGGTGGCCGGGCTGACCGCGGCGGCGGCCCGGGCGGTGCCGGCGCTCCTCGGCCGCTTCGAGGAAGCGCTCCTGGCCCCGGCCAACGTGGTCCGCCTCAAGGGGGCGGTGCGGGCGGGGATCGTCGCCTACCTGATGGAGCCCCGGGGGGGGGTGGTGAAGAACCTGGTGCGCCACGCGGCGCTCCTGGGCCGGGAGCGGATCTACCGCGAGGCGGACGAGATCGTCGACCAGAACCTCCACCGCTTGCGGGAGCTGGTGCACCGGGAGGAGAACCGGGCCCGGGTGGAGGAGGGGATCGCCGAGGCCCTGGGGGCTTTCCTCGGGCGGACCCCCGGGGAGCTGCTGGCGGCCCTGCCCCCGGAGGCCCTGGGGGCGCTGTACGAGCGGGGCGCCGCCGAGCTGTGTAGCTGGCTGCGGCGGCCCGGGGTCGCCCAGGCCCTGACCGCCGCCGCGGCCCGGGAGGTCGACCGGGTGTTTGACGTGCCCCTTGGGGACCTGGCCCGGGCGGCCGGGGTGGGAGAGGGGGCCGCCCGGCGGTGGGCGGACCAGGCGGTGGCGTGGGCGGCGGGGGGCGGCCTGGGGGCGGTGGCCGACCGGGAGGCCGAGGGCCTGGCGCGGCTCGCCGTGCGGGTGCCCCTGGGGCGGCCCCGGCGCTTCCTGCCGCCGAGCTTTTTCGACGAGCTGGTGGGGCTCGCTTTGGACCGCCTGATGCCGGTGGTGGCGGCCAAGGTACCCGAGATCCTGCGGGTGGTGGACGTCCGGGGGCTGATCGAGCGGGAGATCCGGGCCTTCTCCCCGGCGGAGGTGGAGCGGGTGATCCAGGGGGTCGCCGGCCGGGAACTCCGGGCCATCACCGGCTGGGGCGGGGTGCTCGGGGCCCTGGTGGGAGGCCTCCAGTCGGCCCTGTGGTTCTTCTGGGGGTGAAGGCGTGGCTCGTTTACTCCTCCGCCCGAAACTCCAGGGCGGCGGCTAGGAGCTTCTGGGTGTAGGCCTCCTTGGGCCGGGTGAAGACCTCTTCGGCTGGGCCCTCCTCCACGATCCGGCCGTCCTTCATCACGGCGATCCGGTGGGAGAGCGCCCGGACCACCTTGAGGTCGTGGCTGATGAAGAGGTAGGCGAGGCCGTGGCGGCGCTGGAGCTCCCGCAGTAGCTCCACGATCTGGGCCTGGACCGAGCGATCGAGCGCCGAGGTGGGCTCGTCCAGGACGATCAGCCGGGGCTTGAGGACCAGGGCCCGGGCGATGGCGATGCGCTGGCGCTGACCCCCGGAGAACTCGTGGGGGTAGCGGTCCTGCATCGCCGGCTCCAGCCCCACCTCCAAAAGGGCCCGGCCGATGACTTCCCGGCGCTCCTCGGGGGCCCCGGGGGGGGCGTGGACGGTGAGCCCCTCCTCGACGATCTGGCCCACCGACAGCCGGGGGCTCAGGGAGCCGTAAGGGTCCTGGAAGACGATCTGCATCTCCCGGCGGAGCCCCCGTAGCTCTGGGGCCCGAAGGCTCCCCAGGTCCCGGCCGGCGAAGGACACCGCGCCGCGGCTCCCCTCCAGGCGCAAGAGCGCCCGCCCCAGGGTGGACTTGCCCGAGCCGCTCTCCCCGACGAGGCCCAGGGTGTGGCCCTCCCGGAGGTCCAGGTCCACCCCGTCGACGGCCTTCACGACGCGGCGGGGGCGCCCCAGGCCCCGGGCCCCCACCGGGAACCAGACCCGCACCTCCCGGCCCGAGAGCAGCGGCGGCGCGTCTACGGCGGCGGGGGGCGCGGTCCCCCGGGGTTCAGCCCCCACCAGCTCCCGGGTGTAGGGGTGCTCGGGGGCGGCGAAGACCCGCTCCGCCGGCCCGGTCTCGACGATCTCGCCGTCCTTCATCACGCACACCCGGTCGGCCAGGGCCCGCACCACCCCGAGGTCGTGGGTGATCAAGAGGATGGCCATGCCGAGGCGCCGGCGCAGGTCCGCGAGGAGCTCCAGGATCTGGGCCTGGACGGTGACGTCGAGCGCGGTGGTCGGCTCGTCGGCGATCAAGAGGTCGGGCTCGTTGGCGAGCGCCATGGCGATCATCACCCGCTGCTGCTGGCCCCCGGAGAACTGATGGGGCAGGGCGCCGAGGCGGCCCTCGGCTTCGGGCAGGCCCACCAGGTGCAAGAGCTCCACGGTGCGGTCCCGGGCGGCCCGGCGAGGAAGGCCCTTGTGGACCCGGAGCACCTCGCCGATCTGGCGCTCGATGGAGTGCAGGGGATTTAGGGAGCTCAGGGGCTCCTGGAAGATCATGGCGACCCGGTCGCCCCGCAGGGCCCGCAGCTCGGCCGGGGAGGCTCCCATCAGCTCCCGGGGGGCCGGGTCGCCCCGCCCCTGGAAGCGGATGCTCCCGCTCGGGTGGCGGGCCAGGGGGTAGGGCAGGAGCTGGAGCACCGACAGGGCGGTCACCGACTTCCCCGAGCCGCTCTCCCCGACGAGGCCCACCGCCTCCCCCCGGGCGACCTCGAAGCCGATCCCCCGCACCGCCTGCACCTCCCCGGGGCCGCGGCCAAAAAAGACCCGGAGATCGCGCACCGACAGGAGGGTCTCGGGGCTCACGGGCGCCTCAGCCGAGCAGCTTGCGGGGGTCGAAGGCGTCGCGCACCGCCTCGCCCACGAAGATCAAAAGGCTCAAGAGGACGGCGAGCACGGCGAAGGCGGTCACCCCCAGCCAGGGGGCCTGGAGGTTCGCCTTGCCCTGGTTGAGGAGCTCCCCGAGGCTCGGGGAGCCTGGGGGCATCCCGAAGCCCAGGAAGTCGAGCGCCGTCAGGGTGGTGATGGAGGCGTTTAAGACGAAGGGCAAGAAGGTGAGGGCGGCCACCATGGCGTTGGGCAGCACGTGGCGGGTCATCACCCGCAGGTCTCCGACCCCCAGGGCCCGGGCGGCCCGCACGTAGTCGAAGTTGCGCACCCGCAGGAACTCGGCCCGGACCACCCCCACGAGGCCCATCCAGCTAAACAGCAGCATGAGGCCCAGAAGCCAGCCGAAGCTCGGCTCCACGACGCTGGAGAGGATGATCAGGAGGTACAGCACGGGCAGGCCCTGCCACACCTCGATGAAGCGCTGGAACAACAGGTCGACCCAGCCGCCGAAGTACCCCTGTACCCCGCCGGCGGCGATCCCCACCGCCGAGGAGAGGGCGGTGAGGATGAGGCCGAAGAGCACCGAGAGGCGAAAGCCGTAGATCAGCCGGGCCAGCACGTCCCGGCCCTGGTCGTCGGTGCCGAGCCAGTTGTCCCGGGAAGGGGGCGCCGGGGCGGGCACCGGCAGGTGGTAGTTGATGGTGTCGTAGCTGTAGCGCACCGGGGGCCACAGCATCCACCCCTCGGCCTCGATGAGCGCCGCCACCTCCGGGTCGCGGTACTCCGCCTCGGTCTCCAAAAAGCCCCCGAAGGCGGTCTCCGGGTAGGCGACGAGCGCCGGCGCGTACCACTGGCCCTGGAAGCGCACCAGAAGCGGCTTGTCGTTGGCCACCAGCTCGGCGCCGAGCGACGCCCCAAAGAGCGCGAGGAAGATCCACAGGGACCAGTAGCCCCGGCGGTTGGCCCGGAAGCGCTGGAGGCGGCGCTCGGTCACCGGGTTTCGCCGGCCGACCACGGGCTAGCCCTCCCGCCCGCCGAAGTGGATGCGGGGATCCACCGCGTGGTACAGGAGATCCCCCACCAGGTTGAGCACCAGCCCGAGGAGGGTGAAGAAGTACAGGGTCCCGAACATCACCGGGTAGTCCCGGTTGACCGCCGCCTCGAAGCCCAAAAGGCCGAGGCCGTCCAGGGAGAAGATGATCTCGGTGAGGAGCGACCCGGTGAAGAGCGCCCCCACGAAGGCGGCGGGGAAGCCGGCGATGACGATCAGCATGGCGTTTCGAAAGACGTGGCCGTACAGCACCCGACGCTCCCCCAGCCCCTTGGCCCGGGCGGTGGTGACGTACTGCTTGTGGATCTCTTCCAGAAACGAGTTCTTGGTCAGCATGGTGAGCCCGGCGAAGCCGCCGATCACCATGGAGAGCACCGGCAGGGCGAGGTGCCACAGGTAGTCGGCGATGCGGGCCGGCCACGCCAGGTCGACCCAGTTCTCCGACACCAGCCCCCGCAGGGGGAACCAGGAGAAGTAGCGCCCGCCGGCGAAGACCACGATCAGGAGGATGGCGAAGAGGAAGGGGGGGATGGCGTTGCCGATCACCACCGCGCCACTGGTCCACACGTCGAACCGCGACCCGTCCCGCACCGCCTTGGCGATGCCCAGCGGGATGGAGATCAAGTAGACGAGGAGGGTGGTCCACAGCCCGAGGGAGATCGACACCGGCATCTTGTCCAGTACCAGGTCCATCACGTCCCGGTCCCGAAAGAAGCTCTGGCCGAAGTCGAAGGTGAGGTAGCTCTTCATCATCTTGACGAAGCGCTCGGGGGCGGGGCGGTCGAAGCCGAACTGGCGCTCCAGGTCGGCGATCAGCTCCGGGGGCAGGCCCCGGGCGCCCCGGTACCGGCTGGCGGCGTCGCCCCCCAGGCCCGCCGCGGGCCGGGTGGACTCCGCCAGATCCCCCTGGTCGGCGCCGCTCACCCGGGCGGTGGCCCCCGGCGCCGTGCCCTTGATCTGGGCGATCATCTGCTCCACCGGCCCCCCGGGGGCGGCCTGGACCACCAGGAAGTTGACCACCATGATGCCCAGCAGGGTGGGGACCATCAGGGCGAGGCGGCGGGCGACGTAACCGAGCATGGGGGGCGGCGGCCTCCTGGAAATCCGAAGATGCTCGATGTCCGGAACCCCCCGGGTTCGCGGCCGTCGGCCGCGCCTACGGGGGCGAACCGCTTGCCCGGACACCCCCCCGCTGGGGCGAGAGTGTGGGGGAAACGGCCGTCGGGATCAAGCGTCCCCGGGGGCGGGCTTGACGGCGGCCGCGCCCCGGTTACCCTGCCGCGGCCCGTCGACCCGAGAGAGAGGGCCGAGCCCTCGGAAAGGATGCCGCGATGAGACTGCGATGGTGGGCCGCCGCCCTGGCGAGCCTGGCGGTGGGCCTGGCCCACGCCGCTCCGGTGAGGTACGAGCTCCCGACCCCGGGGGTGGTGTGAGGCGGCAGCGCCGCCGCGGCCCGTGAGGCCGCCCGGAAGGTACCGAACGTAACCGCCGCCGAGGCAAACGCCGCCGCCCACACGGTGACCGTGGGCTTCGACGACCAGGCCGCCAAGCTCGAGGATGTGATCCAGGCCCTCACCGCGGCGGGCTTTACCGTGGGGACCCCGAAGAAGGTCGAATAGGGGTACCGCGCCCAAACCCCAGACGGGGCTCCCCGGAACGACCGGGGAGCCCCGTCCTGACGATGGTTTCCTGGGTCCCCGGGCGCGCGAATGGTTCGGGCTTCGCCCGCTGTTTCGTCAGCGCCCCGGACGCTCCCGATCCGGTCCCATCCTGCTATCCGGTCAACAGAACCCCGCTCCTACCCCCGGATGCGGTTCTCCACCCCCGCCCACTCCTGCTCCCGCAACACGTTCTTGCGGATCTTGCCGGTGCTGGTCTTGGGGAGCTCCCCGAACTCGATGCGCTTGGGGCACTTGAAGGCGGCGAGCTGGGTGCGGCAGAAGGCGACCAGCTCCTCGGAGGTAGCAGCGACCCCGGGCTTTAGGGCCACGAAGGCCTTGGGCACCTCGCCCCAGCGCTCGTCGGGGGCGGCGACCACGGCGACCTCGCTCACCGCCGGGTGCCGGTACAAGGCGTTTTCCACCTCGATGGTGGAGATGTTCTCGCCCCCCGAGATGATGATGTCCTTCTTGCGGTCCTTGAGCTCGATGTACCCGTCCGGGTGCATCACGGCGATGTCGCCGCTGTGGAACCAGCCGCCCCGAAAGGCCTGGGCCGTGCCCTCGGGGTCGCGGTAGTAGCCGAGCATCACCCCGTTCCCCCGCAGGATCACCTCCCCCAGGGTCTCGCCGTCCGGGGGCACGTCGACCATCTGCTCGTCCACCACCCGCACCTGGCCGGCCTGGATGTAGGGGATGCCCTGGCGCGCCTTCTTTTTGGACTGGTCCACGGGGGAGAGCCCGTTCCACTCCGGGTGCCAGTCGCACAGGGTGAAGGGGCCGTACACCTCGGTGAGGCCGTACACGTGGGTGACCTGAGCGCCCATGCCCTCGATCTCGGCGATTAGGGTGGGGCTCGGCGGGGCGCCCGCCACCGCCATCTTCACCGGGCGGGGGAAGCGGTAGCCCGGGGTGGGGGCGTTGGCGGCGATGGCCCTCAGGACAACCGGGGCGCCGCACAGGTGGGTGAGGCCCCGGCGGTCGGTCTCGGCGTAAATGAGCGCCGGGTCCACGGTGCGCAGGCAGACGTGGGTGGCGCCGGCCGCCGTCACCGCCCAGGGGAAGCACCAGCCGTTGCAGTGGAACATCGGCAGGGTCCACAGGTAGACGCTGGCGGGGTTGAGCCCCAGGGCCATCACCTCGCCGTGGGCGTTGAGGGCGGCGCCCCGGTGGGAGTAGACCACCCCCTTGGGGTTTCCCGTGGTGCCCGAGGTGTAGTTGATGGAGATCGGCGCCAGCTCGTCGGCGAGCTCGAAGGTCACCGGCGCCGACCCCGCCGCCGCCAAAAACGCCTCGTAGGCCGGCCCCGGCGGGGTCCAGGTTACGCCCCGGGCGGCCGGGTCGGCGACGTGGACCACGGTTACAAGGCCGGGCACCGCCCCCAAGACCTCCCGGAGGGGGGCGGCCAGCTCGGTGTCCACCAGCAGCACCTTGGCCCCCGAGTGCTCCAGGATGAAGGCGATCTCCCCCGGGGAGAGGCGGGTGTTGATGGTGACCAGGAGGGCCCCGAGGCGGGGCACCCCGAAGTGGGCCTCGAGCATCGGCGGGATGTTGGGCAGAAGCGTCGCCACCCGGTCCCCTTCGCCTACCCCCGCGTCGCGAAGCGCCCGAGCCAGGGCGTCGGCGCGGCGGCCGAATTCGGCGTAGCTGTACACGGTGTCGCCGTAACACACGGCTGGCCGGTCGCGGAAGGCGTCGGCGCTGCGGGCGAGGAAGTCGAGCGGGGTGAGGGGGGCGTGGTTGGGGCTCCGGGGCGTCATCGCTTCCTCCCGAGGTCGGTGGTGGTCTCCGGCCGACGGAGGGTATCCGAAGTCGGCTATTTGTGAACAGGGTTCCGTCGACCTTTCGGGCGCCGACGAGGTCCGGGGAGTGCCGCGGTTCGGCGGGACGGGGCCGATCAGCGGGGCCAGAACACCGGGATGAGAGCTACGGCGAGGGCCCGCATCGGCGCCGCGGCGTTGTTCGACATGGTCTCGGTGAGCAGGGCGGTGGTGAGGATGGGGACGAACCCGAGGGCCGCCGGAGCGACCACCCCCGCCATCCCCGACTACCCCGCCGGGCTCGACCGCCCCTCGGCGCGCCGCCGCTTCTTCCGTGACGGCCGCCCCCTCCCTGGGGCACAATGGCGACCTCTGCCGGGGAGGCGCCATGGCCGGACTCTACCTCCACACCTCCAACGACCTCGAGCTATTGGCCGACCGCCTGGCGGCGGCCCTGGCGCGCCAGCTCGCCGACCCCCTGGCGGCCGAGGCGGTGCTGGTGCCGGCGCCGGCCCTCGGCCGGTGGGTGGGCCAGGCTCTGGCGGCCCGGCTGGGGGTGTGGATGGGCGGGGAGACGCCGCTCCCCAACGCCTACCTGGACGGCCTGGCCGCCAGCGCCGCCGGGGTGTCGGCGGGGGCCTGGGGGCCCGAGGTGCTCCGGTGGCGGGTGCTCGCCGAGCTGCCGGCCTGCCTGGCGGCGCCCGGGGCCGAGCCCCTGGCCCACTACCTGGCCGGCGACGACCGGCAGATCAAGCGCTACCAGTTGGCCGGGGCCGTGGCCGAGGCGTTCGACCGCTACGCGCTCTTTCGCCCCGACCTGGTGCTCGGCTGGGAGGCGGGGGAGGGCCTGGAGGCCGGGGGCTGGCAGGCCCGGCTGTGGCGTCGGCTCTCGGCCGACGACCCCTGGCACCGGGCCGGCCTGGCCCGGGCCCTTGTGGCGGCGCTTGCTGACCCCCGGGCGCCCCTGCCCGAGCGGGTGTCGGCCTTCGGCTTCTCGGCCCTGCCGCCGTTCCACCTGGACCTCCTGGCCGCCCTGGCCCGCCGGGCCGAGGTGCACCTCTTCCTCCTCGCCCCCTGCCGGGCCTACTGGGCCGAGGTGGAGCCCCGGGGCGCCACCGCCCGCCGGGCCCGGCGCGAGGGCCCCGGCGGCGACCACCACCGGGAGCAGGGGAACCGGCTCCTGGCCGCCCTCGGGCAGGCGGGCCGCGACTTCTTCGGCCGGGCCGCGGGCCTCGAGGCCGAGAGCTGGGAGGGCTGGCGGGAGCCGGGGGAGGGCTCGCTCCTGGCGGGACTCCAGGCCGACGTGCTGGACCTCCGGGACCGGGGGGCCGATGGCCGGCGCACCCGCCTCGCCGCCGACGACCCCTCGCTGCGGCTCCACGCCTGCCACGGCCCCCTGCGGGAGGTGGAGGTGCTGCGGGACTGCCTGCTCGACCTCTTCGACCGCGACCCCACCCTGGAGCCCCGCCAGGTGGCCGTCTTGACCCCCGACGTGGAGCGGTACGCGCCGCTCCTGGAGGCGGTGCTCGACGGCCCCGAGGAGCCCCGCATCCCCTTCACCGCGGCGGGCCGCCGGGCCCGGAGCCAGAGCGCCCTGGTGGACGCCTTCCTCCGGGCCCTGGGCCTCGCCGGCGGCCGGCTGGCCGCGCCGGCGGTGCTCGACCTGCTGGACTGCCCGGCGGTGCGGCAGCGGTTCGAGCTCACCGAGCCCGACCTGGAGCGGGCCCACGCCTGGGTGCGGGACACCCGGATCCGCTGGGGCGCCGACGCCGAGGCCCGGGGCCGCCTGGGCCTGCCGGCCTTCGGCGAGAACACCTGGCGGGCCGGGCTGGATCGGCTCCTCGCAGAACATCGGGTTATAGGGCGCGAGTTCCTCGATGAACTGGAGTGCGCCGGCGATCGAGGCCGGGCGGCCGTGGAAATCGATCATGATGTCGACATGGTCGCCAACCGCATCGC
>JBBIIA010000135.1:0-10305 GCA_037446775.1 Deltaproteobacteria bacterium
CAGGATGGACAGGATTCTCCGGGGCTGCCTGCATCCGGCATCCTGAACATCCTGTAATCCTGTCCAAGACCCCCGTACCCGTTCCCTGACCCCCAGCCCCTGATCCCTAGCCCCTGATCCCTAGCCCCTGATCCCTAGCCCCTGATCCCTAGCCCCTGACCTCCCGGCATCCACCGGAACCGCCACGGCACGCTCTTCCACGGCTCGGGGACCCGGTTCAGGCCCACCCGGGGGCCGGTGACCACCTCTCCGTCGGGCACCGGGGACCCGGCCTCGAAGAAGAGCTCGGCGTCCGGGGCGCACAGGTCCCGGCCGTCGAACCCGCCGTCCACCCCCAGGGCCTGGCACAGCTTGGCGGGCCCGTCGGCGAGGAGCCGGTCCGGGCGCCCCGGCCTACGGGCCCGCATGGCGTCGACCCCCTCCCGGGGGGCGATGGCCCGCACCAGCACCGCGGCGGGGGTCCCTTCCCCTTCGGTGACGGCGTTGAGGAGCCAGTGCATCCCGTAGGTGAAGTACACGTACGCCCGCCCCGGGGGGCCCCACATGGTGTGGTTGCGGCGGGTGTGGCCGACGCTCGCGTGGCACCCCCGGTCCTCGACCCCCACGTACGCCTCGGTCTCCAACACCACCCCCGCCCGGCGCACGCCCCCCGCGGTGCAGACCAGGCGCTGGCCCAGGAGGTCCCGGGCGACCCCGAGGGTCGGCCGGTCGAAGTACCCCCGCGGCAGGGGCCTCACGGCGCCACCAGCTGCGCCCCGGAGGGGGAGATCACGGCCCCGACGAGGGCCTCGCCCCCCACCCGGGCGCCCTCCCACAGGACGGAGCCCGCGACCCGAGCCCCCTCCCCCACCACCGCGCCCGCCCCGAGCACCGCGTAAGGGCCGGCCTCGGCGCCCGCCTCCACCCGGGCCCCGGGCCCCAGGAAGGACGGCGCCCGCACCCAACCGCCCCCGGGGGCCACCTCGTCGGTCCGGACCAGGCGCCCCGGCGCCCCGGCGGGCACCCGCTGCCGGTCCAGGAGCTCCCGGTGGGCCCCGAGGTAGCGCTCGGGGGTGCCCAAGTCGCTCCAGAACGACTCCCCGGGGCCGAGGTAGCCCCGCAAGACCGCCCCCTCGGCCACCAGCCGCTGGTGGACGTCGGCGTTGATGCAGTGGGGCCCGGCGGGCAGCCGCCCGAGGATCTCCGGCTCCAGCACGTGGACCCCCGTGAAGTCGCAGGGGAGCCCCGCCCCCGCCCCGGGGGCCCGGGCCGCGAGGAACCGCACCACCCGGCCGTCCGGGGCGACCTCGATGGGGGCCCGGGCGCCCGGGGCGACCGGCCGCAGGGTCAGGGTCGCGACGGCGCCCCCGGCCCGGTGGCAGGCGACCAGCGCCCCGAGGTCGAGCTCCTGGTAGGTGTCGCCGTTGGCGAGCAGGAAGGGCCCGTCCGCCAGGAACGCGCGCCAGGGGGAAAGGGCACCCCCGGTGCCGAGGATCGCCGCCTCCGGGCTCCACTGCACCCGAACTCCCGGCGGGAGCCACGGGTCCAGGGCCGCCGCCAGGGCGTCGGGGAGGTGGTGGAGGTTGACCACCACCTCGGTCGCCCCGGCCCCGGCGAGGCTCCGCAGCAGGTGGGCCGCCAGGGGCACCCCAAAGAGGGGCCAGGCGGGCTTGGGCCGCTCCAGGGTCAGGGGCCTCAGGCGCGTGCCGAGCCCGGCGGCGAGGACGAAGGCCCTCACCCGTCGCCTCCCACCACCCGGGCCGGGTCGAGCCCCCAGGTGCTCAGGGTGGCCCGGTACTCGGCGGGGCTGCGGACCTTCTTGAAGCGGGCCCCCCCTCGCCCCTTCACCCGAGCCTCGCAGGTAGGCCAGGAGCGGTCGAGGCGCGCCTCGCCGTCCACCCAGCTCAAGTAGGCCGGATAGGCCAGGTCTTCGCCCGCCTCGCCCCGCGCGTCGGCGGCCGCCGGCCGCCCCTCCCCCGCCGCCCAGCGTTCCAGGACCGGGGGGGTCCCCCGGGCGAACCCCGTGGCGATCCGATCGCACCGCTCGTTGAGGAGGTGCCCCGAGTGCCCCCGCACGTGCTCCCAGGTCACCCGGATGCCCGGCCGGCTGCACAAGCCGTCGAGCTCCTCCCACAGGTCCCGGTTGAGCACCTCCGCCCCGTCGGCCTTCTTCCAGCCCCGGCGCTTCCACGCCCGGATCCACTTGAGGATGCCGTCGTGGAGGTACTTGGAGTCGGTGACCACGTGCACCCGGTCCCCCGGGGCGGCGCGGCGCAGCCCCTCGGCCGCCGCCCGCATCTCCATGCGGTTGTTGGTGGTGCGCTCCTCGCGCCCGCCGAGCTCCTCGTAGGCTTCGCCCCGCACCAGTACCGTCCCCCAGCCCCCGGGCCCCGGGTTCCCGGAGCACGCCCCGTCGGTGTAGATGGTCAACCCCCCGGGGTCGGTCCCTTCGCCTCGCGCCATCCGTCGCGCCTCTTCGCCGGGCCCGGCGCCGACGCCGGGCAGTCCCTCGATCTTCGGCCGTCCGTTGACAGCCACCGCCCGCCCTTCTACCCTGTGCCGACCCGCGATTTCGAGTCCTTTCTCACGGAGGCCCCATGCCCTTCGGCTGGTTTGCCCGAAAGCCCGCAGCAGACAAAACCCTGGCCAAGGCGCGCAAGCTCGTGGAGCAGTGCCGCTGGGCCGAGGCCCTCACCTACTTCGAAGACGCCGGGGACGGCGACGAGGCCCGCCAGGGCGCCCAGGAGTGCCGGACCAAGCTGGTGGAGTGGAACCTGGAGGAGGCGCGGGCCTACACCGAGGGGGACCCGGGGAAGGCTCGGGAGCACGCGGAGCTCGCGGCGACCCTCGCCGTCGGGGACGCCGGCCTCCTGGCGGTGATCGATGAGGTCCTCGCCGGCATCCACGCGGCCCACCCCCCGGTCTCTGCCACCCGCCGGGAACGCCTCTTCGCCCCGAGCTGCGGCGCCAGTTGCGGCGGGGGCAGCTGCGGCGATCACGACCACGGGGAGCCGGTGGAAGACGGGGAACTCTTCGAGTTCTACCTGGACAGCCTCTCCCCGGCGGAGCGCGCGGCCCTGGAGCCCCTGGGCGAGCCCTTCCGGGAGGGGTTCGTGCTCCTCCAGCAGGGGGACCTGGAGGGGGCCCTGCCCAAGCTCAAGGCCGCCGTGAAGGCGGCCCCCCGGGCGGTGGGCCCGGTGTACGCCATGGGCCTTCTGGCGGCCGTGGGGCAGGCCCCGGAGGTCGCCGAGAAGAACTTCCTCAAGGCCCTGGAGCTCGACCCCGGCTTCGCCCCGGCGGCCCTGCACCGGGCCGCCCTCCTGCGGGAGAAGGGCAAGCCCAAGGACGCCGCCGCCTTCCTCACTCGCTGGCTCGCCGCCCACCCCGGCGAAGGCGAGGTGCGGGTCCTGTTGGCTGCCTGCCACCTGGAAGCCGGGGACCCCCAGGCCGCCCTCGAGGCCGCCCAGGCCGCCGAGACCGAGTGCCCCGAAGACAACCCGAGCCCCAAGCTCCTCCGGGGCCAGGCCCTGCGCCGCCTCGGCCACCTGGACCAGGCCCTGGGGGCGTTTCAAGCGGTAGCCGCCAAGAAGCCTGATCTCCTGGACGCCCTGATCCCCCTCGGGCAGATCCTGATCGAGAAGGGGGGGCCCTCGGCCGAGCGGGCGGTGCAGGTGTTCAAGAAGTGCCACCGGCAGGACCCCGACCACGGGTGGTGGCACCTGCTGCGGGTGGCCGAGGCCTACGGCGCCTGGGAAAAGCCCAAGCAGGCCGCCGAGGCCCTGGCCCGAGCCCAGGAGGAGCTCCCCGAGGCCCCCGAGGCCCAGCGGGAGTGGACCGAGGTCAGCCAGCGGCTGGCAGGCTGACGCCGCGCGCGGCCAGACGGGATCTAGCGAGGCGCCGCCTCAACCCGGCGAGGTACGAGAGGGCGGTCAGCCCTGGCAGTCGCCTCGCCAGCAGCAGTCCATCACCCCGCAGTTGGCGATCCGCCGGTAGCAGTCCACGTTCCCCTCGGCCCGCTGGATCGCCCAGATCAGCTCGTCCCGGCGCAGGCGGGAGTAGCTCTTCACCCCTAGGTCCCGGGCTCGTCCTCGGATCTCCGTCACGGTCATGGCGCCTCCTCCCCAACTCGAGTCGCGGCGACCCAAAGGGGGCCGCCCGCTCCAAGGGTGCCACGCCGGCTCCGGCGCGACAACTCGAGGTCGGTCAGCGCAGGACCGGCAACCCCGCCCGGGCCCAGCCCTCTACCCCGTCGACGTAGTTCGCCACCCACGGGAACCCCTGCTGCCCCAGGAAGCGCGCGACCGCGGCGCTACGGGCCCCGGAGGCGCACACCACCACGACCTTGCGGTCCCGGGGGATCTCGCCGAGCCGCCGGGTGATCTGGTTCATGGGGATCAGGATCGAGCCGTGGATCCGCCCCTGGCGAAACTCCCCCTCGGTGCGCACGTCCAGGAGGTAGGGCGCCGGCTTCTCCCGCGCCAGGAGCCCCTGCAACCCCCGGGTGTCCAGGTCGGGGGCCCGGGCGGCCGAAGCCGCACCGGTCCCGAAAAGCGTCAGGGCCAGGCAACCGAGGGCGAACACGGTTCGAAACATCGCGCGTCCTTCTGGGGGGATGGTCGGCCTTGAGATGCCGCCCGGCCGCCCCGGGTTTCACCCCCGGGGTACCACGCACAAAAACCGCAGCCCCTCGGGGGACGCCCGGAACTGGTGGAGCACGTTGGGGGGGACGAAGACCACGTCCCCGGGGGCGAGGGCGGTCTCCGTCCCCTCCTCCAGCAGGGTGCCCCGCCCCGCCAGGACGAGCACCTCGTGCTCGAAGGCGTGGGTGTGGTGGGGGCTGTGCCCCTGGGGCGCCACGTCGAACACCCGCATGATGAAGTTGGGGGCTCCCTGGTCCTCCCCCACCACCACCCGCATCCGCACGTCTCGAGCCCCCTCCATGGTCACCGCCACCGCCTCGATCTCGTCCACGTGGCCTACCCTCACGGCTTCGCCTCCTTGGAGGCCGACGCGTCGGCCTCCCCCTGGGGGAATTCGGACAGGGCGGCCCGGCTTCGGGCCGCCGCGAGCTCCTGTTGGATCTCCGCGTTATCGGGATCGGCTGCCAGGGCCTGCTCGAAGGCCCCGACCGCCGCCGGGACCATCCCCTTCTCGAGCAAGAGGCGCCCCATGCGCAGGTACCGCGCCACGGCCGGGTTCTCCTCCGGCGGAGCCGAGGCCGCCTTCGGCGGCGCCTCGGCCGGCCCGCTCCCGGCGAGCTTCGCCCGCACGGCCCGGGCTTCGTCCCCCTTCCCTTCGGCCTCCAGGGCCTCCGCCAGGGCCTCCTGGGCGGCCGCGTACTCCGGGTCCTCGGCTACGGCCTTGCGCAGGGGGCCCTCGGCCCGCGCCGCCATGCCCCGTTCCAGGAGCGCTCGCCCCATGCGGTAGTAGCGCTCGGCGAGCCCCTTGGGCACGTACCCGACGACCTCGGGTTTCGCTACCGCGGGTGGGGGCCGCACCCCGAGGGCCTCCTCCACCCGCTCCCGGAACTCACCCCGGGTCATGTTCGCGTATCCCTCCAGGGCATCGACGATGGTCCCCGCCGCGTCCACCAGCAGGGTGGAGGGGACGGCGACCACCCCGTAGGCGTTGAATACCGCCAGGTCCTGGTCGAAGACCACCGGAAAGGTGACCCCGCGCTCCCGGGCGAAGGCGAGCAGCGGCGCCTCCTGGGCGGGATCCCACTCCTGGTGCTCCACGTTTACCGCAACCACCCGGAGGGCCTCGGGCCCGTGGGCCGCGTACAGGGCCTGGAAGTCGGCCAGGGCCTCGCCGCTGCGCGGACTCCACGCCGCCCAGAAAAGAACCAGGGTCGCCTTGCTCCCCAGGCTCTGGCGAAGGGGGAAGGGCTCCTGCCCCGGACGGGGCAGGGTGAAGTCCTTGACCGGCTCCCCCACCGCCGTCCGCTTGAACCCGTACCCCGGGGAAGCGGCGGCGACCAGCGCCAGGGTCAAGAAGGTCAGACGACGGATCATGGGTTCACCTCGCGGTTCTGGGCAGGTATCACTTTCAATGTACTATTTCCCGGGTCCCCGACTCAAGTTTGGCGCCGGGCGCCGCGGGCCTCTTCCCCAAAGCCCTTGCCTACCCGACGGCGACTCCGTATACAGGAGCCTGTCCCGCCCCCCCGACACGGAGGCCCCCATGGCTTACAGCGTCATCCTCGGCACCGGTTCCGGCGCCCCCGAGCGCGTCGTCACCAACCGCGACCTCGAATCCCGGATGGACACCTCGGACGAGTGGATCACCCAGCGCACCGGCATCAAGGAGCGCCGCATGCTGCCCCCGGGGGGCAAGTGGTCCGACTTCATGGTGCCGGCGTGCCGGGCCGCCCTGGACATGGCCGGGGTGGCGGCGGAGGAGCTCGACCTGATCATCGCCGGCACCTTGAGCCCGGACATGTTCATGCCCTCGGGGGGGTGCACCCTCCAGGCCCTCCTGGGGGCCCCCAAGGCCGCCTCCTTCGACATCGCCGCCGCCTGCTCGGGCTTCGTCTACGGCCTCACCATCGCCGACCGCTTCCTGCGGGCCGAGCCCCACTTGAAGATCCTGGTCGCCGGCGGCGAGGTGATCAGCCAGCGCCTCAACTGGGACGACCGGGCCACCGCGGTGCTCTTCGGCGACGGCGGCGGCGCGGCGGTGCTCACCGGTACCCCCGACCCGAACCGCGGGCTCCTGGCGTCCCACATCCGCTCCGACGGCTCCCTGTGGGAGCTTCTGTACCTCCCCGGGGGCGGCTCCCAGCACCCGCCGGGGCCCGACCAGGACCTCCGCCTCAACGGCATCCACATGCGGGGCAACGAGCTCTTCAAGATCGCCGTCAAGTCCATGGAAGACGCCTGCAAGCGGGTGCTCGGCGAGGCGGGCGTCTCCGGGGACGAGGTCGACGTGGTGGTCCCCCACCAGGCGAACCTCCGGATCATCCAGCTCCTGGTGGAGCGGCTCGGGGTGCCCATGGAGAAGGTCTACATCAACATCGAGCGCTACGGAAACACCTCCGCCGGCACCATCCCCATCGCGCTGGACGAGGTGGTGCGAAGCGGCCGGGTCAAACGGGGCGACCTGGTCCTCCTGCCGGTGTTTGGCGGCGGGCTCACCTGGGGGGCGGCGCTCCTGCGCTGGTAGGCCCGGCCCCCAGGGCCCCCAGGAAGCAGCTGGTCTCCCGGCGACGGGTGGGGTCGTCCTCCCCCGGGGCCGGGGGCAGGGTGGCGCGCACCTCGATCTCGACCTGGGCGACGTTTCGGTTCGCCCGGCCCCGGTCGTCGGTTACCACCAGGTCCACCCGGTAGGTCCCGACCCCCGGGGCGACGAACTCCACGGCGGCCCCCGCGGCGGCGGTGAGGTGGGCCGCGGGGGTCCAGCGGTAGCTTGCCAGGGCCCCGTCGGGGTCGCGGCTGCCGCCCCCCTCCAGGCGCACCCGCTGCCCCGGCAGCACCACCGCCCGGTCGGCGACCGCCCGGGCCCAGGGGACCCGGTTGCCGTCGGCCCCCGCCCGCACCAGGCGCAGGTTGTCCAGGTACAACACCCCCGACGCGGTGTCGCTGCCGGGCCAGGGGGTGAACTCCAGCTGCCGCACCCGCCCCAGGTCCAAGCCGGCGGCGCTCCCGTCCTGCCCTTCGGGAAAGCGCCAGTTCCAAAAGGCCCCCGCCCCGCCCAGGGGGATCTCCACCGTCTGCCACACCCTGGGGGAGAGGCGCAGGGGAGCCCGGAAGTCGGCCCCCAGGGCCGGCTTGCCCCGGCGCCCGGCCTCGTCCCCGATCACCACCAGGAGCTCGGTGGGCCCGCCGCCGTCGGTGGCGGCCTTGACGTCAAAGGCGAAGGCGTCGTAGCCGCGCCAGTCCCCGGCGGCGTCGTGCACCCGGTCCACCGCGCCGGCCGGGGTGTGGGTGACCGTCCGGTGGCCGTAGGTGCCAAAGGCGAGGTTCCGGCGGCCGTTGGCCTCGTCCCCGTTTCGGCGATCGAACTCCACCCGCAGCGACGCCGTGCCCCCCAGCCGGGAGGTCTCCGTCGGGTCCAGGGCCAGGCGGTACAGGTAGGGGGCGTTGCGGTCGTAGGGGGTGCCGTGGCCGTCCCACCAGCCGACGGCGTAGGGCTCGTGGACGTTCCAGGTGTGGGCCAGAGAACCGGTCTCGAAGTCGGCGAAGCGCTTCTCGCCGTCCGCCTCGCCGGGGACCACCTCCAGGCGCACGGGTACCGTAGCCGTCCCCGTCGGCGTCGAGACCGCCGCCACCCCGTCGTGGGTGCCGTACGAAAGGCCCCGGCGATCGGCGGCGAGGGCCAGGAGGTCGGTGCCCCGGGCGGCGCCTGCGGCGGGGCCGGCCACGGTCAGCCAGGGGGCTTCGGCGCTCACCGACCAGGGGGCCGGGGTCGGGCCCGGGTTGGTCACCGCCAGGTGGCGCTGGGTGTCGTAGGGGCCGAAGTCGAGGCGCGACGGGGTGACCCGGACCGGGGGGCGGGCGCCGACCTGGGGGGGCCGGGTCGAGAAGACGAAGGCGTACACGGCCAACGGCTCCAGGGCGACGTCGAGGCGGCCGCCGACCACCGCGAAGGCGGCCGGATCGAGCTCGACCAAGCCGGGGTCGCCGGTGCCAAAGCGCACCGCCCGGTAGAGGCCCAGGCCCTCCGGGAGTCCCTGGAGCCGGGCAGTTCGGGCCGGGAGGCCCGCCACCAGGTCGCCGGTGGCCGGGTCGTACTCCCCCTTGTAGGAGACCACCACCACCACGTCCCCGTCGTCGCGCTGGGCGGCGTGGGCCGAGAGGGCCTCGGGGTCGCTCGCCGCGGCCCGCACCGCGGTGCCCCGGAAGAGCTCGCTCATCAGCCGAAACGCCCAGTACTTGGGGTTGGGGCGCCCCCCCTCGTCGAAGAGGGCCTGGCGGGCGCTGTCCAGGACCCGCAGGCTGTCCTCCCCCGACTGGTTGGGCTCCCCCACGTACCAGTTGCACGCCAGCCCCACCCCGGCCCGGGCGAAGTAGCCAAGGGCGTCGAAGAGGCCGACCGCCGCGGCCTGGGGCCGCTTGGGGTACCCCTCCCAGTAGAAGTAGTCGTACTCGGAGAGGGAGAGCTGGGTGCCCGGGTAGTAGCGCCGCACCGCCTCGAGGAGGCGCCCGAGCACCCGGGTCTCGGTGCCCCAGGGGACCACCTCCAGGTCCCGGCTGGCGAAGCCCGGCTCCCACAGGCCTCGGGGCTCCTGCACCGCGTCCCGCTCGCTCTGGGCGCGCACGTAGCGGTGCACGTCCAGGTAGTCGGCCAGGCGCCGGCCGGTGGCCGCCTCGTGGGCCGCCATGCGCTGGAGGTACTGGGGCAGGGCCCGGCGGGGATCCTCTTCCCACCCGGTCACCGCCGGATCGTCCCCCCGGTCGGGGAAGACCGCCCGGTTCCACAGGTTCCCGGGGTCGAGCATGGCCGCCCACCCCGGGTGGCCGGGCAGCGCCGGGCCGCCGCGCTCGGTCACCGGGCACAGGGGCGAGTACTCGTTGGACCAGTACAGCCACCAGTTGGCCGGGGTGGGCCCCAGGATCCGGGCCTGGGGGTTGGCGGCCTTGATCGCCCCAGCTACCGCCGCGAACCGGGCGAAGTAGGCGTCGTAGGAGGTGTCGGCGTTGGTGACCTGGTCGCCGTGGGCGGCGTCGGCGAAGATCCCCGGGTAGTCGCCCCGCTTCCAGGCGATCCACGGCTCGTTGCCCACCCCCCAGAACCGGACCGCCGGGCCGGCCGCCGCGGCCCAGGCGGTCACCTCGGCCAGGGTCTGGGTCCGGCTGTAGCCCGGGTCGCCCTCGGCGGCCCCCTCGCCGGCCACCTGGCCGAACACCGAGGCCTGGAGGAATGGCTCGGCGCCCAGGTCGTTTCGCACCCAGGCGACGAAGCTCTCCCAGCTCAGGGGCACGGCCTGGTTCTCCCGGGCGATGACGTTGAAGAGGCGGTTGGTGACCGGGTCGTACCGCTCGAAGTTGGTGGCGCCGAGGCGGACCACCGTCACCCCGGCCTCCCGAAGGAGCGGCGCCACCCGGTCCAGGTAGTGGGTCGGGGCCCAACTGGCCACGTTGACCCCGTACAAGAAGGGGCTGATGGGGACCCGCTCCCGGGCCACGTCCACCTCGACGGCGAGCCCGGGCGCGGCCGCCGGGGCAAGGGCCCCGTGGGCCCCCGCCAAGGCGAGCCCGGCCCCAAGGAGGCAAGCGAAGATGCGGAGGAGGGAGTGTTTCATTCGGGTTTTGGTCCGTGGTCCGTGGTCCGTGGTCAGTTGCCCGTTGTCAGTTGCAGGCGACGGTCATGTCCTATTAGGACATC
>JBBIIA010000135.1:10405-12084 GCA_037446775.1 Deltaproteobacteria bacterium
CTATTTCCTATTTCCTACACTCACCCCTACTTGCCACTCCCGGTAGCCTTCGCTTGCTTGGATTCCGGCTCCGGCCGTTAGCGCCGCGTGGGGGCCTAGCCTGGTCTGGAGCTGGAGGCGGGCGGTGCCTCCGAGGCCTTGCTCTTCGCTCCCTCCGTGGCGCGCTCCCCGATCGGTGCCCGGGGCGCCGCTCGGGTCCAGGGGAAACTTCGGGGCGCCGTCGGCCCGCCAGCTCTGGTAGCTCCCGGACAGGCGGAGCTCGGCCCACCACGCCCGGCACCGGTCGGTCGCGAAGCCAAGGGTCGGGCCTGCGGCCCAGAAGGCCTGGGGGCTGAAGTAGCCCCCGTGGCCGAAGGTGTAGAAGTCGGAGTGGCGGCGAAACCCCTGGGCGGCCCCGAAGAGCCCCAGGTCCCCCGTGAGGGGGCCGGCGGCGAAGCCCCGGCCGAGGGCCGCGTCCCCGTGCCACGCCCGGTTCTCCCACACCCCCAAGCCGCCGTAATGGTCGATCCCGCCCCCCAGCGATGCCCAGACGCCGCCGCCCAAGCCCCACCGTAGCCCCACCTGGCCGCCGGTGCGCACCACCCGGCCCCAGGTCTTGCCGCCGTAGGGGTCCCTTAGCCCCACCAGGGCCAGGAGCGAGTCCTCCACCGAGGCCCGGCGGAGCTCGGCCGACCACCACGCCCCCTCGACCGCGACGCGACCCGTGGGGGTCGCGTCCACCGGCCCCTCCAGGGGGGTCGTCCCGAGGGCGAGGGAGAGCCGGGGGGAACCCTCCCGGGTGAGCTCCACGGACGGCGCCCAGGTCCAGCGTTCGGTCCCGGGGGCCCGGGTCGGCGCCACCCCGTGGTCGGCTTGGAGCCAGGAGCGGCCGTGCTCGGGAAGGCGTCCCGCCGACAGGCGCCGCGCCTCCACCCCGGCCTGGACGGCCAAGGCCGCCCCCAGGGGCGCCCGTCCCCGTACGGGCAGCCGCCGGTCGGTGAGCCAGGGCTCCCCGGCCCGGTGCCGAACCTCGACCCCGGCCTCGAGCCACCCCCGGGGCCCGGGCGGGGGACACGGGGGAGGAGCCACCGGAGCGGCCGCCGCCGGGGCCGTGGGCCCCGCCTCGGCGGGGACGCCGACCCCCTGCGCCAGGCGGAGCCCCTCGCGAAAGCGGGGCTCCCCGGTCTCCCCCTCGAGCTCCCGGAACAAGCGCGCCGCCCGCTCGGGCGCCTCGGCCAGAAGCGACCACGCCAGAAGCTCCCGAGCCGGCGGATACCCGGGCTCCAAGATCAGGGCGTGCTCGGCCGCCGCCCGGGCGTCCGGCCCCTGCCCCGCCTCCCGCAGCTCGTAGCCGAGTCGGACCAGAAGCCGCGCCACCAGCGCCGCCTCCCCGTCGCCCCCCGGGGCCACGGCCAGCGCCGCCACCACCCGCCCCTCGGCCGCCAGGGCTAGGGCCAGGCCCCGGTGGAACTCGGCGCGACCGGGGTGCTCCGCCGCCAGGGCCGAGAAGGCCTCCCGGGCCTCGGGGGCGCGCCCCTCTTCGAGGGCGTGCCACGCCAGGTGGGCCCGCAGGTCGGGGTGGCCCGGCTCGTGGGCCAGGAGCGCTGCGGCGAGGCCGGGCCGCTCGCCGGGGGCGGCGGCCTCCCAGCGGCGCCACAACTCCGCCGCGGTGGGCGATTCCCCGGCCCGGGCCGCGGTCC